>CAYWBR010000170.1:0-2511 GCA_964456675.1 uncultured Bacteriovorax sp. | reverse complement strand
ACAGGTTTTGTCATATTACTCCTTATTATAGTACATCTGTCCCTGATACAGAACTGATGTACTGTTCGCCACCATGATGATCACACGGTACCATTACGAGTTCAATGCTTGGTAAGATTTCTGCCTGGCGTAATATGTGTCCAGGAAGACCTTCACTATGACGTGTTTCCGGAATGTCACCATCGTATTCTACGATAGTGCGAGCGCATTTTGTGGCGCTGGCACATTGAAGAATTCGAGTGACAAATTGTACATCCTCGGGGTTGCGTAATATATTCTTTGGTTTTGGCGAGCATTCGCCATTATAATTGTTATTGGTCATTGTATTTTCTTTCTTGATAGTTAAATTGACGTTTACTGATGAAGCCATGACAGGCAGCCCATCCGACCTGTGTGGGCGGGTCATCCCTGCCAGGCTATTTCCTGTTGAATGCGGATCAGCGAACTGATAGGTTTAGGTACGCTAAATTCAAGGTCGAGTACATCTGTCTCCGCATAATGAGACATGATATCGATTAAATTCATACGTTTTTCTTCGGGAATTTTGATATTGTGTGCATCTCTGAGGTTGGATGCTTGTTCGAAATTTAATGACATTAGTATCTCCTTATTTCATAGCCTGGGCTAAATGGTTTTGTACTTGCAATGTTTGTCGGGGGTTGAGTCGGGGGTCGATTTCTCCCGGATGAGTGGGCAGTTGATCGACTTCGTCGACACATTCCAGTCGATCTAAATGGGTAGACTCGAAGTGTCCACCGTCAAGCTGCAGGCCTACCTCGTCCAGTGCTTCGCTGAGCTGAGTTATGCCTGCCATGATATCTGGAATCGCGCGAATTTTCACTCCGTTGTCTGTTTGTTTGGTGGCACCATGCATGTCGTACAGTACGCGAGCACTTGGGTTATGCCGGGCAATGGCACGAGCAATTGTTCTCAACTGAACGGTATGCCTGAGACCGACACGCACCATAAAGATGAGCTTTCCTGGATCTCGCCTTGGGTCAAGAAATTCAGTTAATTGACGAATATGTTCGGCATCGCTGTTGGCATCAATTTTTACGCCAATACTGTTTTCTACCTGCGATAGTAGCTGCACATGCGGTCCGTGAGGCGCATTTGTCCTGACGCCAATCCAAGGTAAATCTGCCGACAATAGATTGAGTGTTCCGTTTTCGGGGCATTGCCTGACGAACGGAATCTCTCGAGCCAAGAGCAGCATTTCATGCGCTGATGGGATATGCAGACCGCGCATATTACGACGCAGTTGCTGCCGAATTGTGAGTGCTTGAATTGCGCCATTTACCATTCGTACAGGATCGGGTTGACGTTGATCTACAGATTTACCATTGACTTCATCACCCTGAAAGCTGGGTATGAGCGTCCCATTGGGCAGTGTTTCGGTGCCTGCGCTACGTGGTTTAGCCGACTGACCAAGACCTCGGTAGATTGCTAGCACGTCACGTAGTGACGATTGTCTAACAAGTTCAAGGCTCGTAAGTACCGGTCGTATTTTGGATTCTTCAGGTTCTTTAAGATCGACAACCTCGTGGCAGCTACCGAGTAGAACTAAGGTACGAGCAACTGCAACTGTGCTACGGAAGAATTGAATCTCGTGGGGGTTAGTTACGCCTTCCATTTCTACCAGATCACGAACACCACAAAACAGGCGTTTTTGGTCGGTAAATTCTGGTTGAAAATTAACGGCGTAGTTGGGCGTTGGAAGCCCATTGATTATTTCATGAGCTCGCTCATGGGGATCTGGATTTGTACTGATCATTTGCTTGTTCCTTTCTTGTATAGAAATTAAAAAACCGCCTTTTTGTATCGAAGGCGGTTTGTGTGTACAGATTAACTGGGGTTTTATAGGTAAATATAAGCAAAGCGCCAACGATAGGTTGGTGCAAACCAATACGAGACTGAGGCAATTAATTTTTGCATAAACGTAATACTAAACCTAATTAATTTAAATGTCAAACAGTATTTAGTTGTTAAGTTTATTTTTATGCAGCAGCTTCATTCAAATCTTCAGAATCAACAGTATCTAGCCAGTCAATTGCTACTAGTTCATCGATAGGGGCAGTCGGGTCGCTTTTGACAGCTTTTTCTTGTTCTGCTGTTATGGAATCTTCTGCCACATTCCAGACTCTCAGCTGTTCATACCCAGCAATATTAACAAGAGCACGTGCACATTGGTCGCCCATATTTGCTGCTGCATGTATGGCATAAATAGTGTTTTCAACTCCATCAGTAGTTAGTTTATCGCGGCGATCCCCTGTCATAATTCGTTCAGTGTCAAAACCGTTATATGCAAAATAACGATCCATCTCGGGCGAACCACTAAAATTTGGTTCAATAAGTTCTGACAATGCTGGCATACTAACTCCTTTTGAATGAGTATAACTAGTAATCAATATGCCAGGCAATAACTGTTCGCTTAAATACAACAAAAAAGCTCCGAGTTGTCGGAGCTTTTTGTTCGGAGTTCGGTGGGCGATTAACGCTTAGTGAACTGGC
>CAYWBR010000169.1:0-2556 GCA_964456675.1 uncultured Bacteriovorax sp. | reverse complement strand
GATCGTTATCTTATTTTATTGCGTAAACTCTGTAATGCCCCAAGGCTTACTTTAACTGAAGATGAAGTAAAAGAAATTCTAGGTAACCCTTCGCGCTCTCAATTTTATAAGTGTATCGCAGAACTTACCGAAGACATGGGAGAGAGATTATCTTTGATGAAAAAAATCAAAGATGGAGAAGTTACAAAATATACTCTTCACAATGAAAACTGGTTTCAAGTTATCGATGCGGAAAAGGAGAATGTTTTCCTATTAAAATCCTATCGGCAGTTAGGCTATCTACTTCCTGAAAATGAACTTCAAGAAGATCTACTATCTGGGTACAAAGATCTTGATCGTAAGTTTTACTATTTAGCACCAATTTCAGCTCGACCATATACTGACAATCAAAACCAAATGCTGGAACAGATTGTAAGGGCACTCTCTGGAAATAAGAAATTGTTAATTACCTACGACAAAAAAACGGTTGATATTTTTCCATTAACTTTATGCCAATATAGAGATGATTTATATCTTCTAAGCTTTAAGAGCGAGATGAAAGAAGAGAATTTTCGCACTTATAAATTATCTAGAATTCAAAAAATAGACTCATTGACAGAAGAATTTAAATATCCTTCACTCGCAAAGTGGAATCCATGTGAACGATTTAAAAATGCTTCCGGCCTAATTTTAGGTGACTTGAAGTCGTGTACTTTTAGAGTGTATAGCAATTCGAAGCACCTTCTACGTGAAAAAAGATTTTTTAAAACAATCCATTTTCAAGAGGGAGACGAATTTGATCTTTACGAATGTCAATATACAAACCTAGAAGAATTTGTAGGCCAGCTGTTTGTCTATGGACAGGATATTGAGCTTGTTGAAAATGATGATGTTTTAAATAAGTTTATTGAAAAAGCAAAAGCGATTTTAAATAGAAATAAAGGGATGTGATTTAATGAGGCTCCCATGACAGAAATTAATTTATTCTCAACAATTCGCAAGTACCCAGAAGGAAACATTAACCCGCTTGAAAACTGCTCAACGGAAATTCTTTGTTATTGCTTAAACTCGTGCAAAAGATTTAGCGAGTTGTTTTTAAAAACTTTGAGTAGTGATTCTAGTCTTTATAAGCAAAGTTTTACATGGGAAACTCAAAAAGCAATAGAGAGAGGATTTATTGATCTAATTGGTTATGGTAGAGAAAATGTCATAATAGTCGAAGTAAAAATTAATGCTTGTTTTCAAGAAAAACAGATAACTAGATATTATGAAGCATTCAAAAATACGCCTCATTTAATTTGTCTGTTGGAATTAGTATCAAGCACAGATGCTGAACTGTTAAGTCAAAAGGTTATTTGTGATGAGTTAAAAGGCAATGTAAAAAAAATTACATGGAGTAAGCTAGTTGAGGTTTGCGCAGAAGCTAAGCAAGATGAATCAAGCGAAGGATCATTTCTCTTATCTGAATTTATAAAATATATTAAAAGTGAGGTAGCATTAGATATGAAAAGTTTAAACCTTGAAGCTCTTCAGTACTTTTCTGAAGCTAGAAATATCGAGTCGAGTTTAAAGACCATTTTTAGAAACCTAGAAGAGAAAATAAAATTGGAAAACAAAGAAGAACTCAACTATGAGCTAGAAACAAGGTGGGGACGTATTGGTTTAGGTGAAAAAGACACAGACAAATGGAATCCGAGTTTATATTTTGGTGTTTTATTGGATAACTTTGATCATAAGTTTAATTTAGAGATGTATAAAGGACCAATCCTTTGCTATGTAATTTCAGTAGATGTGAAATATCAAACAAAGGTCGAAAGTGCTTTAGACTTTGAGGTTTTTAAAGATGGTTTTCAAAAAATTCTAGGAAGTGATTGGAAAATTACACCTGGTAAGAATAAATGGCAGGTCCTGTGCGCCTATCGTCCATTGAGTGAAGTTTTAAACAATGAGACTGGCATTGATAAGCAAATTGAACTTATTAAAAGTAATCAAAAAATTGAAGAAATTCTAAACTCACATTTTTATAAAAATCTCAAATCAACGCTTAATAATAGTTAACAATGGATTCTAAAATAAACAGTCAAAAATTAGGAATGTTGTTGGGAGTGCACGTAGGAGATAGTTTAGGCTCAACACTAGAATTTAAAGATAAGGGAGAGTTAGATATTCTTCATACAGAAATTACTGGAGGAGGAGTTTTTAATTGGGTTGCTGGTGCGCCAACAGATGACACTGAAATGATGATTGCACTACTTGAATCAATTGCCAAAAATAAAAAATTTGATCAGGTCCATGTTGCAAACGAATTTTTAAAATGGGCCGAAACAAATCCTAAGGATATAGGAAATACTATCGCCCATGCACTTGCACTTTATAAAAATGGAGTGTCATTAGAGGAATGTGGAAGACGACATGAGTTTTCTCAAGGTAATGGTTCTCTAATGAGATGTGCCCCCTTAGCTCTTTTTTCGTTTTCAGATGAAGTTGCTCGACAGCAGTGTCGTATTACTCACGCTCATGAGATGTGCATTTTTTGTGATCAAGTATATGTTTTATTTTTAAAAGATCTGCTCGATG
>CAYWBR010000168.1:0-2598 GCA_964456675.1 uncultured Bacteriovorax sp. | reverse complement strand
CAAACCTTTACCACATTAACCTTAATTCCAGTGAAGATATTATTCTAAGTAACGATAAGGCCAAGGGCGTATACTTTCATGTCTATCAGGGGGAATTTATAATAAATGGCGAGACGTTACTTCCAGGGGATGCATATATGCTCAGCACCCATACAACACAAGAATTTAGTTTAAAGGGAATCGAAGAAAAAAACTCATTATTATTTTTTCAATTGGATAACAATGTCGATTCTTAATGCGGAAATAAAATGCCAAGTGTAATTACAATATTTTTACCTGGTGGATAAGATTTTGATAGCGCTTCCTTGCCTTGTCTTCTAACTTAATTATTCCCAAAATGATCTTTTTATATCCACAACTACATTTTACATATATCTTACTAAATGTAAGATCAAATTACTCACAAACGATAAACTATGCTCTACGTTGCTTACATTTCATTCTTGATTTTTATGAAATAAATTTTTTAGCATTCCATTTTTGCCCAAGCGTTCAAAGGGAGTTTTTTCAAAAAAGCGCAAATACTCTTTCTTGCTAAACTTTGTTATGGCCTCATAAACATCACAAATAGGTCGTAGTAAAAAAAAGTTTATGAATTTTAATTGTTGCTCATTCAACTCTTTAACTGGCACCTTCTCAATTTTAAGAAGCCGCTTATTCCATGGGCATACGTCTTGACAAATATCACAGCCAAAAATCCATGGCGAATTTTCATCATGTCCGACAGGTGGTGGTTTTTCTTTAAAAGACTCTATGGTGAAGGTGCTAATACATTTGTTGACAATAATTGTTCGATGATCACTAATTGCATCAGTCGGGCAGGCTTCAATGCAGCGGCGGCATTGCCCACAGTGGTCAGTTTCAAAAGCATTTAGTTTTAAATCAATTTCTTGATTTAAAATAAGTGATCCTATAAGTGTAAAACTTCCATGGGACTTTGAGATAAACATAGAATTTTTACCATACCACCCAAGACCTGTTCGATAGGCCAAGTCTCTATCTAAATTAGGGTGTAAATCTAGGGCAATTTTATACTCTAGATTGGGAATTACTTGTTTTAAGTCCTCGCCAATACCTACTAATTTTTGGCCTAATAAATGATGGTAATCTTCGCCTTCAAAACCAAAAACATAGCCTGAAATTTTTTTACCATTCCAATCTTTATTGTTTTGTAAAAAATTTTCAACACTACGTTTATCTGAAAAATACGAAAACAAAAAAACTAAAGCAGATTTTGATTCTGGCCATAATAAACTTAAACTTTTTCGAATATCTTTTCTATGATCTGTTAAATATTTTAAATCCCCTGCATCGCCACTGTTTACCCAATCTTCATAACGCTCAAAACTAATTGGGGATAACTCATTTGTATATCCCCAATCAGTAACTAGATATTTTTTTAAGTCTATACCATAAAGGTCTTTCATGAATTTGGAATAATTTCGATTGCCCCTGTCGGACAAGCTTCAACACAAGTCATATCTAATGAGCATCGATTTATTTGTGCTGAATTTATTGAAGTCATTTTACTATCATCATTAGAAACGGTCCAAATTTCATGGGGACATACGGTTGTACATGCCATACAGCTTGCACATAAAGTAGAGTCTAGTAGAATTTTTTTATGATCGTCACTGGCCTCAATTAACCCTTCAGAGCCTCCTGGCACCTTAGGAATATCACGTATAATTTCCACCTTAACAGAGTTCGAACTTCCTCTTGAAAAAAACTTTCCATCTCCACGAGTAAGCACCAAGCGATCTCCATTTTTTAACTTTAGCCTCTCTTTTACTACCTCTAAAACTTGCTTTTGAAAATCTGGTGCCTCTTCTTTCATCTCTGCGACAAGAAATGGACTAACACCCCAATAAAGACATAATCTTCGAGCAATTTTTACTGTATTTGTAACTCCTAACACTGGAACTGCTGGACGAAACTGCGTTATTCTCAAACAAGACGTACCGGATTCAGTAATCGAAACAATGCGTTTTGCATTTGTTTTTTCGGCGATCATTGAAGCGGCTACCATAATTGAGGAGGTAACGCTTGAAAGATCTTGATGGCGCAGCAGCGGGCGCTCTTTGGGAGTTCTTTCGGCTTCTTGAACAATTTTATCCATCATCACAATTGTTTCAACGGGATACTTTCCTGAAGCTGTTTCTCCCGATAGCATTACTGCATCAGTACCATCCCAAATAGCATTGGCAACATCGGATGCCTCGGCCCTAGTGGGAGTTGGATTTTCTGTCATGCTCTCAAGCATTTGAGTTGCGGTGATAACAGGAATCCCCTTAGCATTACATTTAGATATAATTTGTTTCTGTATCGAGGGTACCAAATGATTCCCGACCTCTACTCCCATGTCCCCACGGGCCACCATAATCATGTCAGTAACAGATAAAATTTCATCTAAATTGTCGATGGCCTGAGGCTTTTCAATTTTTGAGATAATAGGAACACTTACTTTTAATGAATGAAGTAATGATTTAACAGTATATACATCTTCTTTTTTTCTAACAAATGATAGCGCAACATAGTCAACACCTTCTTTTAAGGCAAACATTAAATCATCGCGATCTTTATCTGTAAAAGCAGGCG
>CAYWBR010000167.1:0-2608 GCA_964456675.1 uncultured Bacteriovorax sp. | reverse complement strand
AATGGCGGAGGGCAAGAGATTCGAACTCTCGAAACGGTTACCCGTTTACACGCTTTCCAAGCGTGCTCCTTCGACCACTCGGACAACCCTCCGTAAAGTTAAAATAACACTCACAATAATTTTTGGCCATTAGCTTTTTTGATAATAAGAGCGTTTTTCCTTAAAAAACTGCGATAAAATTTGAGAGCAATCGTAGTGCAATATTCCACCAACAACATCAAATTGATGGTTTAATCTCTTGTCTTGGTGTAAGTTGTAACCAAGAGAGAGCGCGCCCCCTTTGTTATCATAGGCACCAAAGACTAAATTTTTAATTCTTGTTTGCTGAAGTGCCGATAGACACATGGGACAGGGCTCAAGTGTTACATAGAGAGTGCATTCAGATAGTCTCCAATTGCTAATTTTTTGACAAGCCTCTTGGATACACAATATCTCGGCGTGTCCGATTGGGTTAGACGTTGATTCTTTTATGTTATGGTGACTAGATAAAACATTTCCTTGCGGATCAACAATTACAGCTCCGATTGGAACTTCGTCTACCTTAAATGCCTTACGTGCTTCTTTGAGAGCAGAATGCATATGCCATTCATGATCTTGTATTTTTTTTCCTATGAGTTTTGAATCATCTAGTTGTCCGCGTTTATGCATGGGCCATTCTCAATTTCTTTTTTGTGTTTTTACCTTTCTTCCAAAGTTTTCCAAGTTGCTCATATCTTTTTTTAGCTATTTTACCTTCAAACTTAAACTGAACACCGTAATTCCAAGCACGACCGAAATATTCTCGCCGCTTACTCATTACTATTCCTTTAAGAATAACACTCTCATCTCCAAGAGTTGCTTTAATCGAAATTTGGTCACCGATTTTAAATTCGTCAAAAACACTTACGCACCCTGCATGACGACGAAGATCCGTGAGTCTAGCATCTAAATCTATATCTGCATGTTCTGGTTTTACTGTGATTTTCAAATCATCTCTGTATCGAAAATCATATTCCCACCAACTTACAATCGGGTAATAAATTGGAGAGGATAATAAAAACATATTAATGAACAACACCGCTTCGGCCACCAGATATATCCAAGCAATATGCGGCCGATCCATTACAAAAAACTGTTCATTTATTTTAAAGACAATATGAACAGCAAGAACAACAGAGAACGACCAGTAGGTATAGTATCGATTTTTTATAGTTGAAAGATAAGGTTTAACAAACCACAGAAAAAAAATCAGCCGAACAAAGAGTCTAAATTTAATAGGTCCTGCAATAATTTCTGTCATTATTGCCAAATGAATTAAGAAAAATAGTGCACGCGCTAAAAAGCTGATCGCTCTGGATTCTGTTCGTACAATTTTTATGTCGCTAGTGTTACTTATCAAGTTTTCCTCTGATTACTACATAATATCCTAAGATCATGTACTTGAAAGCTATGAAAATATTCCCCCTTAACTTGCCAAATCCGATTAATCTACTCAAATACCAATAAGATCTTAACAGATTTCTAACAAACAAATTTTGAATTTTTTTGTTAGACTGTCTCCAACTATGAGAAGTTCAACCCTACAGGAGATTTACAAATGTTTAGAAAAGTTTTTGTACTTTCTATTATGTCTATTTTTTTTAGCACTCATGCTGCTGAAAAGATCAACGGTGCTGGTGCTACATTCCCTTATCCAATTTATTCTAAGTGGTTCGCGGAATATCAAAAATCTAACAAAAACGTTGAATTCAACTACCAATCAATTGGAAGTGGTGGAGGAATTAAACAAGTATTGAATCAAACTGTGGACTTTGGCGCATCTGATGCTCCAATGACAGAGGCAGAACTTAAACAAGCCAAGACACCAATTCAACAAATACCAGCTGTATTGGGTGGTGTTGTTCTTGCTTATAACGTTAAAGACCTAGAAAACAATATCAAGCTTGATGGTGCTACTATCGCTAATATTTTTCTTGGAAAAATCAATAAATGGAATGATTCTGCAATTCAAAAATTAAACCCGAAAGCTAAGCTTCCAGCAACGGACATTCTCGTTGTTAGAAGATCAGATGGTTCTGGTACAACTCATGTATTTACCGAATTTGCAGCAGCAGAGTCAGCAGAGTTTAAATCTGTTATCGGTGCTGGAAAAAACGTAAACTGGCAAACAGGTCTTGGCGCTAAAGGTAACGAAGGTGTTACGGCCATGATTTCTCAAACTGACGGTGCTATTGGCTACATAGAACTTGCTTATGCAATAAACAATAAATTATCAATGGCTTCAGTTAAAAACAAAGCTGGAGAATTTATTGTACCGAGTGCAAAATCAATTTCTAAAGCAGCAGAGTTTATCAAAGATTTTTCTAAAGAATTAACAATTTCCACTATCAATGCTGAAGGAAAAGGTGTTTATCCAATTTCATCTTTTACCTACATCTTGCTTCCCGAAGATAAAAGCAATGCCAAACTAACTGAAGTTAGAAATTTCCTTAAATGGGCCATGAAAGATGGCCAAAAAATGGCGGAAGAACTTCACTATGCTCCACTTCCAAAAAAAATGACCGAAGCTATTAGCAAGAAATTATAATAGCAGAAGTTCGTTCTTCTCATAAAGGCCAGTGGTTCCCAC
>CAYWBR010000166.1:0-2647 GCA_964456675.1 uncultured Bacteriovorax sp. | reverse complement strand
ACTTATTAGTCTTAAAACGCAGGCGTAGATTACCTACACATACAGTCTTCAAATCTGTAGTGGTTGACACGACTAAAATCTCGGCGACTGATCCACTAGGTACTGCAGGCACAATATCATTTCCTCCATATTGAATCGCCGAACTCAGGGAGTCCACAGCTTTACGGTTTGCATTCTGAGTGCGCACTAACGCTCCACCCCTATAATATGTGTTGCCAATTTGAATAATGCCGTAGGTACACAATAGTAAGATTGTCGAAAATATCATTGAATCAATCAAAAGTTCAAGAATAGTAAAACCCGACTGAGATCGATGTGTCGCCTTACGGAGCATTAGTTTGCCTCTCTCCAACTTTATAATCGAGGGTTAACTTCTCAGATCTCCCCGATATTCCTTCCCACGAAACCGACACCTGAAAGTAAGTATTATTAACTGCGCCCGGTGGATGAGAAATACTAATAACGTATCGTTGATCTGTTCCCTGTTTACAATCGTTGGCACCAGCCGTATAGGCGGTACCGCTATTATCGAAACAGAACGGATAAGGAACGCCTGCTGGACTACTCGTAAGATAAACCGGATTATTCTTAATTAAAGGATCGAGTTGCTCGACCTGTGACTGTGCGAATCGTTGCTCTTCACCACGTTCTTTAGTCATGCGAATCTGCTTGAAGCTGGCGTTAGCAATAGTAAATGAAACAACTAGCATAAGTCCCACGATAGCCGCAGCAATTATCACCTCAACTATGGTATCTCCGTCTTGATTACGCATGCGTCCTACCATGACGAACAGTCCCCTGAACTAATAGTCATGATTGCGTTGGCTGATTGTCCGGCTCCACCGACCGCAATAACTGCCTGGCGATTACTTTCATAGAGGCAAATCTTTATTCCGTCACTCATTGAAGCTGTCTTGTTACTTTCATAACTTGCAGTTACCGCCCCTGGAAAATCAGCTTGGTTAAATGCAACAAAATCAAATTGCTGGGCAGTAGATTCTAGCTCAGTTCCAGTACCAGAAGAAGCTATTTTGCCCAAACTTCCAAAAAATCCTGCTGCATCAAAACCGCTCGTACTGCTACGTTTTAGACCGCCAAATTGCAGTCCATTACGATATGTGACTTGCTCTTCGGTTCCGGTTATGCGTGTTGGTGATGCTTTGACCATAGTATCAACCTCCCCGCCAGTATTCGTTAGTCGCAAGCCTGCAACATCATAGGCAGTATAGGTGTCTGAACCTCTTGTTCCAAACGATATAACTCGACCTAAGAAAACACAATCCTCATTAGTTCCTCGTGAATATCCACCGCCAGTGGAACTTGCAGTGAGTACCCCAGCTGATTTTGTACACACGACGTCGCTATTACCGGCGTAATAACCATTAGATACGTTGTTAACTACTTTATTAATTTGCTGCAGAGCATCATTAGCACCCTGATTAAACTGCGTGGTACTTTGGGTGCTCGTTATAAAACCCATAGCTACCAGTAACAGTGCGCCCGAAACGGCTAAGAAGATCATTGTTTCGACTATAGTAAACCCTCGGGTCTGACGCCCACACTTCATGTGGTTAGTATAGCATAAGCAACTTGCTTATATCTGAAAACAATCCTATATTCCAGCCATCGTCCGATACCACTGTATGACATCAGTACCCCATAAATAAACAATGACTGTAGCAGCAATCAAGTACGGACCGAAGGGGATTTTTGTAGTGGATTTCGTACTACCACTCACTAGTGAGGGTATGGCAATGACTGTACCGAATATTGAAGCAAGAAATATACACAACATACTCTGTACCGGTCCGCCAAGGAGCAATCCATACACTACCCCTAATCGGATGTCGCCGCCACCTATGAGTTTTCCTTTGGATAATCGATAAATAACTTCGAAGATTCCCGCACCAACGGCAACGCCCCACAATGCGCCTACAACTCGACTCCAACCACCCCTTAATAGCACCTCAAGAACAACCTGAATAGCAACGAGCATACCCAGCGGATATAGAATCTTGTTGGGTAGCAGCCGCCAGCGGTAATCATACATACTCAGCGCAACGAAGCCGACTAAAACCACAAGCCAGATTATAAACCTCGCCAATCCTAAACCGCTCAATCCATATGGCCATACCAGGTAAGACACAACAAATAACATTGGAGTCACTAGTTCAGGAACGGGTGTATCAGGGATTGTCTTTTGACAATACCGACATTTTCCGCCAAGCGTAAACCAGCTAATGACTGGAACAAGATCACGAGAGCTCAGTATGTGCCCGCAGTGGACACACATAGACCGCCCACGAGCTATTGAAAGCTGGTTGCGGGAATACTTGGGTTTCCTTTTATCAAGCTCATGGAGGCGCCAAACGAGGGCATTGGTGAAACTACCTAAAGACAAACCCATCAGAACCAACAAAAGAATTATCATACTACTACCCTACCATGTAAAAAGAAGCGGTTAAACCGCTTCTTTATTATTAATGTAGTTTCCGAACTCTAGCTGCTAATGCATCGAGCAAGGTCGCCACTGGCACCTTCTGTCTTATAAGATACTACAAATTCACGAGCAGTAGCACCGACAGCAGTAGGAGTAGATCCGTTACAACGATATCAAAATTTCCATTATGCTTGTTTATTAGTTCCA
>CAYWBR010000165.1:0-2652 GCA_964456675.1 uncultured Bacteriovorax sp. | reverse complement strand
ATTTAATTTTCATGAGGAAAATATTATGGCCCAATTTAGAACTGATCTTCGCGATGTTTACTTTAATCTTTTTGAAGTTTTAAAAATTCAAGATCATGCTGATCTTGGCGAATCAGATATGAAAGAGATCATTGCAGAATACAATAAATTTATTGGCAATGAAGTTTATCCTACAAGAATTACCGGTGATGAAGAAGGTGTTACTTTAAAAGATGGCAAAGTTACAACTCCCGCTTGTTTTAAAGATCCACATAAAAAATTTTACGAAAATGGTTGGTATGCGCTAGGTTATCCTGAAGAAATTGGTGGGATGCCTGCACCTCATTCTGTTTCATTTGCCTGTCAGTCAATTTCTAACTCTGCCAACATTGCTTGGTCGATGTACTATGGTCTAACAAAAGGTGCCATGGATGTTATCCTTGCCGTTGGTTCAGAAGAGCAAAAAAATCTTTATGTAACAAAAATGATGACTGGTGAGTGGGGGGGCACGATGTGCTTAACTGAGCCAGGCGCAGGTTCGGATGTCGGGGCAGCGGTAACGACAGCAGCTCCCAATACCGATGGGACGTATAAAATAAAAGGGGTGAAGATTTTTATTTCTTCTGGTGAAAATGATTTGTATGACAATATTGTTCACTTGGTTCTAGCAAGAACTCCAGGGGCTCCACAGGGAACTAAAGGACTTTCTCTTTTTATTGTACCAAAATTGAAAGTAAAACCAGATGGTACAGTTTTAGGATCTAACGATGTTCGCTGTACAAAAATAGAAGAAAAAATGGGAATTCATGCACAAGCAACTTGTGAATTAACATTTGGAACTAATGGCGATTGTCAGGGTTATCTTATTGGGAAAGAGTTTGAGGGGATTCAAAACATGTTTATCATGATGAATCATGCGCGACTTCTTTGTGGTATTCAAGGAGAGTCTCAAGCAAATCTTGCCCTTCAATTAACTGAACAATATGTAAAAGAGCGTGTTCAGTTTGGTAAAGAGATTATTCATCATCCAGATGTTAAAAGAATGATGTTAAAGATGCGTGCTATGGCGCGTGGACTGCGATCATTGGTTCTGTATACAGGGGATTTGTTTGATCAACTTCATCATGGAAAGGTTGAAGTAGAAAGTGAGATTGCTCTTTTAACTCCAATTTGTAAGTCTTTTTGTTCGGATGAAGGATTTCAAATAGCAGTTGATGCTATCCAAGTTCATGGTGGATATGGTTTTTGTTCTGAATACGGAATAGAACAATTTGCACGAGATACGAAAATTGCCACAATTTATGAGGGAACAAACGGCATTCAGGCCATCGACTTTACGATGAGAAAAGTACTAAAAGATAATGCGAAAACATTAATTGCAGTTGGAGCGAAAATTCAAAAGGCACTTGCGACTCCAGAAGCATCAGAGTTTAAGGCCGAGTGTGAATTTTTGGCCAAGAATTTACAAAAGGTTCAAGAGATTCTGGGCCTCTTTTCTGATTATATGAAAAAAAATAACGCAGATGGTGTATTACAACATGCAACTTCATTTCTCAATTTTGCCGGAAATCTCATTATTTCATGGCGTTTATTAGAGTCTGCCATTGAAGCAAAGAGAAAGATGGCCAATGCAAATGGTGATGATAAAGAATATTACCAGACAAAAATTGTCGACTTTAAGATTTTTGTTCAGCATTATTTAACTCGAAACTCAAGTCTTGCTCAAAGTATGTTAAATTTTGACAATGAGCTTTCTCAATTGAAGGTTTAATACTTTTAATGTTAATCTATGGGAGAATATTAATTTAAAAATAAAGTTGTTTACCCATGGATATCCAAAAGTTAAATGAAGAGATTCGTCTCTTCAGTTCCGAAACTCATGGGAGTACGGATTATGACAAAGAAGAAAACTTTGTCATTGGTGAAAAACCAGATGAATTCGCTCCTATGAAATATCTACAAAAAAAATTTTCCGAGTTTAAGGAGATCAACGACATCCTTAAGCTCGGTTATGTTTTCGATTCACTTGAGCTTTCAAATAACGATAAGTTTGGTGAGTGGTATGAAAAACAGTTTTTAAAAAAACTTCCTCGCTCAACGGCTAAAAAAATCTCCATTATATATGTTCCAAATAATCGATTGATTTTTGATCAAATACAGATTGTTCATAAGGCATATGAAATTCTTTCTAAAGAGCAAATCATTTTGAATGGAAAGAACCTCCCAACGCAATTAGGAGAATGGTACGCAAAATGTGTGTTTGGTTTAAAGCAAGTTAAATCTACTTCACAGCGCGGTTTCGATTTTGTTTTAGGTGATAAGAGAGTTGAAGTAAAAATTGAATGGAGTGATGTATCTTCACCAAAAGGTGTAAAACTTAAAAAGTCATTAGTTGATTTATCTGATTACTGCATCATCATGTATGTGGCTAAAAATTTTATGATTAGAGAAGTATGTTTTTTAGATTCAGAATATGTTTCTAGAAAGTTCTCAAATAAAGGTCATACAATTTTTTTAAAAGATTCAGATGTTTCGTCGTACTTCTTTTCAAAATCATCTAAGCATTTTGATAAAATAAATAACCCAGTTATATTTTTAAAGTATGCTTCTCCACAACTCGCGATGAAGCTTTCAGAAAAACTATCTTAATATTTCCTAAAAGGTGCCAGGCAC
>CAYWBR010000164.1:0-2715 GCA_964456675.1 uncultured Bacteriovorax sp. | reverse complement strand
AAACAGCACTCATCACCGGGATCATGGGTCAAGACGGGCCCTATCTCGCCAAACTCCTCCTCTCCAAAGGATACAAGGTCTATGGTCTGACTCGCAGATACAGTAACCCAAATTTTTCAAATCTTGACTTCCTTGGCGTCACGAAGCAAGTCGATTTCGTTGAGGGAGACCTGACCGATGAGTCATCGCTGTACAATATCGTCCGCACGCTCCGACCTCATGAGATCTACAACCTCGGCGCACAATCCTTCGTAAAGTCCTCTTTTGACCAACCAAAGCTGACGACAGAGGTCAATGCACTCGCAGTACTCTACTTTCTCAATGCGATCAAGATGTTCTCACCAGCGACCAAGTTTTACCAAGCATCAACCAGTGAGATGTTTGGCGCTGCCAACGATGGTGGATATCAAGATGAGAAAACGATGTTTCATCCCCGTTCACCCTACGGAGTGGCCAAGCTCTATGCCTATTGGATCGGTGTGAACTATCGTGAGTCATATGGACTCTTTGTCTGCAACGGCATCCTTTTCAACCATGAGTCCCCTATCCGGGGTAAACAGTTTGTGACGCGCAAGGTCACCGATGGCGTCGCGCGGATCAAGCTCGGCCTCGAGGACCATATCTCGATGGGCAATCTCGATGCAGTGCGTGACTGGGGATACGCCGGAGACTATGTCGAGGCGATGCATCTCATGCTCCAAGCCAAAGAGCCCGATGATTACGTCGTGGCAACAGGTGAGGGTCATACGGTCACTGACATGGTCAAGGTAGCATTTGAACATGTAGGTATCACCGATTGGGAAAAATATGTGAAAATCGATCCTGCACATATGCGACCAGCTGAGGTGCCTTTCTTACTCGGTCGCCCGATCAAGGCCAAGGAAAAGCTTGGCTGGAAGCCCAAAACCAACTTCAAGGACTTGATCGAGATGATGGTTGATGAGGATATGAAGCGACTGAGCATAAAATAATCAAGCTCAGTCGATTTGGTTTTTGGATCTACTTGTTTCTTCCTCGTCATGTAGTTTTGCATGTCGTTTAGTTGAAAAAACCGGTACAATCAAAACTGCTGTATGCGTACTTTCTACACCCGACTTAAACATCTCTCCACAACTCAGATCGTCAAGGATAGTGTCAGCAATACGATCCTCTCCAACGTCTCCAATATCATCAACTATTTCACCACACTTCTCCTTGCGCGGATCCTCGGACCTACAGGACTCGGCGAGATCACTGCATTCAACTCATACATCGCACTGCTTGCTCTTCCCATCAGCATCTGCGCAACCTACGTCACTCAGCGGACAGCCCAAGACATCGATAAAGACAATAGGTATTTTTATATCCTACAGACGTACCTCGCCCGCTTAGGGATACTTGCGGCCGGCACCAGTATGCTGGTGATCGCGTTTTCTACTCCCCTCTCTCATGTTCTGAAGTTGGAGTTGAGCTCGGTGATGCTCCTGGCTCCCAGCTTATTTCTCTCTCTCTTGTCTCTGTGTATCAACGCGATACTCGTGGGGAGACGGATCATCATCAAGTCGAGCATTGTTAGTTTTATCAACTCATGCATCAGGTTTTTGGGGGTCATTCTCATCGTCTGGTTTACCCTCAAAACAACTGCCGTCCCCCTCCTTTTTCAATGTCTTGGAGCAGCCGTCACCGTATTTCTAGGATATATGATCTTGAAAAATGCAACGCCACGTTCATCGATGACCCACAAATTAAGCATTAGCTCTCTTAGTCGTGTATTACGGAGTAGTATGTTTCTCTCAGTTGTCATCTCCTCAGGCACCATGCTTCTCATCTCCAACATCGATGTGATCCTCGCCCGGCAGATACTATCAAAAACTGATGCCGGACTCTATGCCTCGTGGTCATTCCTCTCAAAGGTCATCTTTATCGCACTTGGCCCAATCATAGGCATCAACTACGTATATCAAAATACCGCCAAAGCAGATCCCCGTTTGCAGATGAAGTATTTCATGCGACTATTCGTAGGGCTGCTCGCTCTCATCATACCTGCATATTTCGCATATGCGACACTCGGGACATTTTTCTTTGGGAAACTGTTTGGCGCAAAGTTTATCCCAATTTTGCCTTACCTCGGTTTTTCTGGACTCTATGGTATCGCTGTAGCTACCCTCACTCATGTGATCAATGGCCACATGGTGCGTGTTTCACGCTTACCGGCATTGGCACTCGCAAGTGT
Organism: uncultured Bacteriovorax sp.; assembly: GCA_964456675.1. Classification (GTDB taxonomy): domain Bacteria; phylum Bdellovibrionota; class Bacteriovoracia; order Bacteriovoracales; family Bacteriovoracaceae; genus Bacteriovorax. The sequence continues at coordinate 503 of CAYWBR010000164.1, read as the reverse complement.
TGGTCTGTACGCCGCGGCTATTTGGATCAGTCACCCGGGGCTAGAGCAGTTCATGCATGTGAATATTGCGTATGTTAGTTTCCTCGCCATCGCTCTGTGCATCCCCGTCATCTTCAATCGCAAGAAAAATTAGGACACATATCGCATCTGGAGTAGTTTTACCACCGCTTGGGTCATGAGCGAACAATGTTTACGGGCGTAGATGAAAGCAGATGTGAAAAATATCCGTCGCTTTTCATGGTCATTCAGATGGACAAATGTCGATCCACCTGTATGAGATATCTCTAATGCCGGGGTATATGTCAGTCGATATCCCCCATCGAGGAGACGCCGAGTCAGGTCACTATCCTCAAACCACAGGAAAAACCGCTCATCAAATCCTCCGAGCGCCTCAAACACCGATCTTTTGATTAGTAGGCATCCTCCCCAAAGCGTCAGAAGGGCACTTCGACGTGCAAGCGAGGCAAATACTGGTATCCGTTTCAGTGGGGTATATTCGGCCA
>CAYWBR010000163.1:0-2739 GCA_964456675.1 uncultured Bacteriovorax sp. | reverse complement strand
CCTGAATCTCGTCGCGGTTCTCTTCGGCGGCTTGGCGACCGATCTCGGGATTCATACCGGCACCGAGACCCTTGGTCAGGTTCTTGCCGATGTGGATCTTCTCCTGAGCACGGCTATGATGGAGCGCCTGCGCATCCGTGTTGATGGCGACGAACTCAACGCCCTTGATCTTGGCATCGATCATCCGCGAAATCGCGTTCCCTCCCGAACCACCAACACCAACAACTTTGATTTTTGCGAATGTCTCGATGTCGGGTTTGATCTCGGCCATACGGGCTCTAAATACTATCAGTCGCCTAGTTAGAAAAACATCCCGCGGTCGCCAGTGGAGAGAAACGAGCACCACCCGGGCGAGCGCTTGATGAACCACTCTATCACGCGGAAATGCGGGGTGTCAATCCCGTTAGATTGGGCACGGAAAAGCCCCTTGACACGAGGGTTTATCCCACCAATCGGGACAAATTATGCAGCCGTATATTTCGGGTCCCAATCTAACGGGATAAAGAACTCCTTACGGCAGAAACCGCTTGAATAGGCCTTTGGCCTTGCCCAGCGTGTCCCCCCAATCACCGGGTAGTTTGTTCAAAAATTGCGAGGCTCCGCCGAACGAGAAGCGGCCGTCCGTATTCCCCTCTTCGAGTGAGAGGAGGAGCAGGCCGACAACAGTAGCAGACGCCGGACCATCGACATGATCGAGGATACCGCCGAGCGGCTTCGGGTAGCCGATCTGCGCCGGCAAACGGAGGAGCTTCTTCGCGAGTTCCACCGCACCCGGCACGAGGATGCCGCCGCCCGTGAGGATGACACCCGCCGGGAGCAGCGCTTCGCGATTGATCGCTTTCAATTCGAGGTTCACGTAATGGAAAATTTCTTCGAGCCGCGCTTCGATGATCTCGGAAACATGATGGCGCGAAACTTCGTCACTCTCTTGCGAATCAAATTCCGAAAGAGGGATCGCTTCTTTCTTGCCGACTTCTATCGGAATCGCGTGACCGTACTGGAGCTTCACTGCTTCGGCGACGTCGATCGATGTCCGGAGACCGATGGCGATGTCGTTCGTGATGTGACTACCGCCGACCGGCAACACCGCCAGGTGGAGGAGGTCGCCATCTTCGAAGACGGCAAGCGAGGTCGTGTTGGCGCCGATATTCACGATGACGACGCCGAGCTCTTTCTGTTTCGGGGTGAGGATGGCTTCGGCTGAGGCGAGCGGTTCGGCGATGAAATGGTGGGCGGAGATGCCCGCGAGTTCGAGTGAGCGAATGAGATTCTTCAAATGATTGCTCCCCGTCCCGATGACGAGGCTCGAGAGCTCGAGCCGAACGCCTTTCAGGCCGACCGGATCCTTGATCCCGCCCTGATCATCGAGACGGTAGTGCTGCGGGACGACATGGAGAATTTCTTTGTTGGGCCCGAGGACAGTGCGGGCCTGGGTCTCTTCGACGATACGGGTGAGGTCGTCTTCGGTCACCTCGCCATCGGCCTTGCCGACCGCGATGACGCCGATGGCCGAGGTCGCAAAAAGATCGGCCCCCGAGACCGAGCAGGCGACCGCATCGACAGCGGCCCCAGCCATGCGTTCGGCGGATTCGAGGGCGCTATTGATGGACTTGGCCACCTCTTCCGGCTGGACGACGATGCCGCGACGGATACCGACCGATGGGACGGTGCCGACGCCGACAACTTTCAATGGTCCGTCGTCATGCGGCAATTCAGCGATGACCGCACGAACGGTCGCCGAGCCGATATCGAGGCCGACAGTGTGATGTGATTTCGCCATAGGTATTGGAAAGCGCCAAAAGAGCGCAGAGCGGAGCAAACGCTCATGCGGCTCATTATACAGGAAGAGAAAGATGCCTGCCACCAGCTAGCGGATGGGGAGATGTGGGAGGAAGATGAGGAGTCCGGCGATGAGTGCGCCAGCGGCCGCAATGAGGACCGATCCCGCGACGAGGTCCTTGATCACCTTCACATAGGGATGCACGCGTGGCTTCATCATGTCGAGCATACGCTCGAAGGACGTGTTCACGAGTTCGAGCGCCAGGACGAGCGTGCAGACGATCGCGAGGATGGCGCGCTCATCGGAGGAAAGTGGCAAGTACCAGGCAAAAAAGGCGATCGCGAGAGCGACCGCGACTTCGAAATGGAAATTGCGTTCCTCGCGGATCGCATAGGCGATGCCGGAAAACGCGTGGCGGAAACTGCGGAAAAACTTGCGCATGGAAATCTATTTCTTTTAAGTGGTGACCGGTGCGAGTGCGTCCGTCACGTCATCCTGGATTTCGAACATCCGCTCCTCGTGATCGAAACCGACCAGGTGGAGAACGCCGTGCGAAAATACATACGTGAACTCGCGCTTCCATGATACACCATCCTCATCGGCCGAACGAGCGATAAAATCCGGCGAGAGCACGATCTGACCGAGGTCGATGCTCCCCAGAGGGGCAGCGAGGACGGCCTTCGGCCCATCGAATGTCCCGAACGAAAGAATGTCGGTCGGCTTTTGCTTGCGCCGATAGTCCCCGTTCAGTTTCGCGATCTCGGTATCGGAAACACAAGCGACATCGAGGATGACGGTTCGCTCCGTATCGAAGACCGATGGATGGGAACGCGTGAGTGTCTCACGAATGACACTACGGAGAAAAAAAGAAGAAAGCCCACGCAAGGCTTCCTCTCCCCGGATGGTCATCCGGATCCGCATACTATTTGAGCCGGGCACTGACGAGTTCGCGCACGAGA
>CAYWBR010000162.1:0-2889 GCA_964456675.1 uncultured Bacteriovorax sp. | reverse complement strand
CGTTATAATCCCTCAAATCCCCAAAATACCTTACTCACATAAATCTTCTTCTCAATTCCTGATTTCTTAAAAAACATAAATTCACCGCATTCTAACGCCTTTTCTTTTGTAATCCGGTAAATACCATTTTCTGACTTAATATTAATCATACTATTCGGAAATGGCAAATACTGGATAATATTCCAATTTAAACTCCAAGCGTTTGTCTTTCTGAAAACATCCTTTTCTTTTTCGTGTTTATAGTACGACATGATACCTTTCTCATTTTCTTTCATAAACCCTAATTTACGCACTCTATTTTCAGAGTTAAGGTTTAGTACCACTTCGCCTGTATGAAGCACTTTAAGGCTTCCTACGCTGTCAGAGTAAATCATTTTAATTGGTGATGTTGTTGTCATTAAAACGGATATTTTGAAAAGTTTATACTCAATCCTTTATCTGCAATATGAACTGTCTTGCCTGTCAAATCAGATACAGTCTGCTTGAATTTTATAGCATCAGAATTTCTATCGGATAAGTGAATAAGCACGATATTATTTACTGCGGTCAAATCATTTGCCTGTAACACTTCACAACAAGTTTTATCACTCATGTGTGATTCAATAACTCGCTTTGTAAGGAAGTTTTTAGTACTATCCTTGTATGTATCATTCATTACCTTTTCAAGCGAATAATTGGCTTCTATTAGAATATTATTCAGTCCGGGAAACTTGTGTGGAATATAACTACTGTCTGTAACGAAAAGTAGATTACCACACTCTACATGATTAATCAGGAATCCATAACACTCACAATCGTGTATGGCGTGAAAAGCAATTACCTTAAAACTGCCTATATGATATGTTTTTTTAGTTTCCATTGAATACAGTCTATGATGTTTTATTGCACTTTTCTCTATGGTTTCAGGCGTGGTATAACAATTAATTCCTGCTCTTAAAAAATCTCTGACGTACTTAAAATGATCTAAATGAATATGACTTTGTAAACATCCGACAACTGTATTTACTTCAAAATTTATAGCCTTTTTTACTTCATTAAAATTAACACCTGCTTCAAGGATTAATCTTTCTCCTGTACTGCTTTCAAGAATGTAACAGTTGCCCTTTGAACCCGATGATAATACAGTTAGTTGCATTTAAACTTTTTTATTATAAACAAGAGTCCGCATGACGTTGACTTATTAAGGTCAATCTATTAAGGCAAGACAAGTACCTCTACTTTAATTCCTCATGCATCAACCTCTCGTTTTATTTTTTCGCAAATAAATCTTGTTGTTCAGCTTCTTCTTTTAAAATTTCAGCCTTTTCTTGTTCGGTTAAAGCGTTTGCATCATTTACCGGTTCTTGCTGTGTTTCCGCTTCTTCAAAAGATATTGTTTCTGCGGTTATAGATGCGTTTGCTTTGGCAGATTCTAATTTAGAAACAGCACTTTCGGGTGAATTTCTTACTTCATTATCTTCTGTAAATAATGCGCCATCATCAGAACTTCTGATAATACCCTTTGTTATACGGTTAGAAGCTGTTTTTAAACACATTTGGTCTGTAAAATTTTTATGTGCCGGAGAATTACCTTTTGTTGCACCTTGTTCCCAAGATTTGCGTATCATCTCCATAGTCATTACATCAGAATATACTTCGCCATCTTCCATTTCTACTGTGGCATAAGCACCAATGATATTTTCTGCTAATCTTTTATCTAATGAGCATGGCTTGTGTCTTACAATGATTGTTCTTCCTTTTTCATCTACGCCATCTTCAAAATCATCATCTTTGTAAACAACCTTTTTAAATATTGACTTCATTCCATATCTTTTAGCCAACATCTCATTTGCAGAGTATTCAGGCTGACAAGTTAGGGTTTCACCATAAGCGATAAAATCACACTGTTTCTTAATTGGATTCAAACCCAAAACAATCATTTTTTGCAAAGCATAAGCAATGCTTTCTTTTGTACATGATTCTAATACCGGCTTTCCGGTTCTGTCTTTTGTTTCTAATAATACAAGCCATGCAGCCTTTAATGAGTTGCCGGCGTGATAATCAGGATGCAGTTTTAATTGCCCTGCTTCTTGGAATGCGTTTATTCTGTCAAGAACTTGGTCGGCAATATTTTTTTGTAGGACTGCCACTTGCTGTTTGTTTTCTGCTGATTTATTCGCTGTCATTTTGTTTAATTTATATTGTGATTAATTGTTGTTATAAATAGCCACTACCTAAAGAGAAAAATTAATAAAAGCATTCGTATTCTTTAATAAAAAGGTAGTGGCAAGAACTCCATTTTATAGTCTTTGTTGACTTTTATTTTACTTCTGTTAATACTGATTCTTTTCCTACCGATAAAAAGATAGTCTGCGACTTACACTTAATCGGATTATTGATACTTTCTTTGTTGTCAACTATAATAGGTAGTGATAGTCCATAGTGGTCACATAACACATTTATAATCGCTAATCCCGCATTTATCTTTGATGCTGAATTTGCACTACTAAATGGTATTCCATCTAATAAAATTTCACAACAAGGTTCGGTATTGCCATTAATCAAAGTATTGAATAATTTAAAACTAACCTGTGGAAATAATGCTTTCAGTCTTTTATCCAATTCTTCAATATTTGCATTCGTAAACTTAGAAACCACAAATTCAATTTTTTCTACGTCACTTATCATTTGTGCTAATTCCTTTTCACGTTCTTTCAGTTCTTTGATACGAACATTGATTTTGTCTATCTGCTCTTTATTGTTGAGCAATTTCTTACAATCATCAATTTTAATCTGCAAGTCAAGTTTCTGTGCTTTTAAGTCGTCAATATTTACTGGTGTAATTTCAGGCAATACAATAGCATCAATTTGTGCCTTTAAGTCAATTTCTTCCTGACTTTCTTTGTATTC
>CAYWBR010000161.1:0-3127 GCA_964456675.1 uncultured Bacteriovorax sp. | reverse complement strand
AATCAGTCAAGACCACTAGTATTCAAGAAGCTATAGACAATACTTCAGAGCCACTGGGAGAGTACACACTGGTGTTTACGTTTTAATTTTCAATACATTTCCCAATTGATCCTGAAACCTGCCTCGACGGCAAGGCGGGCGAGCTCAGGATGACGATACGCATATTTGGGTTTATTAAATTACTGTAAAGCCTTTACACCCCTGCAGCCACACTGACGGCGAACATGTCCACCATGGAGCGCATTTGGTCGTAGGATTTACCTTTTACATCGATAAATCCCGCCTTTAGGTTTTTGGCAAGTTCTTCATCCTCTGACCTATCACCAAAGACGAGTACTCCTGTAAATCCGTTCAGCTCCTTTTTGGCTTCCATTAGAGCTTCTGTGACAAGCATTGTAGAGGGTTTACGCGTGGTTTCCTTTTTCACATGCTTGGGATCCCACGATACCTCTGGATGTGCTTTGGCATACTCAGTATCGACATCAGGAGCACACTGCCAGGAGGCTATGGTAACTCCTTGGGGTTTGATTTTTTCTGCAATCATTTCATTTATAGCCTGCCAACGCACGTGATCATAGAGTCCTCGCGCTATTCCTGCCTGATTTGAGACGACGACAAAGGTAGATCGATATTTTGTTTTGAGAAATGAAAGGACGTCAATGACTGGCTTATTCATTTTTATCTTTTCCTGCCAGTCTTCTCCCTGGCCTACAAATCCGGTGTCCTCAATGAGCGTGCCATCACGATCAAGTACTACCAAAAGCTTTACGTCTTTGACTTCTTTTTTTATGTATTCAATAATGGCTGTCGTTGAAGATGGTGGGTCATTAGTATATTTGTCCTCTCCTCCAACAGCTTTGATAGCTTCACGCTCGGCGATAATCCCCGGTGTGGTTTTGCCGATCATATCTGGGCCTTTTATATAATATGTAGGCTTGAGGGCGTTTATAACCTCCACACCTTTTTTGAAATCACTGATGACGACAAAGTCGACGACTGATAGGTTTGCGATCATGTATGCTCGAAGTTTGTCAGTAAAGATAGGTCGGCCGAGGCCTTTGCGGTCTGCGACAAATCTGTCACTTGTGACAGAGACACAGAGGATATCGCAAAGTGATTTGGCAGACTCAAAATGCTTGACGTGCCCAGGGTGCATGAGGTCAAACCCTCCATGACACATACCGACTTTTTTGCCAGCAGCACGAGCGCTAGCGATACTCTTGGCGGCTTCATCAATGGTAAGTATTTTGGAGTGGGAGTATTGATTAAGTGAGTCTACGTTTAGCATAATCCTCCTGTTCTACGCAATCCATTTTAATTGCGGTGTAGAAATTGTAAAACTATTAAATTCTTGCACTAATTGATCTGTTGATTTGCGCACTTTACCTTTTTGTTCATCCAAAACACCGACAAAATGCACATTGTGTCCAAAATTTAACGCAAAATTCATATCATCTTCTCTATCTCCTATCATAATAGCACCGTGAAAATCTTCTGGCATTTTATTTAACAACGAAAGGGCATAATATCCCATGCTAGGATACGGCTTCCGCATCGGGACAGATCGAATATTTTCGTGTGGAATATCAGGAAATACTTTTCCTTTTGTGGTATATTCTTTTTACTTTTTCTGAACATATTCCTGATCTAGGTCCGGCTCATATATCCAATGTTTAACCTCTAACCTATTTGCTCGCAATAACATATCAATATACCTATTTACCATATCGACACGGAATGAATCAAAAAGAGAGAGCCCTACACCTGCTTGGTTACTAACAACCACAAGAGATATATCAAATCTTTGTTGTAAATATTTCAGAAACTGAATTGTTTGAGGTACAAGTTTTGTTTGGCTTGCCCAATGCATATCTCTCCCAAACCAACCTGGATCCTCCGTAATAGTATCATCTCTATCACATAAAACGAGCAGCTTTGGTTTTGGTATTTCTGAGGTATTACCTATTTCTGTTCGTCGCATATCCCATGTATTTAGGCAGGATATGTATGTAGTAATACACTATAACCTAATACTCTTCAAGTGTAGATGTATCACCTATGGGTTGACCCATCTCTTGAGCCTTCAGGATACGGCGCATGATTTTGCCAGATCTGGTCTTTGGCAGCTTATCTATAAAAGATATCTCCTTAGGATAAGCATGGCCTGCCAGATGCTTTTTGACGTACTCCTGAAGCTCTGCGATAAGCTTGTCCTTGGTCTCCTGTGTGAGATACTTTTGCGGCTCTCGCAGTACCACAAATGCTTTGACTATTTCACCACGTACCTCATCGGGTTTGCCTATGACTCCTGCCTCAGCTACGGCTGGGTGCTCTACGAGTGCTGACTCTACTTCAAAAGGTCCGACGCGCTCACCACTGGTTTTTATGACATCATCTGCCCTGCCGATAAACCAATAGTATCCATCTTTGTCTTTCCAGGCATGGTCACCTGAGATGTACCAATTATTTATAAAGTAACTGTCGTACTTTTTCTGATTTTGCCAGACGGTATTCATCATTGATGGCCAGCCTGGACGAAATGCCAGGTTTCCCTCTTTGCCATCCTCTATGGGATTGCCATCGTCATCGACGATTCCTGCTTCTAGGCCTGGGAAGGGTTTGCCCATGGCACCAATCTTTATATCATTTGCAGCAAAGTTGACCATCATCATGCCACCAGTCTCCGTCTGCCACCATGTGTCATGAAATGGTCTGCCGTAGACCTTCATCCCCCAACGAATTGCTTCGGGATTGAGTGGTTCTCCTACACTACAGAGGTGTCTGAGGGTTGAAAGGTTATGCGATTTGACCTTGTCATCTCCTTTGGCCATGAGCATGCGGATGGCTGTTGGTGCGGTATACCATACAGTAACTTTGTGCTTTTGGATGAGTCCGTACCAGACATCAGGATCAAAGCGTCCCGCGTGTACTACCATCGTTACTCCGAGCATCCATGGTCCTAAAATACCGTACACAATACCTGTCACCCAGCCTGGGTCAGCGGTACACCAGTAGACGTCGTCTTTGCGTAGATCTAACACCCATTTGGTTGTCAAATATTCATGGAGTATGCCGCTATGCGTATGCACCACACCCTTTGGCTTGCCCGTAGTACCAGAGGTATAGA
>CAYWBR010000160.1:0-3131 GCA_964456675.1 uncultured Bacteriovorax sp. | reverse complement strand
AGTGTAAATTTTAAAGCAGCCGGGGATCCATCGCGAAGTAAAGGAATTAAAATTCAAAATCAACGCTATATTACCATTAATGATTTAAATAAGAGTTCATTGAAATCCCGAATGTTTGTTCTTGATCTAGAAACAGGGTTAGTTAAATCATATTTTTCGGGTCACGGAATTGGAGGAAAAAACGGAGTGCCAGAAAGTACGGCAGATGACGTTGCTACGTCAAACAAAGAAAGCTCCTACGCAACACCTCGTGGATTTTTTATCACGGGCTCAAGAGTGAATGGCTCCTCTGATCCAAAACAACGCTGGACTTTTTCTATGAAACTTCATGGTCTTCAGCAAGGCGTGAACGATAAGGCATATTCCAGAGCTGTAATCATGCATGCTTTTCCAGGAATGGATCCAACTACTCTTTCAAGTGATGAAGAAAAACCAAACGTAAATTATCGTCCCAATTCATATGCAATGAGTTGGGGATGCACAATGATTGCTCCAGAGGTTGCAAACGATGTGATTAACACAATTAAGGCACCTAATAATAGCACTGGTGGAAGTTTATACTACAATTATTCAAGTGAAGAAAAATCTCGTGGCGAGTCTTATTGTGGTGATGAGAACTTAATGACAAAATAGAAAAAAGCCACCGAAGTGGCTTTTTAGAAAACGTGAATCCAGTATGTATTAATTAAGTATAAAATTGTTCCAGATATTACCGGTATTGATAAATTGTCATCTATATAGCGAGAGCAAAGCTCTGAAAATGATCCAACAACTCCGGCCAATAAAGAAAAACATAGAAGGTTGATGTTAGGATTAGAAAATCTCATTCCATAGACTAATGTAATAGCATAGCAAACAGTAAAAGCAGCAAGAGTTCCTTGCAGTGATTTGTTTGGTAAAATCTTATCTTTTCCATATAAAATTCCAAAAACAGAGGCAATGGGATCAGCAAAGACTAAAAATAAAACTGAAAGAATTGCTATTCTCTCTGGAAAAAGTGTTAGAGTCAGCCCTACCCCAAGAGCGTAAAATGGAAGCCCGGAAACAGAGGTTTTTTCCGACTCACGCATAAAGGGTCTCATAATCGACATTAAAAATAGATTCATTTTTTCGTTTCTTAAACGTAAAAATTCAACAAGAAAGGCTACTAAAGAAAAAATTAAAAGGGAATTTGCGACAGATTGAAGGGTGTAGTCAGTTGCATAATATACAATAAGCCCGGAAAGACCTGTTGCGATATGCCATATTTTTCGTACTAAGTGCAGGTCGTTTCTCATTCTAAAAGGTGAAGTAATCCTCACTTGATGAATTAAAGATGACAACATTTAAAATCCTTGGACAAGTTAATAAACCGAAATCATCGGGTAAGCCACACAAGTGGCTGATACAAGGTTAGATTAATGGAGTCTTGCACTCATGTAAACCGTTGTGCATTAATTACAGGCTTTATCCACTCAATTAAATCAAGTAATTAGTAACTTTTCCCTTACATTCTTGTTTTTTCTTCATATAATATGTTTGATCCTCATTGAGGAGGATTGTGTAGACAAGGACGAACTCTTGACGACGTTTGATAATATTAATGATATAACTAATCAATATCACACAAAAACTACCCCTTCAAATCAGCCAAAAGTATGGGCGGTTGGCGGTGGAAAAGGTGGAGTAGGAAAAAGTTTAGTCACCGCCAATTTATCTATTTGTCTGGCCTTAATGGGCTACAAAGTGGTGGCCATCGATTTGGATCTGGGTGGGGCCAATCTTCATACGTGCTTAGGCGTTCCAATTCCAGATAAAACACTATCCGACTATCTTTCTAAAAAAGTTCGAAGTCTAAATGAACTACTAACCCCTACTGCTATTAATAATTTGTTTATTATTTCAGGCGCACAAGATGACTTGGGCATAGCTAATTTAAAACAAATGCATAAAGCAAAATTACTATCACAACTGGCTGAGCTTAATTGTGACTATGTCATTTTAGATCTTGGTGCAGGTACAACTACCAATACAATAGATTTTTTCATCTCAGCAGATTGTGGGATTATCACAACACTTCCCGAACCAACTTCAATTGAAAACTCATACCGCTTCATTAAATCGGTTTATCATAGAAAACTAAAAATGGCCGAAGAGCTTTTGGAAATTGGACCACTTATCGACCAGGCCATGAATGCCAAACTATCTCAAAACTCTACTCCAGCAGATCTCATTAATAGAATTATTGAAATTAATCCGAGTATGGGAATGAAGTTAAAATCAGAGATCAACAAACTCTCCCCGAAGCTAGTCATCAACCAAGTAAGAACTCAAGCAGACATTGATATTGGTTTTTCAATGAAAATTATATCTAAAAAGTACTTTGGGATTAATTTAGACTATATTGGGTATCTTGATTACGATGCTACTGTTTGGCAAAGTGTGAAGAAGAGAAAGCCTCTTTTGATGGAATTTCCTAACTCAACACTGGTTAATAATTTTGATCGTATCATTCATCGATTATTAAATATAAATTAAAATATATCTATATATGGTCTTTAAGGATTAGAGAGCACTATGAACGAAACAAAGAATTATTATGAGATCTTAGAAATTCCGGCAAATGCTAGATCAGAAGAAATCTACCATTCGTACCAAAGGGCCAAGCAAGCATATTCAAACGACTCGCTTGCGCTTTATTCACTTATGTCCCAAGAGGAATGCCGTAATATTTTAGAAATGATCGATGAGGCTTACTCTATTTTGTCTGACCCTGTTAAAAGGAAAAGATACGATGAAGCACGTGGATTCAATCGTGATTTTGGACTTTCAACATCTGCATCTAGTTTAAGAGCTAGTTTGAATTCACTCAACCAAGGCCAAGTGCAAACAAACTATATGCCTCGAAACGATAATTATTATCAGCCGTCATCTAATAGCAACGGGCAAGAAGTTCCTCTGATTGCAAGTAATGTTATGGACAATTTTGGACCTGGCCCAATTCTATCAAATGCCGCAGCTTCCTCAACGTCTTCACAAATGACAAAACTGGTGAACCAACAACGTTTTGCCCTCGAATACACAATTGATGAAATGATGGAAAGAGAAATTTCCGATGCTTTAGAGTATAGCGGTGAATTTTTAAAACGGAT
>CAYWBR010000159.1:0-3387 GCA_964456675.1 uncultured Bacteriovorax sp. | reverse complement strand
TTTTAAAGGGGGCTGGCTCATCTCAACTATAAGTGGGAGAAATTTGGTGGAGGTGGTGGGAATCGAACCCACGTCCGAAGAATCATCAGTAAAGCGGACTACGTGTGTAGTTTTGAATTATCGACTCAAAACGAAGTCTAGAAGATTCGTGAATCTACAAGCTCGGTGATTTTAAAGTGTCACTCCCGACTACTCACTTGCCCCGTTAAGGTGAGACAACCTTGTTGCTACACTTGTTTTTATTGGCAGTAGCCTCCGCAACACCTAGGCTTAAATTAATTAAGCAGCTAGAGCGTAGCCGTAATCGTTAGATTCAGCATTTAATTTTTGATCCCCTTTTTACCAGGACCGTGGTGATCAACCTGGACACGCCCACTAAACGTCAGTACTCCCCGTCGAAACCAGGGCACCCCCGAATAGATTGCTACCTACAATATAGCATCAAATCTTGGATACGTAAGGGTAAAGTTCAGACTTTATTTTGCAGAATTTGTGAAATTTCAGTGCTTTTACTAGAAAAAACTAACTATTGAATCCGCATAAGAACATTGCGCTCTCTTATTCCGCGCTCTGTGCGAATTTTGCGGCGAATTTTGTCAACCGCATAGATAACCGTCGAATGGTCCTTGGCAAAAAATTTTCCGATCTGGTTGTAGCTTAGCCCAAGCTTTTCTTTAAAAAGATACATCCCCATGTGGCGGGCTTCTGAGAATTCTTTTTCGCGACGATTTGATAGAATTTTCTCTCGCTCAATTGAATACTCCGCTGCCAAATGATCGATTATTTCTTCCAGAATTTTTTTCTCGTAATCAATGAAGCTGTCTTGATCACTTTCCTGTGCGAAATCTTCACCACTACCAACATCCTCATTTGCACAACCATCTAAATGAAACTTTGATACGCTCGATAACTTTGATAACTCACCGGCGATCACGTAACTATTCAATGGCCTTTGTCTTAAAAGTGAATCGAAATGCTTTTGGCTTAATGAAAATTCGCTTGGGCCAAGATCATTGATTATTTTCTGAATATATTTTTTTGCTAAAACTGAATCCATGGCCTTTATCTCAAAGCTTATTGCGGCCTTAAGCTTTTGCACCAACCGAACCTCAAGCCCCTTAATACTTGAAACTGATTTTGAACCAGTCATAATGATTTTTAGTTTTTTGGCCATCGCAAGATCAAGAAGCTCGCACAGAATTTTTTGTCTATCGGGACTAGACTCTAGGTCTTCAAGATCATCGATTAGAATATGAGAATATTTTTTTAGTACGCTTATACTACTTTCTTCTGAAAATGCTTGAATTGCAGAACTTAAATAAAACGACTGCCTATTTGTCATAAGTTCGTTTCCAATAGCATGAAGTAAATGGCTCTTACCCACTCCACTAGTGCCCATCAAATAAAGCATATGAAAATCTTTATTCGCTTCTTTTAAAAACTCACTCACAGCGTTTTTAGCATTTTGATTGGAAGTAGAGACAATAAATTTTTCGAAATTTTTATCTGGATCAAGATTACCTGAATACTGAAAGCTTAAGAGATTATCTTTTTTTGAAGATTCTAGCTCATGAGCTCTACTAGTTCGCACTTTCCTAGTTTTAGACTCTCTCGATGGCAGAGATGCCAACGCATAAATGTCCTTGTCAGATACTAAGTTTAAAAGATCTAACTGCAGATCTTGATTATTTCCAAGTCCATCCGACCAAAATCCCTTGATCAATGTATTTTTTGCCATTTCTTCTTCCGTAAAATGAGATGGCAAAAGTTTAATTGCAAAACTAAAAAGGTCAACTTCTAATTTGTTAAATCAGGGAACAATTGTAATAAACTGCATTTTGTTTAGAATATAACTACGTCGTTTATTTTGAGGTGCAAATGAAAGCATTGAGCATGTTAGTCCTAGCTTCCTTAATTTCTCTAAACCAGGTAGAGGCCAAAGTTAAGGTGAACACCACCCACTACAAAGACGCTGACTCAATGAAGTTAGACAAATACCTCTTAGAATTAAATCATGAAAAAAATAATCTAAGCTACGCCCATATAAAAAATCAAAGAGAGGATACAAATAGATCAAAAATCTATCAAAACCTTGATTACAATTATGTTTTCAACAATATCACTCCCAACATAGGAGTGAGCTCTTCAAATGGCTCCCAGAGAATGAATTACGGAGTAAAGTTCAATTTTGATCAAGAAGAGAAAAAAACATTTATCCATCTTCAATACGCTCATAAATCTTTAAGCGTTGATGCTCCCATTCTTGGCTCTGTAGCTAAATTCTACATGACTGACTTTGTAAATTTTTCGGGATTAAAAATAATAGATAGCAATCGCTTAAAATTGAATTTGAATTTAAGAAGTGTGGAAGACACAAACCTTCAAAAGCGTAGCGAGTTTGAATATATGTATGTGCTCTTAAACGATGCCACTCATTGGTTTCTTGTTGGAAGTGCCGCAGAATATTTTGACCATAAATTTGAAAATGCTGACTACTGGTCCCCAAAAAGCTTTATGTCAGTGGGTCCAAGAATTGAATACGTATATCAGTATTCTTCAGGACGGGCATCAATCGGTACCAATTTAAATCGCTTTAAAGAAGATGGGATCTGGGGAGATTCGCTTTATACATCAGCAAGAATTGAATATAAAATTGTCTCGCTCCATCTCGAATACGGTAATTCAGATGCCGTTACAAATTGGAACTCAAAGGGCTATTCATTAGGCCTTAATTATCAATTTTAATATTATTTAGTGCTCTAAACTTAAAGCCTTCTTTTTTCTTTTTAGTGATAAATTTTTTCATCGCTTCAAAGGCAGCATTATCATTTAACGTCTCAGTTGAAACATGCAAAATAAATTTCGATTTGAATCTCTGATGATCATTTAGAGATTCATCAAGTTGCTTTTCTAACTCAACAGCTGAAACTCCATATAGAGGATGCTTTGCAATTTGCTCTGCCGTAAACTTTGGCAAGTTAAGAATGATGGCCTCTTGATTTAATAAGATGACTGGATAATCAGAATAATTTTTTAAAATAGTTTTAAACCTATTTTGAATAAGAGATTTTTTTAAATTATCAATGATACTATTATCTTCTACTAGGGCCACATCAATATGCTCCCCACTTATCTCTTCTAAATACAAACGACCATCTTGATTTTTTACAAAAGTATCATAATCGTTAGAGCGGATATAATTAACATGATTAAACTGGATTCCTAAAGTGAATACTTTATAATTTAAAGGAAAATAGTCGCGATAGGCATCTAAACTACTCTCATCGAAAAAAAGAGTCGATGGAATTTCTAGTTTTTCTAATTTTTTCATGTCTGCCGGAAAATTCTCTACAAATGATTTAACTTTTACTGATAAAAATATTTCTT
>CAYWBR010000158.1:0-3514 GCA_964456675.1 uncultured Bacteriovorax sp. | reverse complement strand
GGACCTCTTCCTTGTGCCATGTCGATAATCGCTCTTTGTTTAATTTCCCAAACTGTCTTGTAGATTGCTTTTAATTCATCTGGAATTGAAGCGATGGCCTGAATCGAACCATTGTTAGCAATGATTTCGTTTCTCATTTTATCATTCCACAATCCTAAGCGAATGAGATCAAATACTAAGTATTTATTTACGATGGCAAACTCTCCCGATAGAACTCGTCTTACATAGATATTGGAAGTAATAGGCTCAAAGCATTCATTGTTGCCTAATATTTGAGAGGTTGAAGCCGTGGGCATTGGTGCAACTAAAAGTGAGTTTCTTACTCCATGAGTAGCAACTTCGTTTTTAAGAGCTTTCCAGTCCCATCTACCAGACTTCGGAGTTACTCCCCACATATCAAACTGGAAAACTCCTTTTGACATAGGTGAGCCCTCGTAAGTTTGATACTTGCCGAATGATTTTGCCTGATCTTTTGAAGCAGTAACTGCTGCAAAATAAATTGTCTCAAAAATATCGTTGTTAAGCTCTAGCGCTTCTTTTGATTCAAAACTAAGTTTTAATTCAAAAAATGTATCTGCTAAACCTTGAACACCAAGACCGATTGGACGATGTCTCATATTAGAATTTTTCGCTTCAATTACAGGGTAGTAATTGATATCGATAATTCTATTTAGATTAACCGTCATTTGGTAAACAACTTCGAAAAGCTTTTTATGATCGTAAGATTTTTCGCCGTTTTCTTTAGTTTCAATAAATCTATTTAGAGCTACTGAGGCAAGGTTACATACCGCTACTTCATCTTTATCTGTATATTCTAAAATTTCAGTGCAAAGATTGGAAGATTTAATTGTTCCCAAATTTTTCTGGTTGGATTTTTCATTTGCCGCATCTTTATAGAGCATAAATGGCATACCAGTTTCAATTTGTGCTTCAAGAATTTTGAACCAAAGATCTTGTGCCCGAATAACTTTTTTGGCAATTCCCTTTTCTTCATAGCTTGTATACAGACGCTCAAACTCCGCACCATAGGTATCAAATAGTCCTGGAGCTTCATGTGGACAAAAAAGTGACCACATGCCATCAGATTCTACTCGCTTCATAAATAAATCTGAAATCCAAAGCGCATAAAAAAGGTCTCTTGCTCTTAACTCTTCTTTTCCAGTATTTTTTCTTAACTCTAAAAAGTCAAAAACATCGGCATGCCAAGGCTCTAGGTAAACTGCAAATGCGCCTTTTCGTTTTCCACCGCCTTGATCCACATAGCGAGCAGTATCGTTAAATACTTTCAGCATCGGAACAATTCCATTAGATGTTCCATTTGTTCCTTTTATGAATGATCCCTTGGCGCGAATATTATGAATCGCTAGCCCAATCCCACCTGCTGATTGCGAGATGAGCGCCGTTTGTTTCAATGTCTCATAAATTCCATCAATAGAGTCATCTTTCATCATTAATAAAAAACAGGATGATAATTGAGGTTTATTAGTTCCAGAGTTAAAAAGAGTAGGGGATGCGTGAGTGAAATATTTCTCGCTCATTAAATGATAAGTTTTTATTGCTTCATCGATATTTTCTAAGTGAATACCTAAAGAGACTCTAAGGAGTAATTGGCCTGGGCGCTCAGCAATCTTACCATTCATTCTTAGAAGGTATGATTTCTCAAGAGTTTTATAACCGAAAAAATCGTAGTTATAGTCGCGGCGATCAACAATGGTTTTGTCTAAAATTTCCGCATTGGCAACCACTACGTCAAATAGCTCTTTAGCAACTAGAGGAGAGTGCTCACCAGTTATTGGGTTAATGAAATTATACATGGCCTTGATATTTTCAGAAAAACAGCCTCTGGTTTCTTTGTGCAAATTTGAGACTGCAATTCTTCCTGCTAGCACGGAATAATGCGGGTGTTGAGTCGAGAGGTAAGCCGCCGTTTCGGCCGCCAATCCATCGAGCTCTTTAGTTGTGATACCATCGTAAATCCCTTCGATTACTTTCTTAGCAATTTTCATCGGGTCCACATAAGTTCTGTCTAAATCGAAACAAAGTTGGTCAATTCTTTCCGTGATTTTATCAAATTTTACTGGCTCTTTTTCGCCACTTCTAGTGATGACGTACATACTGTTAGTCTCCGTTTGTGTGTGTCTATCTATTGTGTGTGTTTAACGTAAATTAAAAATCAGCATCTAGTGTGAAGGACTGATCATTTTTATCAGCAAGCACTCCCGGACGTTGATATTCAGAAACTCTTTTTTCAAAAAAGTTAGTTTTTCCCTCTAGTGAAATAAGCTCCATCCATTCAAATGGATTTGCTGTTTTATAAACAGCATCAACTCCTAAATACGCTAGCCAATGATCAGCAACAAACTCGATATACTGTTTCATAAGTTCGGCATTTATTCCAATAAGTGAAACTGGAAGTGCATCGGCAATAAATTCTTTTTCGATCTCCACAGCTTCTGTGATGATTTCTCTAATTGTATCTTTTGAAATCTGTTCTTCTTTAGTTAATAGCGAGTGAATATGACAAGCAAATTCACAATGAAGCCCTTCATCTCTTGAGATGAATTCATTAGAAGTGCAAAGCCCCGGCATTAAGCCTCTTTTTTTAAGCCAAAAAATCGCACAGAAAGAGCCAGAAAAGAAAATGCCTTCAACCGCTGCAAAGGCGATAAGCCGGTGAGCAAAAGATTGTTTTGAATTCATCCATTTCATGGCCCATTGAGCTTTTTTGGCAACAGCTGCAATATTTTCTGTTGCATGAAATAATTTCTCACGCTCTTTTGAATCTTTTATGTAGGTATCAATTAACAGAGAGTACATTTCACTGTGAATGCTTTCCATCGCGATTTGAAAACCATAGAAGCATCTAGCTTCAGGAATTTGAATATCTTTGTAAAAACGAACGGCCAAGTTTTCATTTACAATACCGTCGCTTGCTGCAAAAAAGGCCAACACGTGAGAGATAAAGTGTCTTTCGTCGTTATTTAATTTTTCCCAGTCATTGATATCACTTGCAAGATCAATTTCTTCCGCCGTCCAAAAAACCGCCATGTGTTTTTTATATAAATCCCAAACTGAATGATATTTTAGGGGAAATAAAACAAAACGATCATCGTTTGGTGCTAATAATGGATCATTGGATACCGGTTTTTTTTGTACTTGGTTTTTTGGTTGCTCTGTGCTCATTAGTGGCTCCTCGCGAATGTTTGTCTTGTCTTATGTGTTTGTGTGTAAGACAAAGATATCAACCGAGGGGCTTGAGAAAAAGAAAAAATTATAAGTTCGTCGATGGATAAAGCATCTTGTTAAACTTGATGCTAATACTTGGTCATTCTGAGGTTGTTAATATTATCGGGCAGTTATTACGCTCTTATTTTGTTAACCTATCTAATATTTAAAAACTTAAAGCTTCAATCATCTACTTTAACAAATTAATTTAAATCAAAAAAATACATTAAAAACACAATATATAGGAAATAAAACCTTTGCCGTTCACTATATATTGTGTCTGTTTGAG
>CAYWBR010000157.1:0-3527 GCA_964456675.1 uncultured Bacteriovorax sp. | reverse complement strand
CATAAACGATGGGCTCAAGTAAAAACCTAGTAACGTCCTCTCTTCCTGGAAAATGTTTTTCAAAAAGCTCTCGATTTGTCATCTTTGAATTATCATAGAAATTCATTTGTGCTAATTCAGAAAAAAAATTATCGACAACGCTCTTTTGAATATTAAATTTTTCCTCTAATACTTCACAAAAATGTTCTTTAGTGAAATCAGTCTCAACTTCAAATTGAGGATTTATATAACGGATCGATTTTAATTGATGGATGCGATCGGCAATTTCCTTACTCCAATATTTCCTACAGGTTTTGATCATTCCAACTGGAAATCCATGTAAAGATACATCAAAAAAATGCATTCCATCATTGGCATTTTCACTTTGTCGCCTAAACCAGGTGGCAAATCCCCCTAGCTTGTTGTGAGCTTCTAAAAGCAATATGGATCGGCCTTCTTTTGCCAATTTATTCGCAAGTGTTAATCCCCCCAGACCACCACCAATTACGATAACGTCATATTTTTTTTCTATTATATCTTTAGATTTAAGCAGCATCTTATTTTCACTTTAAATTATTTGTGTGTAACAGTTATGGATTCAATAATTTTATCTTTTTTTCTTTTTAAATAAACTATACCGGCACCAATTTCTTTATCTGATTCGCTGGAAACTAGAAGACAATGAAAAACGAGATCCCCCATGCTATTTACGCCGATTTCTCCAGATAGACCGGGATAAAATTTATTCCATAAAATACGAGCTCTACCTAAATCTGTTTCAATTTCATCGTCCTCTCCAATGAGGCGAATTACTTGATCTTCAAAAGCGATATAGATACCCCTTTTTCCTTCACCATTCTTTGCTCGAAAGAACACTTCAGAATTAGCATTTATCCTAGGTGAGAAATACTCAATCTCCTGAATATCATGGCTTCCCTCTTGAGCAATCCTCATTGTTTCTGATTCGGTATTCTTATAAATTGCTTTTTTTCCATCAGCTAAAAAACCGATAAAAGTTAGTTCTGATTTTTCATTCAGAGAAACTGTATTGGAAATGCCTTTAAATTGAGAATATTCATCCCCATCTATATCGATCACTCTGGAAATAGGTTGCCCATTTGGAATAGTCAGGACTAAAGCATCAATCAAATCTTCTCCCCAATCATAGCGTTTTCCAAATCGAAGCTTCATAGCACCTATGCCTTGTTGATTAAAACTTGGCCTAAAAATATAACTTGAAGTACCTTTTAAACCTGGCTTGAGTTGAATATTTTGCCCTTCACTAAAAACAGACGACAAGGTCTCATTAGAATATTTATAGACAATGCGATCATTTTTTTCAGTCGTTGCTCTAAAATAGATGTCCCCGTTATCTAAGATCTGTGGGTAAGTATAATTTACGATATTATAAGCCTTAGGATCTATTACTTGCTCTTCTTCTAATGTTTCTAAATTAAATGTAAATAGGCCATCAGTAATACCTTCGTCATATAAGCTAAAAACAATTATTCCCTTGTTATTTAGTGCCGGCTCAGTAATGAAGCGCTCATCCGGAGCCGTTATAAATATTTTTCCCGCAGGATCACTCTGCAGTTTTCCCCAAATGCCTTGGGTAGTAGTTGATTCAATACTTAATACTTTAAACGCCACATCCCCACGATCGTTTATAGCAGGACTAGAATTATTGATATAACTCATCGGTGGAAGATTAAACCCATCTACAATATTGGCCCGTGCTAGTAGCTCTGGTTTTTCATATAGGCTCTCGACAAAAGATAGCGAAGCAGATGTTTTAGATAAAAATGAAAAAATCGAATTTGCAAAAATAGAATTAACCAAGCCTAGCATTGAAAATATCACCAAGATCATTTTCCGTTGATTTTGTCTTTTTAAAAGTTGCATAAATAAAATTCCCTAATATTACTTTATAAATTTTGTTTCAAAATTTTTTTCTTTTTTTAATATGGCCATAACAATTTTTATACCATCAACTGCGGCCGAAGTTATCCCACCGGCATGTCCCGCCCCTTCTCCGCATGGATAGAGTCCTCTATGACTAGTTGACTCTAACGAATCTTTATCGCGGCAAATTGTAAGTGGTGCAGATGTTCTAGTCTCTGGAGCTATTAAAATTGCCTTATCTGAGACAAAGCCAGGCAACTGATGATTAAATTTCAAAAGTGCTCTGTGCAAATGATCACTAATAAATGGCGGCAATATTTGGCGCAAATCAGCTCTTACGATACCAGAAGGAGTTGACGTTTTTGGAAGAATATCATTTGAGAGCTTCCCATCCAAAAACTCTTTGAGCGTCTGAAAGGGCAATTCTTTGCCGCTAGCGTGCGTTCGAGATATTTCATAAGCTTTTTTCTCAACACCTTGTTGAAATTCAACACCTGCTAAAATATTTTCCTTAGAAAAATCTAATCCGCTATTAACAGATACCACTAAGGCCGAATTAGACCATCGCGAGTTTCTGGCATAGTTACTCATACCGTTAACAACAATTCCGTTTGCTTCTGTGCCCGACGATAAAACATACCCTCCAGGGCACATACAAAAACTATAAGTTCCTTTTTTTGAATGAG
This sequence comes from uncultured Bacteriovorax sp., assembly GCA_964456675.1. Lineage (GTDB taxonomy): Bacteria > Bdellovibrionota > Bacteriovoracia > Bacteriovoracales > Bacteriovoracaceae > Bacteriovorax. Next base: position 960 of record CAYWBR010000157.1, on the reverse strand, counting down.
GATCTTCATACGAGAGTCTATAGCGAGCAGCCCCCAGCTCTTCTTTCCCAGCATATAGACCATATTGAATTTGATCAATCAACTCTCTTGGGTGCTCAATCCTTACCCCAACAGCAAAATCTTTATGTTTCATCGATACATTTTTTCTCGCCAAATGAGCATAAACATCCTTTGCAGAATGTCCTGTTGCCAAAATTACATTGTCTGAGAAGATTTTTTTTCCATTATTAAGAAGTACGCCTATAACTTTTTTTTCACTTTCTTTTTCTTCATAGAGAAGCTCATCAACTCTGGTGTTGTAATAAATTTCAGAGCCTTCACCTGTAAGATAATCAGATATTTTATTAATGAGTAATCGAATTTTATTAGACCCTAAATGTGGGTTTGAAATATAAGCTATTTCTTTTGGAGCACCAAAGTCAACCATGCGATCCATGACATATTGAACATAAGGAGATTTTATACGAGTAATTAATTTACCATCTGAAAAAAGACCCGCGCCACCTTCTCCAAAACAAACATTATTCTCAGAATCAAACTCTCCGTAGCGCCAAAATTTTGCAATATGTTTCATGCGATTATGAGCGCGATCCCCTCTCTCTATAATAATGCATGGTATACCATAATCCTGAAAACGAAGCGCTGCAAAAAGACCAGCTGGACCAGCGCCTATAATAATTGGTTTGGTTCTCAAAGCACCTAAATTGGGAAATTCTTCAGAGTGTCTGGCAAAGCTTTCTCCTTCGTATATAACATCCAAAGTGTAAGTATATCGAGGTTTCTTACCGCGATTTGCCCCTCGAGCATCCAAAGCCTTATTTAACAGATGATAGTCTACAACCAACGGATAATTGATGCTTAAATAATTGTCTAGGTCTTCATCAAAGTCTAAGGTGAATTGTATGTTCAAAGCAATTGTCTCACTTAAATCTAGTTTGTAACGTTAGTATTTTCCCTCTA
>CAYWBR010000156.1:0-3658 GCA_964456675.1 uncultured Bacteriovorax sp. | reverse complement strand
CTGAATAACAAATAGAGCAAAAGTATAAAGAAAGGCATCAATTCGAAATATCCACTTGCCTACCTTGTTTGTCGGGTATGTTTCAATTTAACCAAATATTGGCATAAAGATTTTCTAAGTTCTTCGATGAAGTCTAGCAGAGGAGTTTTTCGAGGCGAGTTTTGCCGATTTTTATATTTCCTAAGCTGACGATATCATTAAATAAAAACTAATAGGGAGAGGGCCCATGGATGGGAAGTCTTTACTTGGCAAATTAGCCAAGACCTCAGTGGAAAAAGAGGTTGAAAATTTATTTAATAAATTTTTAGGAATTACTGAAAAGTTACGGTATATCGCGAATAGTGATGGTCTAGCAGGTGATAAACTTTTTGAGTATAAGTTTGAAGCAAATTTTTCTACAGACGGAATTTGGAGAAAAAATTCTTATAAAGCTCTAGCTCAATCAATTTATTATCTGAAAAAAATTTCAGACATGAAAGTTGAACAAGTGTATCGATTACCTTCACTAATTGTTATTATTGATAAAAGTGGTGGATTCATCGTTCCAAGCCAGATGGTTGAACGTATCGTTGGAGATAATGAACGAGGTCTTGAGGTCGATTGGTTGAGAGCGTCTTCAAGCCCAGACACAGTTCTTATCGATTGGTTGATTCAAAAAGATTTCTTTAAAGCATTCTCTATAAATTATTATGATTTTAAAATTCCTGGAGTTTTAGAAAATTTTCGTCAAGCAATTCAAACTTCAAAAGTTCAACCTGCAAAAATAGAGATTAATGAAAATAATTTTGTTAGTATTTTTTCTGTTTGGAAAAGTTTATTTTGTGAAACAGAAAAAGATCAGCGACAAGTTGCAGATAATTATGTTCTTGATATTAATTTAAAATTTGAATTCTTAGAAAAAAGAGACATTTTAATAAATATTGAAAATAATCGCACTTGGAAGGTTCCGAGAGAAAAATATGAATTATTTTGGAGCTATTTTAAGCGACCACCAAGTGCACAAGTACAACAACATATTTTGGCTCATAAGGATTGCCTATATGATTGGCAAGTTCGAAATGATACAGGGGATTTTTATACACCAATAGAAATTGCAAAAATTGCTAATCGATATATTTCAGAATATTTAAATCTTGAGAAAAGAATATCTGCCACTTGGTGGGATCCCGCTGCTGGTGGTGCCAATTTATTTATAGAATCTCCTAATAGAGAAAATGTAATACTTAGTACACTAGAGAAAACAGACTATGGAACTTTAAAGACAATTGCTCCTTTTAAAAGATCAGTGATCGAACGCTTTAATTTTTTAAAAGATAAGATCCCTGCAACAATAGATAAAAAGCTCAAAGCGTATGATCGTCCACTGATTTTTCTGCTAAACCCTCCATTTAATAATCAAACGGGTCATTCAAAGGGAAAAGATGAAGACCCAAATAATGTAGGAAGTGATTTTATTCAAATGCAGGACTCTTCTGAAATAAGTATGCGAGACATTCGTAGTGCTTTTTCTCGATTTATGTATCGAATAGATAAGATTTGTGAAGAATATGAATACGAAGATGATGTTATCGTTGGAATTTTTTCAACCACAACATGGATTAATGGTGAAGATAGCGAAGAGTTTTATAAATATTGGGTTCGTCGCTATGATTTTATAAAAGGCTTTTTAGTACCCTCTAAACTTTTTAGAGGAACTAAAGGAGATTGGCCAGTAATGTTTGGTATGTGGCAACGTAAGAAAAAAGCAGATTTTGATTTGAAGCAAACACATTTGAGATTAGATATTTTTGATGAAAACTTAGAAAAGGTTGGAGTAAAAGATTATGTTCCATTTTGCGGCTCTGTCGTAAAACTTAAAGATTTTATAAATAAGGACATTTTTCGAAAGCAGGAAAAAATACCTACAATTCCCCTAAAAAATGAATATCAAGTCTATGATAAAGGTGAACCATATATTGATTATATGTATAAGGGTGGATTGGGGTATTTACGGACTATTGCAAATGATGTTCAGAATTCAAGTGGAAAATTAATATTATTATCACGGCCATATGGTGGTGATAACCATAACGGCTTAACTATTACGAAAGAGAATTTTGAATCTTGTTTAATGGTTTACGGAATAAGAAAGTCTGTTAAAGAGAATTGGATAAACCATAAAGATGAATTTTTAATTCCTAGTAACGTTATAGAGCAGGCAAAGTTTCAAAACCTAAAAAGAAAAGCTATTTTATGGTCTATTTTAGACGGCGGATACACTTCTGCCCTTGGAGAAATAAAATATAAGAATAGAAAAGAAAGAGTTTTTAATGAATTTTTCGCATTAGAGATTGGATTTCTAAGAAAGCAGAGAAATATATCTATTGGTGATATTCCAGATCAGAATAGCTTTGCATCCCTATGGATAAAGCAGAATAAAGATTATTTTACAGCTACTGAAAAGGAAGCCATGAAAGCCTATGAGGATTTTATTTCAGCATCTTTTAATTCTGGAAGCAGAAAATTTGCGGCTAAGAACCGTTTTGTAAATATGCCAGATGCATCTCCTCGACAGTTGATAAATGGACTTTATTCAGCAGTAGAATCGCATCATTTTACTAAAGAGGAATTAGAATGTGTAAAAATATATCGATCCTCAGTTGCAAAACTCAAGCAAGATATCTCTCAGAGAGTTTATGAATTAGGTATTCTATCAAATACGAAAGTTTTTGTTGATGAGGAGGTTGAAGCAATCGAGGCAACACCAGTAAAAATAGAAGTCAATTCGGACGAATCCAGCAAAACAGCAGCAACGCAAAAAACAAAGAGGCTTTTTAGTAAAGATGAACTCGATGAAATAGTAGAAAAAAGAACCGCTTTATCAGCTTATATTTTAAATAGTCTTGATGGTGATAAAAATTTAATGCGAACAAAATTAGCGAAGATTTTGTACACTTGTGACATGGAAATTACGCATGACCTTGGGACAAATTATCTTCGAGATGCGGCCGGACCTTTAGATAAAGATTTAATTTACTCGAAAAAAGTTGGAGTTGAAGCTCTTGGGAGTAAAAATGAAATTTTTGAAACTAAGGAAACAGGTAAAAATATAAGATATAAAATAGGAAAAAATGCAAAGTCTTATTCCTCTCGTGCACAAAAAATATTCAAATTAGAATTAGCATCAATAGATAAAGTTGTTGAGATTTATCGTCCTTTAAATACTGAACAAGCTGAGATTGTAGCTACAATTTATGCATGTTGGAATGATTTTATTATAGATGGAGTGAAACCAACTGATGAGCAAATCATTCAAGAATTTAGAGAAAAATGGCATGACAAGAAAAAGCGTTTTGCTCCAAAAAGAATTGAGGATGCAATTACTTGGATGCGTAAGAAGAAATTAACACCAAAAGGAATTAAAGGACATACTGCTGTCAAAAAAGAAAAGAAAAAAAGTGACGATGACGACGTTCCATTTTAAAAGATAAAATAAAAAATACGTTTAAATTCCGACCATTCCGACTTTTCCGATGAAACGCTATTAAATCAAATGAAACAAAATGAAGAAGTAAAAAAGAAAAGACTGAGTTTTCATTGGTAAATAATCAAAAGCACAGAGTTGTTAATTTGCCCAAATGCAGATCGGGTAGTTCAGGCATGTATAAACGGTTAACTG
>CAYWBR010000155.1:499-3695 GCA_964456675.1 uncultured Bacteriovorax sp. | reverse complement strand
AGTCATCGCTATTCAAAAATGGAGGCTTTGACAGAAGAAAAATATACGAAATTTATTTAAAAATATCGTGCTTTCTTTGGGATTTCTGGGATAATGTTTTCTATGAAAACCACGATAAATCAGCTTCCAAATGATGTATTTCAATTGAAACAATATATTATTTCAATGGAAGCAAGCTTCGTGAAAATCCAAGAGGAAAAAACTCGCCTCCAAGAAGAAAAAAATGAAATCCGAAAAACAAAAGAGCAACTTGAGCAAGAAAAGCTAAAGGCTGAATCAGAACTTTCTGCGCTGAAGCTAAAATACGATGATCTGTTTGAGCAATTTAAGCTGAGTAAGCAACGCCAGTTTGGGCGATCTTCTGAAAAGAATCTCTTGCAACTTAGCTTCTTTATTGCCAGAATCAGAGGAAGCCCTGGAAGAGATCTCTGAAGATACCGAAAAGGAAGAGGTTGAAGGCTATGAACGTAAAAAGAAGGGGGCAGGTAAGGCAAAACGTAGGGCTTTACCGAGTGACTTACCCCGGGAAGTCGTGACTTATGATATTCCAGAAGCTGACAAGATCTGCCCTTGCTGCCAAGGGCAAAAGACCTGCTTTAGCAAGGAAGTCACAGAACAGCTAAAAGTGATTCCTCCTCAAGTGGTGGTTATCTCACATCAACGCCTGAAGTATTGCTGTCAGGTTTGTGAAGGAGAACTCAGCATTGGTCCAAAGCCAGATCTCTTCCTACCTAAGAGCATGGCTGATGCCAGCTTGGTAGCCTATACCATTGTGATGAAATACGCAGATCACCTTCCCTTATATCGTCAGGAGCATATCTGGGCACGAAATAAAATTGAGCTTCCTAGAAATACGACCTGTGCTTGGATCATCAAAGCAGCAGAGCTCTGCGCTCCCATTCGGGATGAAATGAAAAGGCTGATGCTTGCAAGTGGGTATAATCAGGTGGATGAGACAGAAGTTCAGGTGCTAAGGGAGGCACAAAGGAAAGATACCCAGAAGAGTTACATGTGGGTATACCGAAGAGCAGTGGGCACACCCATTCTGGTGTATGACTATCAACAAACCCGCCAGGCTATCCATCCTCAAACTGCCTTAAAGGGATTTAAAGGATACCTTCAAACAGATGACTATGCTGGTTATGATTGGCTGGATAAATCCGCAGGAGTGATCCACTTTGGATGTTGGGCCCATGTAAGAAGGCGCTTTGCTGAGGTACAAAAGCTTGCAAAGAAACAAAAAGGGCTAGCATACCAAGCCCTAGAATGGATAGGGAAACTCTATCATATTGAGAAAGAGATTCGAGATCAAAACAGGGAAGAGAAGCATCGATATCGGCAAGAGCATGGCAAACCGCTATTGGATAAGATCAAAACTTGGCTGACAGAGCACATTCATGAAGCACCGCCCAAAGGAAAACTTGGAGAGGCGATGAATTACATGAAAAACAATTGGGAAAAATTGATTGTCTACGTACAGAATGGAGATTTAGGAATCGACAATAATTTAATTGAGAATTCGATTAGGCCATTTGCTCTTGGAAGGCGTAACTGGCTCTTTATGGGGAACCCCAAAGGGGCAGAAGCTGGGGCAGTGCTTTACAGCCTATTGATGACAGCAAAAGAAAATGGCTTGAATCAACATGCCTATCTGACATTTGTATTTAACCGTATCCGAAGCTGCAAAACAAACGCGGACTATCAAAAACTCATTCCGGGCTATCTCACACCGGAAGAACATGCAGCGCTATCGCTAAAATAAAATTGCAAAATTAGGGGCTAAGGGGAGTACCCTGTCGATCCCGGAACGGATACGCTTCTATGGAAGCACTTGGAGTTTCCACCTGGCCATGAGCAGTTATGGTCTGCTGATACATGAATGCTAAAAGTTTTCGGAGCGCTTCTTCATAGTTTTTGATAAGATTTTCAAAAAGACCCCCATTTTGCTGAATTGCTGACATCAGTTCATGAATCCGAAGACCTTCCGCTGCAAGACTATCCAGATCTCGAAGAATGAGAGGTTCTATACATGCCGCTGGATAATCCTCCGAGTCCTCGCCTAACCCCTACTACCAAAGTGCTACCCTCCTCACTGCCTGATAACAATTCCTCTTTACTATCTTCTTTAATCCATTTACGAATTCTACGATAGTAGTCTCGATGTTGCCCATCCTGAATGCTTGATCGAGCAATGGAAGTCAGTGCTGCGTCTCGAATATTTGTATACTCTTGCTTGTAAAGCGTGGTCATCCCTACCAGCATATCTTTATGCAAATAATCAATTGAAGTTGCTAAACCATCTAGCTTCAGCAAAATAGCAGTATAATGATTTTCAGCATGTTCGTGCAACTTTGAAAATCCTTCTAACATTTCTTTGCACATATAAGTTAATGCTTTTTCAATACGTTCAAAACGTTCATCTATATGTTCACTAAGAGCAAGAACCCTTCTATCAATATGCTCCGCAAGATATTCAACTCCTTTCTGGATCATGGCTTCGATACGATCAAAACGGCGATCTAAATGTTTTGCAAGTAAATCCATTTGTTTTAAAATAATTTCCTCTGTACTGGGTCCTCGATTTTTACCCAAAAAATGAGAAACTAAAACGGCAACCGTTCCAGCAATCGCAAGCACAGGCATCGCCGGTCCTCCCAATGAAGATCCAGCTACAACTGTTGCAATTGATCCTGCAATACTGACAGCAGCTTCTCCCACAGCCACCGCGTCGTTCGCTAATTCAGAATGACCCAAAAGACCAGCAATCATACCCACCGCTTGAAAACCTGCTCGAACATTCTCCAGGGCTTTCCCAATACCTGATGCCTCCTGCGCAAGCAAACCTTCTACCACCTTAATCTCAGCTTCAACAGCAGCCACTTTATCAGGCTGGCCTTTAATGGCAGGCATCACTAAACTGTTACGCAAGTCTTTCACTTTCTCGTTTAAGACGTCTGCTCGGCTGACAGCTGCTTCCGTTTTGGTCCAAAGAGAGCTCAAAGCAACGCCAACCTGCTCTGCAACATGAGTAACCCCATTAGCAACCCTGGTAACCTCCACCATATTTCCTAAAAAACTTCTTACACTCTCAGGTAAAGGCAAACGCATGGTTCTACCGGCAAGCTCTGAAATACCATGTCCCCAAGTTTCGATATCCTGTGCGACAACTTCAATTCTGTCTGAAACATTGCTGACT
>CAYWBR010000155.1:0-489 GCA_964456675.1 uncultured Bacteriovorax sp. | reverse complement strand
CCTTATGCTGGAGTCAACCTCTGGAAGATTCAAGAAAGAATGGAAAGTGCTTTGATAATGATCCGTTACCTCCAATGCAAATCTGCTAAATTCTTTTCGAACCGCCAATCCTGCCGATTCCAGGTGCTCACCTACCCTACTGATCATATTGATATCAAAGTGTAAAGCACTTTGAGGTGCATTTGTTAAAATTTCTCGGGCAGAACCCTGAATAGCATCTCGAAACATTGGATGAATTTGGCTCTCTGCTTTTCGATACCATTCTTCCGCTTGACAGCAAATCTGTATATAAGCAGTAGACTGACAGTCTTTAGGATCACAACTAAGATCCTGAATAAGACCCTTGGTTAATTCTTGCGCCATGATTTTCACCTCATAAAATTTTTAAAAACATTCAACACCCATCATATTTTTCTCTAAAAAAACATATGAGCACTACTCTTTTATGTCCGCCTTGTTTTTAAAAACTTCCTGAAGCATTCACAAAAA
>CAYWBR010000154.1:385-3716 GCA_964456675.1 uncultured Bacteriovorax sp. | reverse complement strand
AGACTCTGAAGTCGTTGCCGATACACTTTTAGAATGCATTAAGACTGGCGATCTCGAATCGTTTAGAGAAGTATTGTTTGCTCATTTAATGACTGTTAATAAAATGGCACTCGCTAAGAAAGCGGGAATTGGAAGACGCACTCTTTATGATTTGATTGATCCAAAGAAAGAATTTAACCCTGAGCTGTCGACTGTGTCGGCTTTAATTCAAGCGTTGGCGGCGTAAAAGAATGAGTTTCAAAATTAAGCAAATTAGTGATACTGGAACATCAAATCCAATCGTTGCAAGATTAACTATAGGCCTATTTTCTATAATTGATATGGCACAAATTTCAACAGATAAGAAAGATCAAATTAAAGAAATTTGTTTTGAAATCCATAAAATTCTTTTGCAAGCTGAAAAAGTTGCATTGCCAATAATAAATGAAATTCGCAATATTGAAAAAGACCTATATGAAAATGGAGTTAAAACTCAGAACAATGGAATAGTTATTGAAGAACCAAGTATCTTTATTTTAGATGATTCTAATGTATTTATAAAACATGCGAAACAAGCCCTTCAGCAATTAGCAAAAAGTATTGGTGTTCTATTGGATAAAGAATTTAACGGGCCTCATTTTCATAAAATTCATGATGAATTTAAAAATAGATTTGGAAAAGATCATATTGTGACAAAGCTTTTAAATGAGGACCAAACATGGATTAAAGAAATTATTGAGCTTCGTAATGAAGATGAACATCCAAAAACAGGCAAACCATTTACTAACGATTTTAAAATTTCAAAAATTAAATCCGACCAATATTTAATAGAAATTCCAAGATTTTTTAATGGTTTACCAATACAAAACAGACTAGAAGTTTACAGCCATAATCAACTTACCTTTATAGAAGAAATTTTAGCATGCACTTTAGAATTTTTTTTCCCGAAAATGGTGGTTTTAACCGAAATAGCTGAAGAGGAAAGAGATCATTCTTGTCCTATCAGATTTACGTTAGGATTATCAAATACAGTTAAAAACGATAGTAACTAGCTTTAAACCATTCCCTATACCATGATGATTCGCTAAATTAGCAAACTTTTCTTTGAATTCTTCGATTGACGAACTTCTCAAATATTAATAGAAATTAAACATACACGACCTACCTGAAAAGCATCAGGCGGTCTTTTTAAAATACGTTTTAGGTATTCTTAAGGAGAACGCACTGATGAACTGTTTACTTTTTCATCCATTTTATTTTGTCCCCTGCGGGCCCTAGATAATTTTTTTGCTCTCCAACTCCTTTCAATCATTCACGAAACGGGCCTCGTAAAATTGACTCCCTCTCTCTCACAAAGTTTTGAGATGGAGTCAATTTTAGGCCTTATGTGATGAGGTTAATCGGAGTTGGATTAAGTTTTAAGGAGGTAAATTTATGAGTTAGGTAAGTAATTTTTTATTTTTGTTTTGGGTTTGGCTTTTTCAAGGAGAAATATGTCGAGTTCGGTGGTGTTTGATAATTCATTTTCAGAAAATATTTGCTATGGTAGCAATGATTTAAATTCTAATTTAAAAGAATCGCTCTTTAACAATTTAATATGGGGAATTGATGATGTATGTAAGTTTACCTCGTATGCTAAAGGAACAATCTACAACCTTGTAAGTCGTGGAGAAATTCCTTATCGCACGCGAGGACGAAAGAAAAGACTAGTATTCATTCCTGAAAGTATTTCAAAGAAGAAAAATAGAAATCATTCATCATCTTTTTTAACAATAAATTAAATGACAGTGTTAACTACCTCTATTGGAGGTACTTATGCATAAGAATTTTAAAACGCTTGAAATAGCCATTGAACTTCACAAAAAACTTAATACAATCGAAATCCCTTATTATCAAAAAGAACAGTTACAACGGGCATGCCAATCTGTGGCATTAAACTTATCAGAAGGGGCAGGAAGATTTTCCGCAAATGAAAAAAGTGGAAAATATCACTCAAAACCGGCCAATTTAATATCAATATAACCCGGCCAGTCAACTAAATGCAGAATCCGACATCATAACCTAAAATTTCTCCTTTAAAACAAGGAGGAATTTCATGGCAATGCCAAGGATTAGCATGGATTTGCAAAAAGAGATTCAATTTTTAAAGCCACTACTTAAACATCAACGAAAAGTAGCCCGACATCTAAAAATTAATAGAGAGACTGTTGCAAAATATTGGGATCAAGAGCGACCTGTATCTGAAATGCAAGGCCCGCCACCTTCATGGTCTGAAAAGATTGATTGGGATTACGTCAAACAAGAAAATAAAAATGGAGTGAGTTTAAAAACTCTTTATAGAGAATTTTCATCAACAGAAGAACTTCCAATCTATCCCAACTTTGTTCGCTATTATCGGCTCCATATAAAAGAATCTAATCAACCAATAGCTTCATTGAAAGTTGAGCGCATTCCTGGACAGACAATTGAAGTTGATTATTCCGGAGATAAAATTCCAATATTAAATCCTGCTACAGGAGAAATTTTTGAGGCCGAACTTTTTGTGGCGACATTAAGCTTCAGTAGTTATTTTTATGGTGAGTTCACTTTTTCTCAAAAACTTCCAGACTTTTTAAATGCATGCAAAAATGCTTTTGAACATCTCGGTAGAGTTCCTCAGTTCATTGTCAGTGATAATTGCTTAACAGCAGTGACGAAAGCTGAAAAATACGATGCATTTCTTAACAAGAATTTTTGTGATTTTTGTCACCATTATCAAATTGTTGCTGATCCTGCGAGAGTTTTTCATCCTAAGGATAAGCCTCATGTCGAAAATTCTATTGGAGTTATTCAAAAAGAATTTTTTCAGGAAGTCAGAAATAAAACCTATACATCTTTATTTGAATTGAATCTCGATTTTAAAAATTATTTAAAAAAAAAAATGGATGAAAAAATTTACAATAAGGGATTTAGTCGCAATGAACTTTTAGCTCTTGAGCTTCCTAACATGAGAGATCTTCCCAGAACATCGTTTGAATTATTTAGCTATAAAAAATGTAAAGTTCATCCAGACTGTCATATTAGATTTAATAGAAATTTTTATTCTGTTCCTTATAAGTTTATTGGAAAGGAAGTTGAAGTTAAGGCCAGCAATAAAATGATTTACGTCTACTTTGAAGCAGAAGAAATTGCAGTTCATGCACTTGTTGTTGGACATACTCACTATGTGACGAATGAGAATCACTATCCAGATAAAAAACTCACAGAAATTAATTATCACATTCAATCGTCGCTAGCTAAATCAAAAAGGATTGGGCCAAACATGGAGTTGTTGATCAAAAAACTTTTTGAAACTCCAAGAAACCATCCCCTT
>CAYWBR010000154.1:0-375 GCA_964456675.1 uncultured Bacteriovorax sp. | reverse complement strand
AGTACAAGGGATATTGGGACTTGAAAATAAATATAAACTTGAGGCAATTGAATACGCGGCCGAAGCGGCACTGATAAGTAATAAACTTTTTTATAGCTATATTCAAAGCTGCGCAAAGAATTACAGAGAAGATAAAAGAATAGAGTCATTAAAACCAAACAGACGACTAGAGTTTGTTTGCTTACAAGGGGGAATACATTGAATTTGAAGGAGAGCTTTGGACATTTAAAGTTAATGGGAATGAAAGAGTCGATCGATTATCGTCTTATCGAAAGCAGCAAGTCGGCATTGAGCTATGAGGATTTTTTAAAATTATTAATTGAAGATGAAGAAATTTATCGAGTCAATGCACGATCTGAACGCCTCAGAAAAAAA
>CAYWBR010000153.1:0-3776 GCA_964456675.1 uncultured Bacteriovorax sp. | reverse complement strand
GATAGAAACAATCAAATGACACTGGTGTGATTAGACATGCTCGGCACCATCGCGCACGAGACCAAGAAGCAGAAAGGTTTGCGCGTGGTCATTGCTTCAGGTGACATGGACACGCTCCAGTGTGTCGACGGGAAGCGAGTAGTGGTATACACGCTCAAGAAGGGTATCAAGGACACCATCCTCTACGACGAAGAAACTGTAAAAGAGCGCTTTGGCTTCGGTCCCGAGCTCGTGCCGGACTACAAAGGCCTTCGTGGCGACACCTCGGACAACATTCCGGGCATTGTTGGTATTGGCGAGAAGACCGCCACTGAACTTATCACTCAGTTCGGCTCCATCGATGATATATATAAGAAGCTCAAGAAGAACGAAGCGCAGTTCAAGGAGGCAGGTATCAAGCCGCGCATCGTTGAGCTTCTCAAAAATGGCGAGGAAGAAGCACAATTCTCTAAGATGCTCGCGACCATCCGCACTGATGCACCGATAGACTTCAAGCTATCAGCCACTGCCTGGCGTCAGCACGCTGACACTGAGAAGATACTGGCACTCTTCGGCGAGTTCGGTTTTCGGACGCTCGGCGCGCGGGTCCGCACACTGTTTGAGCTCGCTCCGGAAAAGGAAGTGGAGATAGCAGCTGCCACCGTTGCAGATCCGCATGCTCTTACAGAAGCAAGCATTTTACTCTGGCTTCTGGAGAGCGAGCGCACCAACGCTTCGTACGATGACATTATCGACTACGGCCGTGCCTACTTCGAGACGACGGACTTCGAAGAGATCAAGAAGCGCTTGGCTGCCAAGGTGAAGAGTGAGGGCATCATGCACGTGTACACCGACATCGAGGAGCCGCTCATGGAAGTGCTCGAGCACATGCATGAGAACGGTATTCTGCTCGATACCGCCTATCTCAAGACGCTTTCAAAAAAGATGCACAAGGAACTCGAGTCGCTCGAGAAGCGCATTCACGACCACGCTGGCATGGATTTCAATATCAACTCGCCGAAGCAGCTGGGCGACGTGCTCTTTGATAAGCTCGGCCTTAAGCCTAAGAACCAAAAGAAGACCGCCGGCGGTCAGCGTTCTACCAAGGAGTCTGAGCTCGAGAAGCTCAAAGACGAGCATCCTATCATTAATGATATCCTTCGCTTCCGTGAGCTGCAGAAACTCGTTTCTACGTACATTGATAACTTGCCGACCTTCGTAGCCGATGATGGACGCGTACACACCACGTTCATTCAGACCGGTGCTGCGACCGGCCGCATGGCGACGCAGAATCCAGGATTGCAGAACATCCCCATTCGCACCGATGAGAGCCGTGCCATCCGCCAAGCTTTCTTGGCTGCACCGGGCCACAAGCTCGTTTCCATCGACTATTCGCAAATTGAGCTTCGAATAGCAGCCATCCTCGCGCATGATCTAAAGCTCATCGATATCTTCAAGCGCGGTGAGGACGTGCACACAGGGGTAGCGGTGCGGGTCTTTGGCGTGAACGCCGAGGACGTCACTCGCGAGATGCGGCGCAAGGCAAAGGTCATCAACTTCGGCATCCTCTACGGCATGGGTGTAAATGCACTGCGTACCAACCTGGGCGAAGGCACACCACGCGAGGAGGCGCAGGAATTCCTCAATGCCTACTTCAATACTTTCACGCGTCTGGCTGAGTACCTCGAAGAGACAAAAGCGTACGCGCGCAAGTACGGATACACCGAAACGCTCTTCGGCCGCCGCCGACATTTCCCGGGTATGCAGTCGACCGCACCATTCATTCGCGCCGCTGCCGAGCGTATGGCCATCAATGCACCGGTGCAGGGCACAGCTGCCGACGTGATGCGTGTCGCCATGAATGAGATATATGCATACTTGAAGCGGATGAATAAATTGGAGGAGGTAAAAATGCTGCTCCAGGTGCATGACGAACTTGTATTTGAAATTAGCGAGGATGCTCTTGAGACCGAAGTGCCGGAACTCATTGCGCTGATGGAGGGCGTACTGCGCAACCGCGAGACCTACGATGTTCCACTTGTCGCAGAAGCTAAAATTGGCGACAACTGGGGCGAAATGGAAAAACTTCCATAACCCGCGCTGCACTTTGTTGCTTCACGTCCGCCGCTTCCTCACTGTACGTTTAGTACAACTCGTCGCGGCGGGCGCTCGCGCCTCGCGCAGCATCAGGTTCTGAAAGTTTTTTAATACTCATTACACCTGATCTAAATTTTTGAACTTCAGGATCATTACATAAAAAACTCGCGGCCGATCATTCGGCCGCGAGCACTTGTGCGTCTGCAAAGAGCAGGTGCTTTCGTAGAAACGCTTTGATGTAGGCTTCCGAAGTTTCCTTTCCGCCCACTTTGAGGCGAAATGTGATCTCAGCGCCGTGGCCTACCATCTGGGTCTTTGCCCAGGACTCAAGCGGAATGGTGCGTTCCCCGTCAGAGTATCTCCAGTAAGCGCTGTGCACGAGGATGGGTAGCCGCCGCCGAGTCCCCACGAGCGCTTCCACGAGTTCGCACCCGTTACCATGCTTCATGTCGACATCGGTGATGACGAGAGCAATGCCATTGCTCCGATCATCGAGGATGCGCCAGGCCTCAGACCCCGAAGTAGCCGTGACGACTTCGAAGCCACATTCACTCACATACTCTGCATATTCCATGAGCAAGAGGCCCACATCATCTACCACCAGGACTTTCATAGAACTACTCCACGTTGTACTTGTTTACCTACACTCTGAACTTTTTGTCTCGATTGTCAATCCGCGCAAGTTCACAAAAGAAAAACCTCAACCGAAAGGATCGGTTGAGGGCAGCGTTCAAGCTGTTGCTGCCACCAAGAATTCCTGTATGGCTTTAGCGAAGGCGGCCTTGTCGTGGAACTCAGCGAACGGGAAGATGTTGCCGAGATCTTTTAGTTCAAGGCGGCCTTCCCGCAGGTCGAAGAAATCATCGCCGCTGTGAACGTAGCACCTCGGTGGCTGTCGCTCTCCGCCGAGGTAACTCAGCAGGTCGATGCCGTTCATTCGTGGCATGTTCACATCGGTCACGATCGCGTCTATGCGGCGCTTCTGACTCTCCCAGATCAGTGTCGCTTCGTGTCCATTCTCGGCCTCGATCACCTGGTGTCCGAGTGCTTGCAGCACTGCCGCACACGAGTGGCGAAAGAAGTCAGCGTCATCGACGACCAGGATCCTCATGAACTACGTCCTCTACATAACTGTCCGACAGCTATTAGTACATGACATATTGAATTGGTCAATGGTTTCGGCCATTAGGTGCATTTCTTGGTAGAATGGACGCCATGCTGTATGTCTTTTGCGGAAATGATGTGACTGCGGTCCGAGAGCGCGCGTTTCTCCTGGTGCACGAGCGGGAGGAGGAAGGTGCGCGGGTTGTCCGCATCGATGCGGAGTCGTATGCACCCGGTCTATTTAGTGATGTCGTCGGTGCCGTCTCGCTGTTTGGCGGTAGCGAGTGCTACCTCATCGATACGCCTTCAGTGCGCGAAGAGGTGTACGAGGACGTGATCGACCACTTGCCCGCGTTTGCTGAGTCTGCACACACCTTCATCATTGTAGAGAGTACGCTGCTGGCTCCAGAAAAAAAGAAATTCGAAAAGTACGCAGAGCGATTAGTGGAAGAAAAGCGAGAAGCCGGAGAACGCTTTAACAGCTTTGCGCTCGCCGATGCTCTGGCTTCAAGAGACAAAAAGGCGCTCTGGATGTTACTTCAAGACGCCAAACAAGCTGGTCTGACCGAGGAAGAGCTCATTGGGACACTGTGGTG
>CAYWBR010000152.1:0-3803 GCA_964456675.1 uncultured Bacteriovorax sp. | reverse complement strand
TGTTTGTTTTCATGAGTTGTTATTAACCTTTTAATTTGGGCTTTTTAAAAAAATAATTTCCTAAACGTATCGTCTTTATTTTAGACTAATCATAATATTTTTTTTATGGAGTTAAGTTTATGAGTAAAATACTCAATTACTTTTTAGAAGATTCTGATTATCAATGGTTATTTAAGAATGCCATTGATTGGGACAAAATTTTGCCACTTTATTACCCTGCTTACCCCACAGAAGATGGCATGAATTCTAAAGAGGAGGTCTTGCAATTTTTAACTGAACTCATGTCAACGACTGGTGACTGGGCAGCTAAAAAGGTTGCTGGGAGGGCCAGTGCACTTGATCGAGAGGGTGCAGGGATTGTTGTGGACGGAAAAACTATACCCGGTAGCGCTTTGAAAGAGCTTTATTCAGAGGCCCGTGAATTAGAATTAATTGGCCTTTTAATGCCAAGAGAATTTGGAGGATTGCAAGTGCCGCAGTCGCTGCAGTTTGTTGTTTTGGCCCAGCTTGCACGTGCATGTGTAGCTTCTTCAACACAAATTGCTTTTTTTTCTTCCATTGCTGAAATGGTTCATCGCTATCTAGATCACGACACTGCAAAAAGACTTGTTCCACAAATTATGAAAATGGAATTGTCTGGTTCAATGAATTTGACAGAGCCTGGCTGTGGGTCCGATTTGGGGATGATTAAAACCACTGCAACCAGACTAGATGATGGATCATTTCAACTTAATGGACAAAAGATCTTTATCACTAATGGTGGAGGTGGCTTGCAGTTTGTACTTGCGCGTATTAAAGGAGCGCCACAAGGCTTAGAAGGAATTTCTATGTTTTTTGTCGAACAATATGAGGGTGACAAATTAAATTTTGAAGTTACTAAAAACGAAGAAAAAATGGGAATGCACGGCTCTTTTACAACGGTAATTACTTATGACAATTCACGTGCCCGTCTTGTAGGGCGTGAGAATGAAGGTTTTAAGTACATGCTGCATTTGATGAATGAGGCACGTATTGCTGTGGGGATGCAGGGGCTCGGTGGAATTGAAAGCGCACTTGACCATGCTGTTAGTTATGCCAAAGAGAGAGTTCAATTTGGCAAACCAATTTCCGAGTTGCCATTATTAAAGCGCCATCTTGATGACTACTGCACAGAAAGAGATGCGATACGAGCATTACTATTTGATACAATTTCTTATTATGATCAATTTCAATTTTTAGATTTAAAAAAGAAAAAAACTAACGATTTATCAAAATCAGAAGAAAAACAATTAAAAGAAGCATCGATTTGGACGAGAAAAAGAACTCCTCTCGTAAAGTATTACGCTTGTGAAAAATATACAGAAATTTCTACGCGAGCGATTCAAGTTCTTGGCGGCTATGGATTTATGCAAGAGTATCCACTTGAACGAATTCATCGCGATAGTTTTGGCCCACTGCTCTACGAGGGGACTAGCCAAATACAGGCCTTGATGGCATTAAAAGACTTAATTAAGCATGCTATGAAGGATCCAAAATCTTTTATGGCAAGCATGTTTTCAAAGCCTGGACCAATTAGCGCACTTTCTGGCATAAGTGATGCTCAAATTGAATTTCAAAAAACTCAAAGTCGCTTCAAAAGAAAAATGATGAAACTGATCTTTAAAACTCTAAAACCTGAAGGTGCGAAACTATTTGACGCCAAAGCTTGGCAAAACGAAGATCGAATTGGAAAGCTCATGGTTCATGCGGAAACACTTTGCCAGGCCCTTTGCTATGTGGAAACAGTTCGTGTACTGGCAAAACATGCAGATAAAGATAAAGAACGTGTAGACTTATTAAAACGCTACTTAGTTCTTGTTGCTCCGAGATTAGAAGGAATTTATGTCGATTGGGACATCCGAGTTTAGTTTTTACGTAAAATAAATGTAGACGTCTTCGCATTTTTTAATGCGAAGACCCTCATTAAAAAATGGATCTTTGGTTATTAGTCGTCTTAATATTTGTCCTTTTACAATGAGAGTTTTGCTTGGTCCATTTTTAAATAATTCTATAATTTTTAGTAAATGTTCTTCTGAACCAAAGTCGTAAATAAAATAAAAATCTCCCGCTGGAAGCGTGGTGAGCTTACTTAGATCTGAAACGACCATTTTTTTATTTTGTAGACCATACATTTCATAAATTCGATTTGCTTCATCCACCCTTTCTTTGACTAATTCTAGGCCAAGAAATGAGGAATTAGGCAAGAAGTGATGCAAGAAAATCCCTATTCGTCCATAGCCAGCTCCTAAGTCAATTATTTTCTGCTGTGGTCTCATTTTTATGGCAGTAAAGATTTGAAATAGATCGTGATAGGAGCATTGGAGTATCTGAAAATCAAGGCCTACCCATGTTTGTGCGCCAAAATGTAAAAGTGGTCCCCATTTGTCAAAATAACTATTAGGGTCTATCTCCAGCGCACTTTGGCGCATAGTCTCTTCAATTTTTTTAATTTTAAAACCTAAGGCAAGGTCAAACTCAGAAGAAAATTTTCTTTTCTCTAATGCATTTTCACAATAGTTTCTGGCTTCTTCGAGGGTTTCAAATATTAGTTGGTAGTGTTGTGAATTGGTATCGGTAACCGTAATTTTGGAAAAATCCATCTTTCCCCACTTATTTTGGCCACTTTGTACTCATAGGTACATTGTTGATATTTGGTATGATTCGTTCACACCATCTTTTACAAGTATATCTGAAATTTAAAATCTTGCAAAAAAATCTGACAAATTGAAATTTTTTCAGAGTTTTAATTTACAGAGAGGATATAGGATTGTTTAATTTCCCCATGAAAACTCTAAAAAATGTCTTAGTTTTAATTCAATTTATTACGATCTTGCATAATCTTACATTTGCCCAGGTTGCCTATCCGGCCAAAGCACCTCACTATGATAAATACCCACAAACGGCACCGATTGCTTATACTGAAGATATTTTAGACTTCTACTCCGTAAAAGATTCTTATGGCGAGTTCTCTAATTTTGCCCTGTTCCCTGTTTATATTGATGAACTTTGGTGGCCGACCACTGAGCACTATTACCAAGCCCATAAGTACGACAAGGAAGAACTTATTGAGTGGGTTAGGGCCGCAGAGTCTCCATTTATGGCAGCAGCACGAGGCAGAGATAAAAATTTTCCTAAAAGAAGTGATTGGGATCAACGTAAAGACGAATTTATGGAAATTGCAGTAAGGGAAAAATTTCGTGCATATCCTGAATTACTTACCCTTTTACGATCAACTGGTAATACCAAGATTTTCGAACACACTAAAAATGATTGTTATTGGGGAGACTGTGGGGATCGAACTGGGAAAAATAAATTGGGTCTGCTTTTAGAAGAGATAAGAAAATAAAAAGCCAGAGCATGAACTCTGGCTTTTTTATAATTACTTACAAGCAGGTACTGAAAATGATTTTGTGTAAAGTAAAGAGCCTTCTACTTTTCCACGTCTATTTGAATAGTACTCAATTGTATAGTTAAGTGGCAGAGTTACAGTGACAACTTCTTCTCTGTTTCCGTCTTTTCCAGTTGAGATTGTTTTTGTAAAAGTTCTAGGACGAGAAAGAACGTCATAACCAACAACTACCAAATTATCAGTCTTACCTTCTCTTACGTGAGCGAAAATTTCTTTTTCGTTGAGTGTTTCGAAAGCATCACCATTGTGGCATACTTCTAATACGCTAACAAACGTAGTCGCTTCACCAGCATTGAAGCTAATTTGTGGAGCACGAACATCGATTGCAAGAGTGTTTAAAGAGAAAAGAACAGTCAGACCAGCGATTAATTTTTTC
>CAYWBR010000151.1:0-3819 GCA_964456675.1 uncultured Bacteriovorax sp. | reverse complement strand
ATACTAGAAATTTTTAATGTAATTAGCAAGCTCAGGCATATCAATGAATGGGTTTCTATTTTTTTGTGTCTCAAAAACGATTTCATTTCTTTGAATTTCATCGTTATCTACAGGATCAAGCATATGCCATCTTTTTAGCACTTCTTCTTCATCTGAATTAATTGGCATTTTATATCTTACCGAAAAGTAAAATAGTGCACGTGCTACGTTACCTTTATGTTCCATTGGTGGTTCAAAGTAATCATCGCCTCCACCCGTTGTAGAAGTTCCAGATCTTGAGGCATTACAGTTATTCAAATTTCCATTGTCAGAAGATATTTCGGCAAAATTAAAATTTCCTCTTACAGAGTTTGCATGAGAGTCTGTTGGATAAAGGTGGTGAACATCTGATTTCTGCATGTCTTTATCAAAACTCCTAGAGAATTTTGATTGTGGCCATGTGTGTTCACAATTGATTTTCCCATTAGCAGGAATTGAATTAGGACCTACGTTTGCGTTACCGGCGGTAAAGATCTTTTTACAGTAAACATCTTCGATGAAGTAGCCTTTTTCGTTTTTCTTAATATGGATTCTGCCGAAAAGTACTTTTCTAGCTCCATCATAACCTAGAACGTTGTGGCGGTAGCAATTACCATTTGCACTACATCCCAGTGTATCAGGTGCTCCGTTATTTTTTTGGTGATCAGAAGTTAAGATGTTGAATAATTCTTCTTTTAGAGATTCATCGCTTAAAGATTTTTTTGCCATCTTATCAGCGAAGTCTTTTGGGTAATAAAGTGACAAAGCGTGTGTGCTAGATACGAGAGCGAGAAGTGTTAGGGTTAAAAAAAATCTCACAGCATTTCCTTGGTTTTTTAATCTTAAGAAACGCTTGAAATTTAATAGTCTTAATTAGGTTTGGCCAATGCAAACTATTAGATTAAGCTAATAAAATACTTACAAAATCTTTCAATAATACTTTAAAAATCTTCGATTTGATCAACGAGTTCAGGATAGTCGATGTAAGGGTTCCTATTGCCTTGAATTTGTTCAATTTTTGTGTTTCGCTCCTGCTCATCATGATCAACTGGGTCAATTTTGTGCCAATCTCGTAACGTTTTTTCTTGAACGGGATCTATTGGTAATTGGTAATGGGTTGAGAAATAAAACATCGCTCTAGCTACATTGCCTTTATGGTTGGTTGGTGGCTCAAAATAAAAATTTCCGGGCCTTACTGTTGTTTGTCCTGACTTTGAAGGTGTACAATTGGATCCTAGGTTTAAGTCTTTAATCACGTATTGAAAATCATAGTTAGCTCTAATTTGGTTAGCGTTTTTCTCAGCTGGGAACAAGTGGTGAAGGTCTGTTAATTGTGCCGTTTCTACTTCTTTGTTCATTTTATCTTTGATGAACTTGGATTGGGGCCATGTGTGCTCACAATTTAAAATTTCTTGATTTGGTAGGGAATTCGGAAGTACTCCTGCATTGCTGGAGTTGTAATTTTTTTCGCAATAGACGTCTTTAATGAAATATTCGCCTTTAGCATTTGCCTTGATAAATAGATCACCAAATAAATATGTCTTAGCTTCTTTATAACGAAGAATGCGCCTGTTGCCTAAGCTTTGAAGTCTAGCTTCCTCGCGAATCCGATCAGGTTTTTGGGTAGTAATATTGCTTGCTCTTTCTTCTGCCAGGGTTGAAATGCTTAGGAGAATTAAGGCCCAAATAGCAGTCTTCAATTACTTATCCTTTGTTTTAAAT
Source organism: uncultured Bacteriovorax sp. (assembly GCA_964456675.1). GTDB lineage: Bacteria > Bdellovibrionota > Bacteriovoracia > Bacteriovoracales > Bacteriovoracaceae > Bacteriovorax. The sequence goes on along the minus strand of CAYWBR010000151.1, from coordinate 2,079 downwards.
TTGGATAAGCTCTTTTAAAGGATTCTGAAACCTGGCGCTATACGATGTGTAAATCTTACATAAAAAAAGCCCCGTTTCCGAGGCTTTTTGTTTAAAAATTCGAGATTTGGTCTGCTAAATTTGGGAAGTCGATGAAAGGATTTCTAGAAGTTTGAATGTTTGCAATTTCGTTATTGCGATCAACTTCTTCTTGATCTATTGGGTCTAGGTCATTCCATCTTCTTAGGAATTCTTCTTCCTTATCATTGATTGCAATTTTGTATTTCACAGAGAAGTAGAATAAAGCACGAGCAACGTTACCTTTATGTTCTTTAGGTGGTTCAAAGAAATTATCTCCACCGCTAATAACAGATGGACCAGATTTCGAAGCATCACAGTTTTCTTCATCTAAGTTTTTATTTTCAGTTACATCTGCAAAATTATAGTTTCCACGAGTTGAGTTTGCTCTAGAATCTGTCGGGAATAAGTGGTGAAGATCAGATTTTTGAATTTGCTCTGGAAATTGAGATGTGAACTTAGATTGAGGCCATGTGTGTTCACAGTTGATTTTATTTTGATCAGGAACAGAGCCTGGGCCTACTCCAGATTTAAAGTCTTTTCTACAATATACGTCGTGAACGAAGTACCCATTGCTTCCTTTTTTTAAGTGAAGCTTACCAAAAAGTTGTCTTTTTGCTTCATTGTATCCAACAGATTTATGATTTTTGTGAAGAACAAGAAAAAGAGCTTCTTTTAATTGTTGATCTTTTGAGCCTTGTTGAATTTTTTGAACTAAGTCTGTGGGATAATAACTTGAAACATCAGCAAATACATTTAAGGTGAGAAGGACGAAGGTTGCGAGTAAGAATTTCATTCGATACTTCCTAAGTTTATCTGGGTTAAGTGTGTGTGCGAGAAATCTAATTGATGGTATTAGTTTTGGCTAATGAAAAATATAAGTTTTGCTTGAAAAAATACTTACTTTTGTAAACGAAGCACAAAAAAGCCACCTTTCGGTGGCTTATGTTGTTTAAAAGTTAGAAACGCTTTCAGCTAGATCTGGAAAATCAATAAATGGATTTCTTGATTTTTGAATTTTTTCGATTTCGTTGTTTCTTGTTTTTTCTTCATCGTCGATTGGGTCTAGTTTGTCCCAGCGACGTAGAAATTCTTCTTGGTTTTGGTCTATGGCAATTTTATATTTAACAGAGAAATAAAAAAGCGCACGTGCAACGTTGCCCTTGTGGTCCGTAGGTGGTTCGAAAAAATTATTTCCACCTTCTAGGACAGAAGGTCCTGATTTTGAGCTAAGGCAATTTGAGTCTGTGATGTTTCGATTTTCAGAAACTTCGGCAAATTGATAATTTCCACGTGTGGAGTTTGCTTTAGAGTCAGTTGGGAATAAATGATGAAGATCTGATTGCTGAACATTGGCAGGGAACTGTCCTGTAAACTTAGATTGAGGCCAAGTGTGTTCGCAGTTAACTTTATTTTGATCAGGAACGGAGCCAGGTCCTACACCTGTTGTAAAATCTTTTTTACAGTAGACATCATGAACATAGTAGCCATCGCTTCCCGATTTTAGGTGAAGTGTTCCAAAAAGAAATCTCTTAGCTTCTTTATAAGTTAGAGCTTTATGAGATTTTGATAAAACTTCAAAAAGAGCATCTTTTAATGATTGGTCTTTGATTTGGTTTTTTTCAATTTTTTGAACGAGAGCTTCTGGATAGTACTGTCCTGCGTGAATAATAAATGGGAGACAAAGAGCTAAAAATAAAATCCTTTTCAAGCTTCATTCCTTTGTAAGCGGTTCGATAATGTGAACTGATAATAAAATGGTACAAAACTGATTTTAGAATGACTAATCTTTTTTATTAGTTTCACATTAGTTTTTTGTGAGGAGATTTGCGGATATTTTAGTTCGTGTATTTTCAGTCGACTATTTTTTCGTCTTAAGAGCTACAAGTCTTGCGCGTAGTCCTTCTTCTTTGCCTTGTGAGGAAGGTCTGTAGAAAATTGGGGTTCCTTTAGGCGTGTGGTCTTGTGTGACAAAATGATCTGGATAATTGTGTGGGTACAGATATTTTATTGGATGGTCCC
>CAYWBR010000150.1:0-4013 GCA_964456675.1 uncultured Bacteriovorax sp. | reverse complement strand
AGCCCTCTAGCGAGGGTACTTAATATGGTAGCGGTTAAAAAGCCAGATTCAAAAAATTTAATAGATATCTGTTTATCACTAGAAGACTTTCAAAAACTTCACATGTCCGACATCCAAGATGGCGGCTGGATAGAGGTTGAATTTCGAGGTGAAATTATTGGAGCTTGTAAAAGTTCCGATCTAAAGGATCTTAATCTCAACAATCAAATGAATACAGACTTTGTTCGTTTACGTCCCTATGGTGAAGAAGAATTTAAGGCCATCTTTGAATTTCCACTTTTCTCAAGAAGAAAACCACAACTGGTTAGCGTAGAATCTTTAAATAGCGATTTAGATAATATTTATCTCTTAAAAAATGGACAAAAAAGTGGGCCCTATGCCATTTTTGATTTACAAATGATGATGCGAACAAGGGAGATTTTACCAACTGATTTAGTTAGTTTAGATAATGGACAAAATTACGTTAAGCTATTTCAAGTTGAAGGTTTTGATCGCAGGGCCTTAAAAACAAACCACGAACTACCCGTGGCCCTCGACGAGAGTATCGTTCAAAAATCTAAAGATGATATGCAATTGATTACCGACAATACTGACACTGACGCCATTGCCAGCCTAGCTTATTTGGGACAAATAAAAGCTGGAAAATTAAATGACCGCAATCAAGTTGAGAAAAGAGAAATAGAGATTAAAACTTCTTACTCAAATTACTCAAAGGTATTTTTCATATTATTCGCTTCATTGCTTTTTTACGCAATAATGCAAATGAAATCTTTTTTCCCACTTAATCTACTTGGTACAAACAAACCAATTGGCGAACAGGTCGAGGTCCTAAGACCTGAGGGCATAGCGTTTGATCCAACCAGAAAAATGGAATCATCATCAAATATAGAGGACTCTAATAGATCTAATTATAAATTTGATAATGGTTCGCTTCAAAAGCGTACAATCAATTCGGTGATTCCACGAAAAATAAAGACATTTGATCAGTCCAATACATATAAAAACTCGCGTAAAGATAGTAATGACACTACTACACAATTCATCGAGCCTGTGGAGTCTTATTATGACGATAACCCCGCTCCTATCGAACTTGATCCTGTGCAATCTGACGTTTCAAAAGAAACTTTTGAAGCAGAAGAAGGGCTTATAAAACCTCAGGAACCAAGCGGGCTGTTTGATCAGAACGTTGCCAATTAAGAATAATTTCACTATGGTAATTGTATGAAAAATACAATTCCAAAAGAACTAATCCAAAAATTTAGATCACCTGAATTTCCAGGCTCATTTTTTATGAGCTTTGAGGGAATTGAAGGTGCCGGCAAATCTACTCAAATTACAAGACTTAAAGAATATCTAGAGAGAAAAAATTTTCGTGTTCTCGTTCTTAGAGAACCAGGCGGAACAAGCTTTGGTGAACGTTTAAGAGAGGCTATTTTAAATGCTAAATCAGAACTACATCCTTTAGCAGAAGCACATCTCTTTGCATCTTCTCGCACCCAACTGCTTTCAGAAGTCACCATGAAAGAGCTCTCAACCCCAAACACCGTGGTTATTTATGACCGCTACATCGACAGCTCTCTTGCCTACCAAGGAGTTGCGAGAGGTCTTGGAGCAAAAGAAATTTTAGAAATTCATGGACAGTTTCCGTTAACACTCGTACCTCACTTAACCTTTTATCTTAAAATTAGTCCCGAAACCTCAGAGAATAGACAGAAAATGAGAAATGCCCCCAAAGACTATTTTGAATCTAGGGGGATCAATTTTTATAAAGAATTGGTAAAAGGATATGACCTTGCTTCAGAAATTTTTAGCGATAGAATATTAATTCTTAATGCTGAAAAATCTTTTGACCAAGTAGAGCTAGACATTAGAGAAGCCGTTAATAACTTAATCGAAAAAAAGCCAAATGGATGGCAAAGTGGTCTTGAAACCTAAATGATTGCTAGCTCTCTAAACAAACACATTAATCATAAATTCAAGATAGGAGAGCTTCCTCAGTTTATTATCTATGAATACTTTGAAATAGAAAAAAGTAATAAATTAGAATTTTTTACTGATGCTGTTTTAAAAATCACCGATTTTAATTCCATAAACCATCCCGATCTTTTACTTATCTCTCCTACAGAAGGAAGCTATAAAGTTGATGATGGAAACCTACAAGATATGACTAGATTTTTGTCCCATACGCCCTTACAAAGTGAAAAAAAATGGCTCGTATGGACCGAATCAGAATTATTGACTACTGCAATTTTTAATAAACTTTTAAAAACTCTCGAAGAGCCTCCCCCATTTCTACAAATTCTTTTTTTCCATGAAGCCCATAGTCACCTGCTACCAACTATAAAAAGTAGAGCGATTGTATTTAGAGAAAAAAGATTAAATCAAAAACTAGAAACAGAAACTCCATTTTTTTCTTTGCCTGAAGCTAGTGCTTATTCCAAGGCCCAAGAATTTAGTGAAACTGAAGAAAAAATTTTAATCAACTTACTAACTAATAATATTTCTACCTACGCACAGTCCCAGAATTTTATAAATGAATTCAAAGCGCTGGAGAAAAACCGAAATTTTCACCAAACTAATGCTCATAGGCTATTCCGATACTTAACTCTTAAAAATCATTCATAGAATGTATTGCCTTGCAGAGTGACAAAAACAATTAAAAATGTGATAATCGTATTTTTAATTATAATTATTAAGGTGATCCTTTGAGCAATATACAGTTGAATGCCGATCTTGAATCAGATCAATCTAGAGAATCTGAAAATCCTGAAAATATAGAAATTATTAATTCTAAAAATGATATTCAGGATTCACCTGAAACAAGTGATGAACCACAAGAAGAGGACTCGCGTTTTAAAGACGGAGAAGAGCTTACACTTGTTCGCGTAAGATTTCCCGGAAATGCTAAATCATTTCCATTTTTAGTTGGTAAGCGCAAGTTTCAATATGGCCAAAAAGTAATGGCAATGAGTGACCGTGGCATGACTGTTGGTTATATCAACTCATTTCCCTACAAAGTTAGCTTCAATAAAACCATGCTTCCTCTGCGCTCCATCGCTCGGGTTGCCGGAGATGAAGATATTAGACAGCAGATTGAGTTTCATGAGTCGGAAAAAAGAGCAGAAATCACCTGCCTACACTTAATAGACAAGTATGCGCTTGATATGGTTTTAACTCATGTCGAGTTTATCCAATTTGGTAAAAAAGCAGTATTTTATTTCAATGCTCCTCAAAGAGTAGATTTTCGAGATCTTGTTAAGGATCTCGTTCATGAATTAAAAATGCGAATTGAGCTTCGGCAAATCTCTGTGAGAGATCGTGCCGCTGCACTTGGAAGTGTAGGTGCATGTGGCCTACAAACATGTTGTTCTTCTTTTTTAAAGAATTACGGAAACGTAACGATAAAAATGGCAAAAAACCAAAACCTGGCACTAATCCCAAGTAAGCTCAATGGTGTTTGTGGGCAAATAAAATGTTGTATTAAATATGAAGACGAAGTTTATAACGACAAAAGAAAAAACCTTCCAAAAGAAGGAAGCATTATTGAGGCCTTAAATGGTGATAAAGGAAAGGTACTAAGACTGCATCTATTGATTGAGCAATTCGAAATGCTAACAGACACAGGCTTAAAACGTCGTTATGCATCTAACCAATTCTCTATCCAATCACTTGAGCTTCCCATGGATTACCGATTTCCTGAAACATTTGACAATATTATTGATGAAACAAAGACTGTTATTGGTCTTACCGTAGAAGAAGAACTTGTTTCAAAACGTTTTAAAGAATTAATGGATAAAGACTTAAATGATTCAGACGATGATGATTTTGAAGACAGCGATGATTCAGAAGACAAATTTGACGATGAAGAATTAGACAGTGAAAATGAATCCGCAACAGGGCCACTTCCTCACTACAGAGAAAATAACTCTATAAACGATAACAGAGAAAAACAAAGACAAAACTTTGATAGGTCAAGACCAAACAATCATCGGCCAGAAAACCGTCAAAGAAAC
>CAYWBR010000149.1:0-4014 GCA_964456675.1 uncultured Bacteriovorax sp. | reverse complement strand
ACCATTACTTAATGTATTGAAATTACGTGATGTTTTCCATTTTTCATTTCCCAAATATGGTCATTAATTGTTAATTATTCCCATATATGGGATATTTATTAAATGTTTCCCAAATATGAACCGACATGTGCTAAAATGTCCATATTTGGACAATCTCTAAAAAGGAGAAGAAAGGATGAAAATATTTATTAAATCAGAACTAGAGGCAAAGAAGCTAGGAGCCAATATTCAAATAGCTCGCAAGAGAAGAAAAATGTCTTTGGTTGAATTGGCCGCTAAATCTTCTGTTTCAAAAACAGTACTTAGCAGAATAGAAGCTGGAGATATTAGTGTCGGTTTTGGAAAAGTTTTTAATGTTTTGGATGCGCTGGGATTGCTCACAGGCATTGCAGATGTTGTAAATCCAGATTTGGACCGACAACAAACAATAAAGGAAATAAAAAGTTTAAGAGAAGGTGGAAGTAACAAGGCAATGCCTCCAAAATCAAAGAGAAGTAATCTCGTAAGATTTGTAGGGTAGGTTGTAAGATGCAAGAATTTTGGATCTATATGTGCATTGGTCACGAATTTGTAAAATGTGCAAAATTGAGGGTTACAGATGATGAGTATGAATTGGAATACGAACAATCATATTTAGACCTAGAAGATCGAATAGATATTGATCCTCAAAACCTACCAACGTATAGTCGAAAATTTGAAGCGACTGAATTGTTTAATTCCTTACTAGACAGTGCTCCTGATTTTTGGGGCCAGCAGTTATTGAATAAAAAATTTAATGAACCTGAGCTTCGCGAGTTAGAGTACGTACTTGCAAACGGATTAGAGCATGTTGGGGCACTAGCATATTCTTCAATTGATGACAACGAACCCATGCAGTTAACAAAAGAAGGTTGGAAACCTCATAAAAAGAAGCAGGCAATATTAGAACAAATAATTGAGCAAACAGAATTGATGATTAAAGATGTTGATGGCAATAAATTAAAAGAATTATTTGAGCTTGGTCCAACTCTTGGAGGTGGAAGACCTAAGGTTTCTATAACTTTGGATGGAAAATATTATTTAGCAAAATATGGAACTTCACTCGACTCTTTGCCCGAGCAAAAAATCGAATATGCTACGATGAAAATGGCTAAGGATATAGGATTGAATGTACCAGATATAAAAATCTCAGAGCATGCTGGCCGTAGAGTCTTTATGATTGAGCGTTTTGATAGATGCATTACTGATGGCAATATAAAGCGGTTTCATTTTATAAGTGCACTTAGTGTGTGCGGCTGGTTTGTGAATTGGCCAAAAGATTGGAGTTATCCAGTGTTTTGTGAATTTATTCGAAAAGCTGGCAATAGTAAAAGTGAAATTAAAGAAGACTTACGAGAATTATTTAAAAGAGTCGCTTTCAATATTGCTGTGAATAATGATGATGATCATCCAAGAAATCACGGTTTGCTTTATAAAGATAAAAAATGGAGGCTCGCTCCATTATATGATGTTTTTCCAAAGCCCTCATCAACAAGAACTTTTATGATAGCTATGTCGCTAGGGAATCACCATAGAGAGGCATCAAAGAGAAATTTAATGTCTGCAATTAAATACTTCGAACTAGAAGAGTCTGAAGCTTCAAAAATTATTGATGATATTAATAACTTTGTCTCAGAAAAGTGGAAAGATTATTTTAGAGAGCAATCAATTAATGAAGATGTGATTCGAATGTACGAAAATGCGTTTACAATTAAAAATTAAACAATTGGTAAGTTTTTTTGGTGATAAATGACAATAAGGAACTATCTTTAAAGATTGCACATCAAGAGGGTCATGGTTTCACATGGCGAATGATTATCAATCAGTGGGCGGCATCTGCCGCCACTTTTTCAAGCTTAATAATAAAGCCTATAATCCAGTTACAATTAGAGATTATATTTCAATACTTACTCATTGGACTTTTAATTGACTTGATCGACCAGCATCTGAAATAACAAAGGGTGAGGGAAAAGAAGTCTTAGATAGAGTTGTTGAAGAGGAGCGAAGTAAAGCTTTTTAAAAGCGAGTCAAGAATACGATTAACATGATCTACAATTGGGCCATAGAAGTAAGAATGATTAAAGGAGTTCATCATAGTCCGGTCTTTGGATTTAAGATTACTGTTAAGCAAGATAAACGACCAGAGATTTTAAAAATTGATGAAATTAAAAATCTTCTTTATCAAGCTAAAGCACAAGTTCTGGAGGAAAGATATTTCCAATTATTTAGAGATGCTTTTATTGGCGTCTTAGGTGGCTAAGCATAGGAGAATACAAGAATGTGTTGCGTAGAGGTGTTTTTACAAGTACTGAAATCAGGCACTTAGTAGGTATGGTAAATATGGTACGTTGAAAATAGTCAAAAATAATGCTAAGGTGTTGCAAGGTGCAACCCGATTTGATAAATGAGAGGACGTAGTGGGGTTAACAGATAAGCGAAAGAGGTTTCACCAGATAAGAGGGACCTGCAAAATTATTGTTCGATTTCATGCTTACGGTGATTATCCAGATCGGGAGTTTACAGAATTGGAGATCAAAAATTTAGTTAAGCATGGACAAGGAAGAGTCGCAGAGAATGATTCTGCAGTAGCGATTCCTGAATCGTTTTTATTTTATCCTAAAGACGACGAAGAAAGAGAGTGCAAGTTTGTAGTGCTACTTGAAGAAGTGGAGATTGAGGATGATAGCGGCTCAATCACAAAAGAAAGCATTATTGTCTGTAGTGCCTATCGAGAGGTGTAAAATGAAATTGAAAAAAATTAATGTTAGTAAATTTATCCATGTGGATGCTTTTGGAAAGAACATCTTTTCAGATGTCGAAATTCTGTTTGATCCAGATGTAAAAATGATTACACCTGAAAATTTTGATCAGGATCATGATGAGTTTTACCTTGGGGATGATGAAATTGATAGGTTATCAAGTAATTCTGTTCGTCGATTTGTAAATGTAAATTTGGCATCAATTCTAAAAGGCTCGCTTGTTTTGAGCGGTAAAGAAGTTGAAGCTATTATTAATTTTTGTAAAGTAAATCGCAGCGAGTTTTCAGATCTTATCGGCCTTGATAGGGCAAGCGTTACAAGAATTGTTAAGGAAGAGCAAAGCTTGAAAAAAGACGTTCTACTTTTAATTATAGAACGTTTAAAGGATGAAATTGAAAGTCCAGGAATCTCTAGAGTCTTACTTGATAAAATTAGAAATCAGAGAGAAGTTGCAGAGATTGAAAATCTCAATTTGAGTGTATATGAAATTGCAGAATATTTTGTGCGCTTTTTTGAAAAGAAAATGGACAATATTACACACTTGAAATTGCAGAAGTTACTTTATTATGCCCAAGGAATCGCATTCGGACGCTATAATAAGCGATTATTTAATGAACCTTTTTTAGCTTGGAAACATGGCCCTGTTGTAAAGGCCATATATGATAAATATAAAGTTGCACAAGAAAGTCCGCTTAGCACCGATAAAGATTTGAATATCTCAGAGGTCGAAAAAAGCGATGTTGCAATAAATGTTTTAAAAGAAACAATATCACTTTATGGAATTTATAGTGCTTGGGTCTTAAGAAATAAAACTCATAATGAGTCTCCATGGGCTGAGACAGAACAATCTGATGTAATAGATGATGAGAAGTTAATAAATTACTTTAGAAATGCACTAGTTTAATAAAGAAGTTCGAGATGCCTAGTGGTTATCGCTTTTTTAAATATTTCTCAATGAAAGGGCTAATTGCTCTGGTCTCCGGTGGCACTGAGGAATTATTATAAATGAATTCAAAAAGGTTGCTAATTACCATACGATCGTTGGGGAGAAGAACTAGTGCCTTTTCCCATGACTTTTTAGCCATCTTGAAATTTTCTTGTTCATAGTAAGCAGTGCCTAAATTATTATACGTTTCATTAAGATGAAACTTATCTTCGGGAGGATAATTTTCAATGGCTCTTTGGTAATACTTGACAGAAGCTCTGTAGTCTTTTTTTTCAACGCAATATCAATATA
>CAYWBR010000148.1:0-4168 GCA_964456675.1 uncultured Bacteriovorax sp. | reverse complement strand
AAAGCGGGATATACTTTTATACTTTTGCACTTGCAATCAAATTCGCGTACATGCAAGTGACGTCAACTGGTCCGAGGCCGCCAGGAGTGCCCGAGTAGAGTGCGGCGATTTCTCTGATCGCATCCTCGTCATAGTCGCCCTTGAGTCGTTTTCGACCATCAACGATCTTCTCACGCAACCCAAAGTTGAGCAGGATGACACCTGGCCTGATGTTTTTCGGAGTCAAGATCTCTTTACCGACGCCGGTGATGATGATATCAGCAGATCGATAGAGATCGTCGGTTTTTTTACTGTGCGAGTGTGTCTGATGGTATGAGATACCGAGCTGAGTCAGATACTGTGCGATCGGTTTTCCCGTCGTCAGTCCTCGACCAGCGACGACGATGGTCCGTGTACGGAGCCAATCGATAGCCTTGGGACTCAGAACGATAGGTAGCTTCACAAAATCGAGGTGGATATGCTCGTGGATGGATGTTTGTCGAGAATAGACCCATGAGAGACCGAGCACACAAGCGAGGACAAGCGGAAAAGTGTAGAGCCGATTGACGTGTCCCTCGATATCCATATAGATAGGAATATCGAGATACGTTTTGGTGATGTCATACGCTGGTGGAAGTGGTTGCTGAATCAGTACACCATGCGGTGATACTTCATGTATTTTTTGCTTGAGTAAAGTAGTAAAAACCTCTGGAGTAGGTACATCAGGCAGTTGCCAGAGGACAAACTCTACTCCCAACTCCTCAGCGATGCGTCGCTTGATCCGGACATATGACTGTTGCTCGGGCGAGTCACCGATGATGATCGCCAAGAGTCGAGGAGTGATCGACTTGGTTTTGAGCAACTCTACTTCAGTTTTGAGTATTTCTTTGAGCCTGGTATTGATCGCGGTGCACGGGATAAGCATTGAGCTAGATTATACACCGTATGGATGGAGCGAAGTGTGACACGTGCCTAGATGCTCCGTAAACACTCAGGATGTAGAGAGGATAGATCGATGGGGCGGGCCGATCTACACCGGCCCGCCCGGACAAGACAAGGGATCTTACAAAAGTGTTGCACCGACGATCTTTTCCTCTTTATTCTTCAGTCGCATCAGGATGACGCCTTTGGCAGTCCGTGATCGAGGTGGCACTTCTTTGAGTGAGATCTTGACGACCTGACCACCACTTGAGGTCATGACAACATCTTGGTGCTCAGGCTCAATCAGACCCATGAAGGCTACCTGACCGAACTTATCATCAACAGCAGCTACTTTGACGCCTTTTCCGCCACGGTGCTGATCTTTGAACTCACTGATCGCAGTACGTTTTCCGATGCCACGTTCACCGATGACCATGATAGACTTTTTCATATCCGCTTTGGTGATGATCTCAGCAGCAGCGATATTATCTCCCTCCTCCACATCCATTCCTCGGACACCCATGCCCGATCGTCCGATTGAGCGGACTTCCTTTTCGGGGAACATGATGGCTTTGCCACGATTGGACACCATCATCATATTGGCTGTCCCATCAGTCAGCATCACCCACTTGAGCTCATCACCGATATCGAGTCGGATGGCTATCATGCCATTCGTTCTGATATTTTTGTACTCGACGAACTCACTTTTTTTGATCGTGCCATTTTTGGTAAACATGACCACATACTTATCTTTGATTTCTGCTGAGTCTGATCCACCACGTGCCTTGGCTTGTTCTGGTGCAAACGTGAGGATGGAGGTGACCTTCTCCTCAGGTCTCAAGGTGATCACGTTGACTATAGCTTTACCCTTGCTGATACGCGATCCTGCAGGGATATCCCATACACGAGTTTGGAATGTCCGGCCGGTGTTCGTGAAGTACATCACGTAGTCATGCGTCTGAGCCGCGATGATATTTTGCACATCGTCAGTCTCTTTGGTCTCCATACCAGAGACTCCCTGACCGCCCCGATGTTGTGAACGGAAGGTGTCATGGGGCACATATTTGATATATCCATCTTTGGTCAGTACCACAAGCACATCTTTGTTTTCGATCAGCATCTCGTCTGAGAGCTCGCCTGGCTTGGACTTGACCACTTTGGTCTTGCGTTCATCGCCAAACGTCTTTTTGATATCGAGGAGTTCGCCTTTGATGACAGCAAGGATCTTGATCACATCTTGCATCAAAAGCTCAAGTCGCTTGATGAGTGCGGTCAGCTCACGAAGCTCTGACTCGATCTTGTCGCGCTCAAGTCCGGTCAATCGTCGGAGTTGCATGTCCAAGATAGCCTTGGACTGTACTTCTGATAGCTTGAACTTTTTCATCAGTTTCTCTCTCGCTTCTGGCTCGTCTTTTGACTTTTTGATGATCTCGACGATCTCATCGATATTATCAAGGGCGATGATATATCCCTCGAGGATATGAGCACGCATCCGTGCCTCACGCCACTCATACTCACTGCGACGGGTCACGATGTCGACTCGATGTTTCAGATAATATTCCAAAATTGGTTGCAGACCAAGCGTCTGTGGCACTCCTTCAACGAGTGCAACCATGTTGGCTGGGAACGATGTCTGGAGCTCAGTGTATTTGTAGATATTGTTCAATACCTGTTTTGGCGTCGCATCTCTTTTAAGTTCTATGACGACCCGGATACCTTCACGGTTGGATTCATCACGAAGATCTGAGATGCCAAGTATTTTTTTATCAACCACAAGTGTTGCGATTTTTTCGACGAGATTGGCTTTGTTGACTTGGTACGGTAGTTGAGTGATGATGATCGCTGACTTGCCTGACTTCATCTCTTCAATGTCTGCTACTCCTCGGACGATGACTGACGAGCGGCCCGACGCATACATCTCACGGATGTCTGCAGCACCATAAACGACCCCGGCTGTCGGGAAGTCAGGACCCTTGACGAACTCGAGCAGCTCATCCAAAGTGACTCCGTACTCCATGCATGATGCTTGATCACGTGCTGTCGCATCAAAGGGCACGATACCATACGCATCGGGGACTACTTTGACTTTTGGCTCCTTTGCCTTGGCTTTTTCAAATGCCTTGTACGCATTTTTGTCGAGTTGAGCCTTATCGATCATGTAGACGACCGCATCGACGAGCTCGGTCAGATTGTGCGGGGCGATCTTGGTCGCCATACCGACAGCGATACCCTCGCTACCCATGAGAAGGAGGTTGGGCAACTTGGCTGGCAAATACTCAGGCTCTAGCAGTGTGGCATCGAAGTTATCGCGCATGAGGACGGTATCTTTTTCGATATCAAGGAGCATTTCCTCAGCAATCCGATTCATCTTGACTTCGGTGTACCGCATCGAGGCTGGCGGATCGCCGTCGATCGAGCCAAAGTTTCCTTGACCTTTGATGAGCGGATAGCGCATCGAAAACTCCTGGGCGAGACGGACCATCGCCTCATAGACCGGCGCATCACCATGAGGATGCAGCTTACCCAGAACATCTCCGACGACACGGGCTGACTTCACAAATCGTCCTCCACTCCCAAATCCTTGTTTGTGCATCATATAGAGGATGCGGCGGTGGACAGGCTTCAAGCCATCGCGGACATCAGGCAATGCTCGGGCGACGATGACTGACATTGCATAATCGAGATAAGCTGATTTCATTTCGGCGACGATACCGGAGGTGGTGAGGTTGGTCATAGGGGAAAAGAAATCAAGTTGTAAAGTCCATAAAGTCGTAAAGTCATAAAGTAATTTACGTGTGTATAGATTTTATAAGTGCTGATGTTATTTTTGAAATTTCAATTACGTTGTTTGTCATCTCTAAATAGCCAGATTCTGAGATGTATCGTAGATCTTTTGCTACGTATAGCATGGATCTCACCTCAGCCGCTGAACCTTTTGCAATAAACAAAAAATGTGAAAATTCTTTATCTCCTCTTCTTTCGAAACCTTCTGCAATGTTGTTCATGATAGATATGCTTGCTCTTTGTATTTGATCCTTGAATCCAAAGTCTTTCAAGTCCTTAAAGCTCGAATAGACGAGCTTCGCGAGCGCAAATGATTTCTGCCAAGCGATTAGTTCTTCGAATTGATTCACTTTCATAACCACTTTAAGGACTTTATAGACTTTACGGACTGCTATTTATTTCTTAACGATTGAGCTTTTGATCTCTTTATACGCTGCTTCTTTTCCGACATAGTTTCCCGTCTTTACAAACTTGCCTTTTTCAA
>CAYWBR010000147.1:0-4338 GCA_964456675.1 uncultured Bacteriovorax sp. | reverse complement strand
TTAAATGCTCAACTACATAACTTGTTTTTAGAAAATAAACACCTGAATTTACCTCGGTAATTTTTTTCATAACATCATCAGCATCTTTCTCTTCGATGATTTTAAATCCTTTACTGCCACGAACAATTCTTCCGTAACCAAAAGGGTTCGTTTCTTCAAACGAAGCAGCCACACCATCTAGATTTTTGTTCAATAATTCAGCAAGCATTTTGCTCATTTCTTCTTCTGTAATTAACGGAGTATCTGCACATAATACCAATGTGTAATCAAACTTCTTCGTCTCTTCGCAACTTGCAAAATAACTTCTTAAAGCATCCCCTGTACCTAGTTGCTTCTCTTGAATTGCATATCTTACGTGGGGATATGACTTTTGAATATATGCCTGAACCATTTCTTTTTGATGACCAATTACAGCTGTCACATTACCGTTGATTGAATTTTTTTCAAAAAATTTTTTTAATTCTACCAATGAAAAATCAACTAAGCACTTATCCAAACATGGTGCAAGAGGTTTTGGTACTCTTAGTTTTAATCTCTTCCCCTCTCCTGCTGCTAAAATGACTGCGCCAATAGACAAACTCATAATTCTCCCTAAAAACCGACTTAGTTGCTATGTGAATTCCTTATATTTTCATTTAGATCGCGGAGTATGGCAATCAAGTACAATGAAAAAAAGTTAAGAATATTAAAACTTTTTCTTAAAGAGTTGACTCAAAATCCCGATCTTAAGGGAGTAAGAACTTAGGTTCGGCCAATTTGGAGGAAAATTATGGTTACAAACTACGAAGGTGACAACATTGAGTTAAAAGAGGAATTACCTCTGCTCCCAATACGAGATATCGTTGTCTACCCCTTCATGATACTGCCGTTTTTTGTCGGCAGAGAATCGTCCATTCAGGCCGTCGATCATGCACTCACGAAGACAGATCGCTTAATCCTGCTTGCAAGCCAAAAAGACATGAAAGCTGAAGCTCCTTCGCCTTCTGAGATTTATGAGCTAGGGACCGTTGCAATGATCATGCGAATGCGCAAACTCCCAGATGGTCGAATCAAAATTTTAGTCCAAGGCTTAACAAAAGCACGCATAATTGATTTCAATCAAGAAGTACCATACTACATGTGCAAAATAGAAAAAGTTGCTGATCATGCGGTTGAAGATAGCAATGTTGCAGTTATGGCATTAATGCGAAATATACGTGAGCAATTAGAAAAAGTTATTAATCTTGGAAAAGTATTATCTCCAGACATCTTAATGATCCTTGAAGATATCAAAGATCCGGGACGATTGGCCGATCTGGTAGCCTCTAATTTAAATCTTCATGTTGCTGAAGCGCAAATGATTTTAGAAATCCTTGACCCAATTGAGCGACTACATAGAATTAACGACATCTTATCACGCGAGTTAGAAATCATTGCGATGCAATCGCGAATTAAGAATGTAGCAAAAGAAGAAATTAACAAAAACCAAAAAGAATATTTTCTTAGAGAGCAAATTAAGGCCATAAAATCAGAACTAGGCGATGAATCAAAAGTAGAGGCAGAAGACGAATTTCAAGAGTTACGTGAAAAAATTAAACGTGCAGAGATGTCTGATGAAGCTGACAAGGAAGCTACTAAACAAGTGGCACGCCTTGAAAAAATGCATCCAGATTCATCAGAAGCTTCAATTTTGCGCTCATATATTGAATGCTTAATTGAATTACCTTGGAACAAAACCAGTGCTGAACACATTGACTTAGATGCATCTCTAAAGATTTTAAACGAAGATCATTTTGATCTTTTGAAGGTTAAAGAAAGAATACTTGAGTACTTGGCAGTTCGACAATTGAAGGGCGAGTCAATGAAAGGTCCAATACTGTGTTTCTCTGGACCTCCGGGAGTAGGGAAAACTTCACTTGGAAAATCAATTGCCAAAGCATGTGGCAGAGAATTTGTCCGCATCTCTCTTGGTGGAGTAAAAGACGAAGCAGAGATCAGAGGACATAGAAGAACCTATGTGGGAGCAATGCCAGGACGCTTTATACAAGCGCTTCGACAAGCAAAAACGAAAAATCCAGTTATTCTGCTAGATGAAGTTGATAAACTTGGCGGAGACTTTAAAGGTGATCCATCTGCAGCACTTTTAGAAGTTTTAGATCCTGAACAAAATATGAATTTTAGAGATCATTATGTAAATTTACCTTTTGATCTATCAAATGTTATGTTTATTGCAACTTCAAACGTACTTGAAAGCATTCCCGCTCCTCTTCGTGACCGAATGGAAATTATAAATCTTTCTGGTTATACTCAAGAAGAAAAAGTAGCAATCTCTAAAAAGTATATTATTCCAAAACAAATGGAAGAAAATGGAATTGAAGATAAGCATATTTCATTTACTGATACGGGGGTTGAAAGTGTAATAAAACACTACACGGCCGAAGCAGGTCTTCGTAACTTGGAAAGAAGAATTGGTGCTATTTGTAGAAAAGTTGCAATGAAAATTGCAAAAGGTGAAGCAGAAAAGACGCATGTATTACCGGAAACAGTTTTTAAACTTTTAGGGCCACCAATTTATACAAAAGAAGATGAAAAAGAATGCGACGAAGTTGGAGTATCAACAGGTTTAGCGTGGACAGCACATGGTGGAGATGTGCTATACATTGAAGCTACAAAAATGAAAGGTAAGGGCTTTACGCTAACTGGCCAGCTTGGTGAAGTAATGAAAGAATCTGCACAAACCGCCATAGGTTTTATCAGAAGTAAGGCATCTGAGCTTGGCATAGATGAGGAAATGTTTGATAAATACGAAATGCACATTCACTTACCTGCGGGCGCCATTCCTAAAGATGGTCCATCTGCTGGTATTACCCTCGCTACAACCATCGTCTCTTTGCTGACAGGTCTTCCAATTAGCAAAGATGTGGCCATGACAGGTGAAATTACTCTAACGGGAAAAGTACTTCCAATTGGAGGACTAAAAGAAAAATCTTTAGCAGCTATGCGAATGAATATAAAAACCGTAATCATTCCATATAAAAACAAAAAAGACCTTGAAGAGATCCCTGAAGAATTTAGATCAAAATTAAACTTTGTAGCAGTTAAGTCAATAGAAGAAGTTTTAGAAATTGCAATTATTGGTTGGAAAGAACGTGTACAAAAATACAATAAAAAACCGGCTACAAAAGAACAGCTGCCACCTGCCGCGGCATAATAGTTAAACAAATCACTCAACAAACAAAAAACCATCAGTATTGATGGTTTTTTGTTTTTTGGTATCATTAAAGCTACACCAACACGGAAGTAAACATGGCCGAAAAGCAATCTCTAAAAATTCTAGTCGTAGATGACTCTAACTTTATTAGAAGAAGCATAATTGAAATATTAACAAGTGAAGGCTATAGCGTTGTAGGCGAAGCAAAATCAGCAGAAGACGCAATACAAATTGCACACACATCAAAACCAAATTTATTTTTAATAGATATTGTTATGCCAGAAATATCTGGACTTGAATTGGCCAAACATTTTCAAGAAAAAATGTCTGGCGAAAAATATATAATAATGATGTCGTCGCTTTCAATAGATAGTATCGTTATTGAATCGATTTCAAACGGAGCCATTGATTTTCTACAAAAACCATTTGAGCGCGATGACCTAATCAAAGCAGTATCAAAAATAGACCGTCTCATCGATAAAGATGCACGCTAGGAGTTTTGTTATGTTTTTCCTATTAAAATTTGCTATATATTTTGCTATTAGTTTCGCAATTCTTTGTATACCACTCGCAAATGATACTCGGATTTTTGATGCTCTTTACACCTGGACCACTCCATATGCCAAAGAAGCCGCCACGAAAACTAAACAAAAAATTGCAACAACGTCAAAATATTCTAAGATGTTATTTTCTAACTCAAGTCCTACAAATAAAGATTCTGTTTCATTTAAGAAATCCGCACTTCAAAAAAATGATGCCCTAGAAATTAACAATAGCTCGGATGATGGTTTGGATTTAGACGAACAAAATCAAAATTATACAGAAGAAGAAAAAGAGCAAATATTAAAGGCTCTAAAAAACTAAAAATGGGCCAATAAAAAAACTGGCCCATTTTCTCTGAATTATTTACTAATTGAATCTGTTCCAGTTTTTTTATCTTCTTTAACTGTTTGTACCTGAACTTCTTTTTGTGCTCTATTTCCTTGATTTGCGAACTCACATTCAACAGCTTTTGACTCCCCAACCTCAACTGCAAAAATGTTTAATGACGATACTGCTAATACTGATAATAATAATGTTTTCATAATAGTTCCCCCGATATAGTACTGTTAAAGTTCTTATTTTAGATATTGCATAAGCTGTGCCAA
>CAYWBR010000146.1:0-4380 GCA_964456675.1 uncultured Bacteriovorax sp. | reverse complement strand
CACGCTGAACAGCGAGAAAAAACTCTTATCGAAGAAATCAGGAAACTGCAAGGTCAGGTAGAGCATCTTCAGGTTACGGTAAACTCTCTAACTGAACAGATGCGATTTCACGGAATAGAGCCGATCTACCCACCTCCACCAAGAATAACAGGACTGTGATGTCCGATGTCGAACCTATGTCGTTATGTTCTTGACGTAATGTCCCATTGATGCCGAGGGTTTTATATGGCTATCGATCAATATGATCTAACCCCGACACGCGTTGATTTGACACTGGTCCGCGGGGACACGTGGAAGCTTCAATTCAAGTTTCCTGTCGATGACAGTAATCCGTCTGGGCCTGGAATAGATCTTTCTGGGTCAACATGGTTGGCTCAGATTCGTGAAACAACTCAGGACGGAACACTGTTTGCCACATGGGATATTGATGACTCCAGTCAGAGTACGGGACTGCTTACTGTCAGTATTGATGAGTCGATTACTGAAACAGCCACTGTCGGGAAGAAGCTTTACTGGTACGATATTCAACAAACACTTAGTGGTGATGTTGCTACCCCCGTTATGGGAATGATAAGTATCGTGGCTGACACGTCGAAGGTGTAATTGTGGGCGTCATCATTGTTCCTAGCGATAACCAAATCAACGTTTCTATACCTAATGTGGTCACCGGACCCCGAGGAGCCAGTGGTCCCACTGGACCTGCTGGGCCGACAGGGCCGGTTGGGGCAACAGGAGTACAGGGAGCGACCGGAGTTGCCGGAATTGCAGGTGCCACCGGGGCCTCGGGTGTGGTTGGTGCTACTGGAGCGCAGGGTCCCACTGGGCCTGTAGGGGCAACGGGCGCTTCTGGTCCTCAGAGTCCCCCTGGTGGGTGGTCAGCTAAATACAGTTGGTCCACGAACGGGTCCATAAGTGATCCTGGGTCTGGAGTTATCAAGTGCAACTCTGGAGGAAACACTCTTTCAGCTAGCACCACTAGTGGGTTGGGTGATGTCGCTTCACTTCTTGCTTCTTTGGATGACTCTACTAACATAGTAAAGGGTCATCTCACTCTGTGGCAACCGTCCAATAGTTCTTGGTGCCTTTTTGCAGTATCAGGCATCACCAATCATTCAACATGGTACGAAATCAGTGCTCCTATAGTCGATATTGTCGGTACGTTTACTTCAGGTGCTGAAGTGTGGATCACGTTTTCTCGTGCAGGTGACATGGGAATTGGGACAACTGGGCCAACTGGGCCACTTGGCGCAACTGGCGCAACCGGGCCGGGGGGAACTCTGTCGAACGCTACCCCCGTCGACCTCGGTACCGCTGCGCCGGGTGTGGCGACCGAAGCAAGTCGGGCCGACCATGTCCACGACATGCCGTCTGCTGCTGATGTGGGGGCGGACGCTCTGGGGTCGACGGGGACGGTGCGCGTCACCCAGCGGATCGACTTCGCGGTGGAGTCCATTGGTGGGTCGTTCCCGACGGTGAACACGGCGGTGCTGCCGGGTGCGGCGGGGTACCCGGTCGGGCTCCTGGTGCTTTTGACGTCGCAGGCAGATCAAGCGAACAACGACGTGTGGGAGCACACTGGTTCCGGCAACATCGTCCGTGTGGTGCCGTCGCTGGTCGGCTCGGACGCTGTAGGGACGCTGGTCGTCGCGTCGGCTGACACTGCGGCGAGCAATGCGCCGTCGGTGCTGCGCGTGACTGCTGCGGGTGTCGTGGAGTCGCTCCTCGACGGGGTCGATACCCGCATCGACGGGGTCGACACCCGCATCGACGGGGTCGACACCCGCATCGACGGGGTCGACACTCGCATCGACAACCTTGGAGCCGACGACATCGCGTACGTGGGTTTCGGGTTGCTCGCCAAAGCGTCACACCAGGTCGACCAGAACCTCAACGCTATCGAGGGCATCCTCGACCGATGGAAGTTCGTGTCAGCGTTCGCGACGGTGAACGTCGACTTGTCGTCGCTGCTCGGCCCGTCGGAGGTGGTGACTCAGCCGACGCTCGACGGAGGGGTCGCCCCGATCCGCGGCAGCTACATCTGGCTGTTCGGCCAGTCCACTGCCGCCGAGAACGGCTGCTACTACGTCGGGTCCGACGTCGACCTCGGTGTATGGGTCCGTCAGAACGACCCCAACACGTTCGACCCGCCCGGAAACGGCTATCGAGTCACGTGCAACGCGTCTGGTTCGTCGGTCGACGGCGTCACGTTCATGTGGATCGACGACGATCGTCACAAGCAGTTGCGGGCCGTGTATTCGACCGCTGACCCGACGTTCGGTGGGGCATCGTCGCCGTCGGGGCGGTGGGTGCGGCTGGCTACGCCGTCGACCGACCTCACGACGCCGTCTGCCTCGGGTATCCCCGCAACGCTGCTCGACGCGAAGGGCGACCTGATCGTCGCGACCGCAGCGGACACCGCGGCACGTCTCGCAGTCGGCTCCGACGGCCAGGTCCTCACCGCGGACGCGGCGTCGTCCGGCGGGGTGAAGTGGGCGGCGGGCGGGCTGGGGATCCCGACGGCGAAGCTGTCGGGGGCCACTGACCGCGACTGGACGATCCCCGGCGTGATCGCCACGGCGATCACCACATGGACGCCGTCGACGAACCGGGCCATCTTCCAGCCGATCGTCGTCACCGCGGCCCGCAACTACGACCTGATCGGCGTCGAGATTGTGACCGCAGCGGCGGCGGGGAAGCAGGGTCGGGTCGCGATCTACTCGATCGACGACTACTGGCAGCCGGACACTCGCGTCTGGCAGTCGGCCACGTTCGCGATAGACCCGGCGTCGGTGCCCGCGATGGTGACGACGACCGGTCCCGGCGTCCTCGACGCTGGGCCGTACATGGTCATCTTCACGATGGACGCATCACCGACGCTGCGGGTGCTGAACGTGTATCCCCCGATGGATTCGCCGGTCTATTTCGGTGCGGGCGGGGGCGCGTTCCGGGGGATGACGTCGATCACGTCACGACCGACATATGTGGCGTCGGGGTTCCCGGCGTTGGCGGCGACTGACTCGCTGGTCTGGGACTACGTGTCGGTGGGTTCGGCATGGACCCCGACGGCGATCCGGTTCCGGGAGGCCGCATGAGCCTCCAGGCGCTCCTCGACGCCACCCCGGACGGTCAGACGTGTGTGATCCCGGCCGGGGACCACACGATCCCCGAAGGCGTCGGCCTGGTCGTCCCGCACGGCGTCGCTGCGGTCGACGCGACGGGGGCGACGATCCGGGTCGTCGGTGCCGACGGGCAACGCTCGACGGCCCGACCGACGGTCCCGTTGTTCGATCTTGGGCAACGACCGAACGGCTCGACGTTCGCGTTCCGCGGCGGGCACATCGTCGGCCCCGACACGTCAGGGTGGGACGACCACACCGACGTGCCACACGGGGCGATCCAGTGGTCGTACTACAAGACGTGGGACTCGGCAATGACCGTCGAGGGCGTGACCGTCGAGGGCGGCTACGGCTACGGCGTGCTGCGCAGTGGTGGAGGTGACCTCACGATCACCGGGTCGTACCTGTCCGGGTGGGTCGGTGCCGTCGCGTGCTTCGAGGGCCACGGCGGGCACGGCACGTTCACCGCGACCGACTGCCTGTTCCCGGCCCCCGCACGGTCGAAGTATTCGAGCATCGGGGCGTACGTCCACCCGCACATCACCACGCGCTGGGAGCGGGTCGCGTTGTGCGGCTGGTCGCGCTACGCCCTCTACCTCAACGGGTCACCGTCAGGCGTCGGGTCGCATCACTCGCTGATCGACGTGACCGCGACCGACTGCTCGCTCATCCAAGGGGCCAAGGGGTCGACGGTTCATCTCGTGCGATGCGTCGAGCAGGGCACCCCGTCCAACGGCGGGTCGTACATGATGGGCACCGTCATCAGCCACGGCTCGACGTGGCGGCTCGCTGGGATGGTCGGCACCCAGAACGACGACATCGACTTCACGTTCTGCGGCGATCACGTCGGGACCCCGAAGTGGTGGCTGGGGCCGGGGCGAAACACGACCGGCACGATCCGCATCATCGGCTGCCACGTCGAACTGTCGGCACAGACGCGGGTGGTGGGGGCGGCTGATTCGTCGCCGTTGGACGTGACCGTCATGGCAACCGAGTTCGTCGGGTCGACCACCCGTCAAGCGTTCAACGTCCCGGCAGGGGTCGTGCGCTTCGTCGGCTGCGAAGCGCCGTAAAATCAGTCCCATAAACCTTAGTCCCACAGGTGAGGGAACATTTCCCCGATAGCTCTCCACGACTTCTTGAACTCTTCCCAATCAACGTTTGTGTCCTCTAAGTCCTGTTCACGTTGACGGACGCCCCGCATCACTCCTGCGTGATGTTTGAGAAACGTCTTCCATGATTCATAGGTCCACGGAGCGCCAGG
>CAYWBR010000145.1:0-4580 GCA_964456675.1 uncultured Bacteriovorax sp. | reverse complement strand
CTTCAATAGCGCGCTTTGAAACAGGGAAAGGGAACATTTCCTTAGAAAATCTTCTATTGATTTTAAAGGCACTAGAGATAGCCGATGAATTAAAAATAATTTTTAAAGAAAGAGAAGTTTCACCAATAAAGATCCCAAGGAAAAAATGAATATATTCAATCCCTGAACTTGCGAGGGGAACTTTTCATGGACTTCCTGGATTCTTGGCCGATTCATTGCCCGATAAATTTGGTAATGCCTTAATTGATGTTTGGCTTTCAACAAAGGGAAGGAAACTTGGATCGTTCAATCCAATTGAGAGACTTTGTTATATCGGAGAGAGAGGAATGGGGGCACTGGAATTTAAACCGGCAAAGTACAAAGGCCGTCTTAGTTCTGTGCCAATTGAAATTAAAGACATGGTAAAACTTGCTTCTGCAATACTAACTAATAAAACAAAATTAAAAGAAAATTTAAAGTTTAAGGATGAAAATAAATTGAGTGTTGCTCTAACCAATTTGCTTGTAGTCGGAACAAGCGCTGGTGGGGCCAGAGCAAAATGTATTATCGCTTATAATGAAAAAACAGGTGACGTTCGATCAGGGCAAATAAAAACCACAAAAGATTATACTTATTGGTTATTAAAGCTAGATGGTGTTTCAAATAATCGAGACAAAGAACTTATCGATCCACAAGGTTTTGGGCGAATTGAATATGCTTATTACTTAATGGCAAAAGATTGCGGGATTGAAATGAGTGAGTCACGCCTCTTAGAAGAAAATGGTCGTGCACATTTTATGACAAAAAGATTTGATCGATTAGAAGGCGGAGAGAAAATTCACATGCAGTCTCTCTGTGCGATGGGGCACTATGATTTTAATATGGCCGGTGGCTATAGTTACGAACAAGCTTTAGAGATGATTCGAACAGTGGTGAGGTTAGATACTAAAGTAGCATTAGAGCAACAATTTAGACGGGCCATTTTTAATATTATAGGAAGAAATCAAGATGATCATACTAAGAATATTGCATTTTTAATGGATAGACGAGGTATTTGGAAATTATCTCCAGCTTATGACATGGCTTATAGTTATAATCCAGTAGGTGAGTGGACGAGTAAACATCAAATGAGTTTAAACGGAAAGCGTGATGAATTTACAATGGAAGATTTGATTGAATTTGGAGCTAAAGCAGATATCAAAAAAATGCAGGCCATAAAAATTATAAAAGAAATTGAAAATGTTTTTTCCAGATGGACTATGTACGCAGAAAACGCCGGTGTTTTTAAGAAGCATACTGAATTAATTTTAAATAGCTTGCGAAATAATTTGCACCATAGAAGCTAATAATTTTTTAAAGAAAAGGTTTATACCTGAATTTAATAAGCTCTTTGGTGTTGAGCCACAGGAGCAAGAGGTAGCGTATAGAAAAAATGTATTTGAAAATGTTTTTTCTTATGATTCAGTGACGTGGTTAATTGATGATAAAAGATGCTTTAGAGGGCGTGAAGTGAATATTAATACCCACCTTGATGGACGGCAGAGTTTTGATATTATGGGAAAAGAAATAAAAACCAATATAAAACTCAAGAGTCTAATGCCATAATAAGCGAACGGTTTAATGTCGGATAGGACACAATCGCTGAGATATTAATAGGACATAATCGCTCAGAAACAACAAGCAGTAGGGCCATTGTCTAAACTTTATACAGTTCATTTCCTCTTTTGTAGTTATTACCATATTCGATCTATCTTTATAAATTTCCAGCATAATTAAAGCCAATTAGTAGTTTATTGCTTTAACCCCGATTTAGGAGTTTTATGATGAGAAATTTACCTCTTTATTTTTTATTTGTAGTCTCGACTTCAGTAGCAGCAAGTCCGCTAAACGGATTAGATATTAATTTTAATGAAACTGAGCCACGTGAATATGAATATTGTGACAAGTTAATAAGCACAGACACAACTATTCCAGAAGCAGCTCGCTTTGAGGTTTTTAAAGCATGTAATTATGGATTAGATGATGCTCGGAGAATGGCCGAAAGATTTGGTGGTGGTAATGGACAGATCGAAGGATATCACCGTGGATACTCATATGGATTAAAAGAAGGTTATGACATGGGGGCAGGTGACCCAGTTGCTTATAAGCAAGGTCAGTCATCAGTAGATGCAGTCGGACAATACTTAGAATCAGGATTACAAGAAGGCGTTAATAAAGGAAATCAAGAAGGTGATCAAGATGGTTCATCTGAAGCTCGCGTTCGTTTTCATAAAGCAGTAGACACAGGTAAGTTTCCTGGCCGTGATATCGCACCAACTCCAAGAGCATATATACCTAGATCAAATGCATATGGATCACTTGTACCAAGAAGCCAACAAGTACCAACAACTGCCCGCCAGATTATCGATCAAAGAGATACTAGAGAATTAGATTCATTACAATTAAGAGATTTTCCAGTTTATTCACAGTACGATGCTAGTACATGGGGTGAAGTAAGAAGGCTTAACTGGTTTGAACTTTGGTATGATAATGGGATGTATACATTTTCGAAAGATCGTTATTACGATGCAAACGCAGCAATGAATGTTTGGCTACAAAGACCAATCGATACAAAACCAAGATACCAAGCACTACAGAATATAAATGTGTTAAATACGGCAGGTCAGAGAATTGATTTGCAAATTGTATTTTCAAGTGCATTTAAAGAGTCTTATCGGTATTACGTAAACTATTACTTTGCTAAAAACTTTAAACGCTCAATTGATTTAGGGCAAATGCATGGTAAAGCAGTAGGTTTTCAGATTGGAAAACGCACTTCATTTGGACAGGGATTAGTAGCTGCCTTCAATAAAAAATATGAAGATTCTGCTAGGTCAACTTATATTAATGCATATAAATTATCATTCCAAACTTCTTTCAACACTGTATTTAATGATTATGCAAATAATCCAAAACTTGAAATTCTAGGATTAGAGTTAGTAGGAATGGATGACGATGGAATTATTCAACCAGGTGAAGAAGTAGCTGTTAAATTTAAAATGAAAAACGTTGGTGGAGTTTCAGCTCCTTTATCAGCAAGCTTAACAGGTGAAGTTTTAGATTCTAGAGAAATTAAAAGCTCAATAGCTCCACTTTCTACTAAAACAATTGAATCAGGTGTAGCCGTTGCAACAATCGACCCAAGACTTGAGTCGGGAGATAATGCTGATCTTGTATTAAACGTAAACGGAATCAAGGCAAACTACTATCACTATGTAACAAAGCTAGTGAAATTAACAGGCTTAACTAATGTAACGACTGACGCTCTTTCTGGTGCAGTATCAGTAACAGTTAATGCTGAAAACGTTTCAACAAAAGCAACTGCAGCTTCAATCTCTGCTCAGTTAATTGTAGATGGAAAAGTAGTTTCAGAAGCAAATGCTGGAACATTAGGTGCAGGAGCTCGCGCTAACCTTGACTTAAAACTTTCTAATATCGACCCAATGGTTTTATTAGATAGCTCAGTAAATGCTAAAACTGTTTTAAAAATGGGTGACACTGTTCTTGAAACTAGATCAGTATCTTTTTCAACTCAAAATAGAACAAACGATCTTGTAAATTATTTTGGCCAATTGATTAACAATAAAGGATTAATTAAGTCTGGTGCAAGTGTTGAAGATAGAACTACTGAAGTTATGAAAGCAATCGTTGAATTAAACAGAAGAGAATTAGAAGCAAATAAAGATGATGGTAATATTTGGAAAGATTCTCCAGATAGAACTATCCCAGGAAAGTTAAGAGCAAATAAGCAATTAGCAAATAACTCAGATGCAGCTTTAAAGAAATACGATACAATTGCTCGTCAGATGTACCAAAACAAAGACATCTTACCTCAATTCTTGTTCTTCAAAGCTAAAAAGAAAGCATACATCGAGCTTCTTAACACGTTAGTACAAGGTTCAAAGTTAAAATAAATTTCAAAAAAAAGCCCTGCAAAAAAATTGCAGGGCTTTTTTTTTAGAACTATTTTTATTTAAGAATTAATTGTCGTAAGTTACAACTTTTGCATTTGTGATGTACTCATTTAAAACATCCATAGAATATTCTAGAGCTTGTTGGGCATAAGGGATATTGTCTGGTCCTTTTAATTCACCAGTGAATTTAGCCTGCTTAATTAAGGCTGCGCACATCCTCATGAATTCAGCACTTCCTTCGAAGTACTCTTCTTCATTTTCAGTCACTAGAACATGATGAAGCATGCTATTGATTGATTTAATAAGACGAATTTGAGCAGGTGTAAGTTCTGCTGCATCAAGTTCAATTTTTACCATTGGAGCCTTGTGTGTGGTGAATTCAGACATAAGTTTCATCCCTTTTAATACGTTCTTGATCTATTTTTAGATCTTGGTAGATCTTAGACTTTAAACCTATCGCCATAACGGCCAGAAATTTTAGAAATTTATGTTTGATTAATTCTGACAATTACTTATAGACAGAGTGTTTTGCTTGGACTATTATGTCCCTACATCGTTTGACGCGGGATGGAGCAGTCTGGTAGCTCGTCGGGCTCATAACCCGAAGGTCGTAGGTTCAAATCCTGCTCCCGCAACCAAAAAATTTCC
>CAYWBR010000144.1:0-4726 GCA_964456675.1 uncultured Bacteriovorax sp. | reverse complement strand
CTTCAATGTTTTTCCCATATTGGTCGATTGATGTTTTATCACCATTATATTTCCCAAAATTTAAAAGTACTGGTGCTATTTCTGCGTTTGGATTTGCAGGGTATTGGCTAAAAGCTTGTGCAAGTGGAGCTTGTACTTCTTTAGAGGCTAAGTATTCCATCAACAGTGTTGCACCTTGAACATTTTTCGCGTGCTTAGTAAGAGCGATTCCAACCCCATTTAAATGTGATCCAGTTGTATTTTGATTAGGGAAAAATGCTTTTACTGGATAATTAGAATCTGCTTTCACAAGAGGCGCTAAGTAATAAGAGTTGGCAATACCAACATCACATTTTTCTTCCGCAATTGCTTTTATTACGTCGGTATCACCTTTTATCGGAGCTACCGCAAGATTATTTACCAAACCTTGAAAAACTTCTTTTGTTTTATCTTGGCCGTAGTGGTGAATGAAAAATGATCCAAGAGCTTCATTATAGCTATTATTTGAAGTTCTTAAACATAGGCGGTTTGTCCACACAGAGCTTGCCAAATTTTCGTAAGTAGATAGTTCTTCAGGCGATACATGGTTTTGATTATATACAATAATTCTTGCGCGATAGACGATTGTGTACCAAAGATTGTTTGAATCAATTAACTGAGGGAGAATGTTTCCTTGAATAAATTTAGATTGAAATGGCCGATATAAATTTTTTGATGCAGCCCTTGTGTGGTAAACAAGATCTTTGTCTAGGTGAAGATCTGCATTTGTCGAAGCACCTTCAAGTTCTAGGCGATTAATTAATTTATCGCTTGAATCAAATACTATATTAACTTTGATTCCAGTTCTTTCTGTAAAAGGCTTAAAGACAGCATCTAATCGAGCAGTGTCGTAAACTGAATAAACAGTTATTTCTTGAGAAGCAAAAATTGAAATGCATAAAATCGCATTTAGTAACGTAAAAAGAATCTTAGTCGGTTTCATTAAATTCTCCTGTTTTGTTTGATAACAGAAGAAATATAACAATGTGTTTGATTTATCAAATATTTTGTTTGCTACTTTAACTATTAAAAATACTTCTTTAATAACAAATAGTTACGAAAAAGCCCTCTTGCGAGGGCTTTCATTTTTTAAATGTTTTGTTGGCTAATCCAAACTCTTTGTAAAACGAACATTGTTTTACGTGGCTTTTGATTCGTTGTAACGTGCCACTGGTACGTTACATTGGATTAGTTATCCACATAGCTCTTAAGTAATTTGGCGCGAGAAGGGTGTCGAAGCTTTCTGAGTGCTTTTGCCTCGATCTGGCGTATACGCTCTCTAGTTACAAAGAAATCTTGTCCAACCTCTTCAAGGGTGTGATCAGATTTTTCGCCGATACCAAAACGCATACGAAGAACTTTTTCTTCTCTTGGAGTAAGTGTTGATAGAACAGACCTTGTTTGCTCAGAAAGAGTTACGCTCATCACGGCATCAACTGGAGAGATAACTTTTTTATCTTCAATAAAGTCTCCAAGGGATGAATCTTCTTCTTCTCCGATTGGAGTTTCAAGAGAGATTGGCTCTTTTGAAATTTTTTGAACTTTTTTCACTTTATCAACTGGAAGCTCCATTTTCTCAGCAATTTCTTCAGGTGTTGGCTCGCGGCCTAATTCTTGAATTAATTGACGAGATGTTCTTACCATCTTGTTGATTGTTTCAATCATGTGAACTGGAATACGAATTGTACGTGCTTGATCGGCAATTGCGCGTGTTATTGCCTGGCGAATCCACCATGTAGCATAAGTTGAAAATTTATATCCACGACGATACTCGAATTTATCAACAGCTTTCATAAGACCGATGTTTCCTTCCTGGATAAGATCAAGGAATTGAAGGCCGCGGTTCGTGTATTTTTTAGCGATAGAAACAACAAGACGTAAGTTAGCTTCAACGAGTTGGGCTTTGGCTTTATCCGCTTTTGTTTCACCGTGGATAATGATTTTATAAACTTTTTCAATTTCGTTAAATTCCATTCCTGCGTCGATTGTTAAGCGACGAAGTTTTCTTAGAACGTCTTCTTGGTTACGAATTAGTTGTTCGATTTTAGCATCGGTAGTGAAAAGATCTTTTGCAAGCTTTCTCTTGTAATTATCGTCTTCCATTACTTTTTCATACAGAACTCTGTACTCTTCACCGTCTTTTACTTCTAGAAATTTAAAGATACGATCTTGTTGATCAAAAAGCTCTTTAAATTGAAGATAATATTTTTTTACTGGCTCAACAAATGAGTTGATGATTTTTCTATTGAAAGTTAAATCGGCAAGTTCGGCCGAGATTTCATCCATTAGCTTTTTCTGAGGAGCATCGAGAGCCTTTAGTGTTCCATCGGCTTTTTCTGTTTCAGCTAAAATAATTTGGATTTGGTCAATTACTGCGTAAATACGATTTTGAACTTTTTTAATATCTTGTGGAGAAGATTCGTCGTCGAGACCTCGTACAAGCTCTTTAACGAATTCTTGTGGATTTTCTTGCGTTTCGATTTTTTCACGAAGTTTAACAACTTCTTTTAGTGCGTGAGTTGAAGAGATAGCTGATAGAATAATTTCTCTTTCGCCTTCTTCAATTTCTTTTGCAATTTCAACTTCGCCTTCACGAGTTAAAAGAGCAACAGAGCCCATGCGTTTTAAATATAATTTAACAGGATCGGTAGATGCAGAACGAAGCTCTGCTTTTTCTTCGCGGGAAAGAGCTTCCTCAATGATTTCTGTACCGTCTAGACGAATGCCTTCTTCGTCTTCATCAGTTTCAGTTAAGCTATCTTGGATTTCAATTTTAAGTTCTAAAAGTTGACCCATGATCATATCGATATCGGCAGCAGTATTAATACTTGCCGGAATAGCGTCATTGATCTCTTCCGGAGTAATGAAGCTTTGGTCCTTTCCTTTACTTAAAAGACGGTTAAACTCTTTTGAGTTGAGAAAGGTTTGAACAGCTGGTGAAATTGACATTAGTATTCCCCTTTTTGGGTTGTGAATTATTTATGTTTTAATTTCTTAATTTCTTGAAGCTCTCTGTCGATTTGATTAATCTCGCTTAAGAGCTCGTTAAATTCAGGATTCGTGTGCAACTGATCTTGGTTGTTTTTTAATTCATCTCTACGATTTTTTAAAACTTCTGTTTTAATTTTTATCTTTAGATCAAAAAACAATCGGCTTACAACTTTTTCATCAGAACTTCTTGGTCTGTATTGAAAAAGCGCAGCAGATACAGCTTCCTTGATTTCTAGTGGGACATCCTCATTGGTTATCATATTTGAAACCATCGTGACATATTCACTTTCATCAATTTCAAAAAATAGGCGTTTAAGCCTACTAATATACTTTTTTACCTCATCTGAAGGGAGTAAATCAAGAATTTCGCTCACAAGATTAGAACTAAATGCAGATGGATTTTGGACTAATTCTTGCAGTAGCTGCCGTTCGCTTTTTAATTGAATTACTGCTAATTTTTTTTCTTGGTGATTTTCATCTAAATTTATATTTTTTAAGTCTTCAGTTTGAAGCAATTCATTGCCAAATTCAGCGTCATTTTCTTGATGAATAATTAGCTCTTTGGTTTTTTGATTTTTTGCAATTTCACTCTTTGGACGGCGTTGTTTTTTTAAGTAATCTTCATATGTTTTAGCAATTTGAGAAGCATCTGAACTCATTCCAAGACGCTTAGCGAAGTCAGTAATTCTCTCTGTTGCAGCAAGATTCATGCCCAAAGGCTTAACGAGTTCAAAAGCTCTTTGCAAGACTTCAAGTTTTTTATGTGAGAGTTCTGGAACTTTTTCAGGAAAAGCCTTTTCAAGCATTACATCGAGCATAGGCTTCGCGTTGTCCAAACGCTTTTGTAATTCGATACCACCAACCTCTTTTAAAAAATCATCGGCATCTTTTACCGGTTCAAAATTGATAAAGTATCCCAAGACGCCGTGTTCCATAAGCTGGCCGTTTAATCGTTCAGCCGCTTTATATCCTGCACTGTCGTTATCAAGGGCGATGAAAATATTTTTAGTAAGTGATAGGAGTCGAGCTAGGGCTTGGTCTCCCATGGCAGTTCCTTGAATGGCTACAGCATTTTTAAAACCATATTGGTAGAGTGCTATCTGGTCCATATTTCCTTCGACAACTATTGCACTGTCTTTTTCTCGAATATGGGATTTTGCTAAATGATAGCCATATAAAAGGGCCCGTTTATTAAAAACAACCGAATCCCCCGAGTTTAAATACTTAGGAAGTTGACCGTCACGGATTGAGCGCGATGTAAATCCAATAACAGCTTCATTGAAATCCCATATGGGAAACATGATCCTTTCACGGAAAGTATCATAAGTTTCTTCGGCATTGTTTTTATCTTTTTTTATAATTCCAATTTCTAGAGCTACTTCTTTGGCAAACTTGCGATCTTTTTCCTCGACCTTGGTTTTTAAGAATTTACTTAGAACGCTTTCATTAGTTGCAAAACCAAGTGAGTAGGTAGTAGCTGTTTCTTCGGTTAATCCACGTTTTTTCATGAACTCATTAAAGGGAGGAAAATTATTTGATTTACCAGTTTCTCGGTAAACTCTAGCAGCATAAGATAAAATTCTTTTTGCCATTTCCTTTTTTGGATTACTGCGTTTTTCTTCTTGATAAGACTCAAAGCTGATTCCATTTTTTTGACAAATTTCTTTTAGAGAATCAATGAAATCTAGGCCACGATATTTTTGAACGAATGTAATGG
>CAYWBR010000143.1:0-4742 GCA_964456675.1 uncultured Bacteriovorax sp. | reverse complement strand
AGATACTCATGCTCTTGATCGACGAGTCGCTGCATCTTGCCACTACGCATCCAGTCAAAGGCTGTGGCGACGATATCGTGATACAGATCAACCGCCTTCGTTTTGGTCACGGCTGTTGCGTGTGAGCTGATGATTGACTGGAGTAGTGCGTATGCACCAGCCTCTATCATCTCGATATACCACCAGGGCTTTGCACAGGCCCACCAGTATTGACAAGAAAAAAGTGCTCGATCAAGTTTTTTCTGTGATTTTTCATCATGCGTGATCTGACAAGCAAGCTTGGTGAGTTTCCACTGCATTGTGTGGATTTCATTTTCAGGATCTGCCCAACGCAAAAATGGCTGCTTGATACTCCGTGCCCGATCGAGTATCGTCCATGAGCTTTTGCGGGGTTTGATCTGTGATATGGGGTAATCTTTGGCCATGAGTGTGGAGATCGTCATGAGATTGAGTTGTTTATCGTTGTACATGTCCTCCAGGATCTTTTCATATCCACGACGATGATGCCCAAATGTCTCGCCATCAAGTGCGATGATCGTATATCCGTCACAATTTGGCTCACAGGTAGGAGGGCGCTTGATAAAACTACGCAAGTCACGTGCGGTAGTCATCTCACCGGTCACCGTCTCATAGCTCACATCACGATCACGAAATGCGTACTTCATGCCATGCCTATCTTGAAACAATCGGTGATGCACTCGTGCACCATGTTTGCCTCGTTCATCGAGTGCGATCCACTCAAACCCTAGGTCTTTGATCACCGGGACAAGTGAGGGAACGAATGCCATCTCAGGCGGGAAAAATCCACGCAAAACAATATCTTTACCAAAGTATTTTCGCAGTATTTCTGTATTCAGTCTGACCTGACGGACAATCTGAGCCACTGATAGCTTGGGGAGAAATGCGTGGTACGCGCTACTACCTGTCAACTCGATAGTCCCCTGCGCAACAAGCTGAGCGATGTCAGCAATCAGTGTGTGATATCCATATTTATCCCATTGGAGTACAAGGCAACCGGTGATATTCATCGTGACACGAGCATGAGGATTTTTTTTCAGTCCGGCGATGATGGGGATATACGACTCGACCGTGACTCGCTCCACCACATCTCTCCTCTGTACCGGAGGCTGGTACAAGTGCAGAAACAAACCGAGGTTGGTTTTCATGTGTTTAGATTATACCATCAGTCTATACCACCGCAAGATGGGCTGTCAGATCTTCTGCCTAAAGCGTATAGATAACTTGTTTGTACCAGTCACGGTATTTCTTCGCTGAGTGCTCCCAAGATGAGTCGTATCGGAGACAGTTTTCGATCAATTTGTGCCAGTTGATTTTTGAAGAGTAATACACCTGAGCCTCAACTACAGCTCCGTACAGAGCCCATGGTGTGCGACTTTCAAATGAAAAGCCGTTACCTCGTCCGGTCGTCGGGTTGAAATCAGTCACTGCATCGTTGAGTCCACCGGTCCGTCTGATGATGGGTACTGCTCCGTATCGCATCGCCTCAAACGCCACGATTCCGCCAGGTTCAAACGAACTAGCCAGAAGCATAGCGTCTGCGCCTGCAAAGATACTGCGGGGCATAGAGAAATCTGCGACGAGCCTCAGACCGAGTTGTTTCCCGAATTGGCGTTTGAGTTTGAAAAGCTGTTGACAGTAGTGATCATCACCCCGACCAATGACGATGAACTGCAGATCACTCCGCTCCCGCAGTAGATTGGGAAGCACCTCAAGCACGAGATCCCAGCCTTTTTGTGGGGCAATACGTCCGACCGAGCCGATCACAAACTTGGTTTCATCAACGGGAAGGCCAAAGAGCTCTTGCAGATGGCGCTTATTTTCAAGTTTTGCCTTGATAAATGCTCTTGGCGAGTAGTTCCGATAAATATTTTTGTCGTGTTCGGGATCAAACTCTTCAAAATCCAGCCCGTTCATGATCCCTGTCAGTTTATTTTTAGACTGGTTCAGATATTCTTCGAGTCCTTCGGCATACTCAGGGGTGAGTACCTCTCGAGCATGGGTCGGACTCACGGTATTTACTCCATCTGCATAGAGTACTCCGCGCAAAAGTGGATTTTGCATCTGAAGCTGGGGGTTGGTAATCCCCGCCAGCTGACGACTGCCATTATCATTTTGTTTGTCTGAAGCATATCGAAAATCATAGTTGCCTTGATACGCAAAGTTGTGGACGCTGTATACGATACGAGTTTCTCTGAGCATATCTTTGTACCGTGGGCTGCGCTTGGCCCAGTCGATGAGATATCCCGTATGCCAGTCATGGCAATGTATCACATCAGGAAGCCACGAATCAGGATCGACTGAACGCTTGTAAAGAAGCCACTCAAGAGTTGCCTTGCATAGCAGTGCAAAGCGAATATGATCATCTTTGTATCCGAACACATTGGCACGCAGCTCGTAGTACTCGCGATTTTCAAGAAGATATGCAGTGACCCCACTGTCTATCTTGCACGAGCGCATATTGCAAATCAGATACTCTGCATTTTCAGCGTCTTGTACCGGTTCAGTTGCCCGAATAGGAATCGCCTCATCATCTGCAAGTGGGACACGGAGCCACTGTGTGTCGATGACCGAACCAGGTACCGGTTCTTTCATCTCACCGTATTTGGGAGTGACTACGCGGACGTCTAGTCCAAGCTTTGCGAGTGCTTTGGGCAAAAAATACATCACCTGACTGAGGCCACCAACGGTCACAAATGGTGCCACCTCGGCCGCGATGTGGAGTATTTTCATGACTGCATATCATACTCCCTGTATGTTTACATTGTCAAATCAATGCATATATCAAGTAATCTCAAGCTCAATATCAGCACTATGGCACGTCATGACAATATATAGTGTGCTAATTTGCAGATTAATTCACAATTTCCGGTCAATATTTCATAGTTTATGGTTCATATTTTATGCTTCATGTTTTATGGTTTCTACATCTCCTCTTGAGAGGAGTCCCCGAAGGGGGAGGTGTGTTATGACGACTACACTTACACACCCCATCTCACTTTGTTCGCCACCCCTCTCTAGAGGGGAATTCAGATTTCATGTACATCTTTCATGTTTTATGGTTTATGTTTCATACTTCATTGTCCCCTTGTACAATACTCATACGAAAACTATGCAAAAAATCAGTGATATCCTCCAAAAGTTCAATCCCACAGCAGACAAGTACCTCTCGCGTGAGTTCCAATCGTATGCGATCTACCTCTGCGACAAGCTCGGTGACCCCACTCGCAAAAGTCTGTATATGCGACTCGCCAAGACACTCCCCCGCCCCGCGCTTGAGCAAGCGTTGAAGTTCGTCGTTGATAGTCGCGCCACCAGAAAAGGCGCACTTTTCATGTGGAAGCTCAAGGAAATGGGTGTGATGGGTAAGAAAAAAGTGTAAAGTGTGGAACGTAGAGTGTAAAACTGGCAGTAGATGTAATGATGTATAGAGATTTTTTCTTCATCTAACTCGCTGTCGCTCAGACAGAGATTCAGTAAAAATCTCTATACATCAGCGTCACCCGCGCTGTTAGCCCCATTGATAATTTAAAATTGTCCCTCCATGATTGATTAGTCCGCCGGCTGGCGGATTAGTATTTAGAGTTTAGTGTTTTGAGTTTGGCTCTTAGTCGTCATTTGCCCCTTGACACACTTTGTCCTATTCCCCATAATGGGTAGATATGAAAATCACGATTTACACGATCAATGACTGTGTCTTCTGCAACCAAGAAAAAGAATATTTGAAATCGCACAACCTGCCTTTTGAAGAAAAAAACCTCGAAGTCAACCGTGAGTTTCTCACCGAGATGTTGACTCTGTCAAATAACTTTGCTGGTACCCCAGTCACCAAAATCGAAAAAGATGACGAAAGTGTGATCGTGCTCAAAGGATTCACAAAGGAAGAGTTTGATGATGTGCTTGGTTTCGCAGCTCCTGCTGCTCAGGTCACGACACCTGCACCAACACCATCAGTAGTTGTTTCTGTTGCGATGCCTACCCCGGTCGCCCCAGCCCCTGAAGTGGCTCCCGTAGCACCTGCTCCGGTGGCTGCAGTTGACCCTGCATCACATGACGCTATCGCATCCCAAATCGCTGAACTCCAGAGATTGCAAGCACAGTTAGCCGCCCAGACTGCAGCACCTGCTCCAGTTGTGGTACCTGCTCCTGTTGTTCAGGTCGAAGCTCCGGTCGTTGCACCAGCGCCCGTGGTGCCACCTCCACCAGAGCCCGTGGTCCAAGCCCCTGCTGTGATGCCTGCCCCTGTTGTCCCAGCCCCTGTCGTTGCAGCTCCTGCAGCTGCAGCCCCGACGGCAGCTGTGGATGATTCACTTGCATCGATCCTCGCTGAGCTCCAAGCCAAGATCAATGCCCAACAGGCACCCGGCTCCACGCCTGGTCAAGCGAACTGATCGGGTCATCTATCGCCTATCCCTCCTCCCCAGTGATTCTTTTGTATGTGTATATCTGTGCTGATATAATGTGACCCTGTGTTTTGATCGTAAGCGATGCAAATCGCACCTATAGCTTAATTGGATAGAGTAGAAGCTTGCGGAGCTTCTGATCCCCGTTCGATCCGGGGTAGGTGCACATATTCGGGGTCATCAAGTCGAAGGTCTTCAAGTCAAAGGCCTTCAAGTTGGGTTCGAGAACGCCCCGCCAACTTGTCATCCTGCTCACATCTCCTCTCGAGAGGAGT
This sequence comes from uncultured Bacteriovorax sp., assembly GCA_964456675.1. Taxonomy (GTDB): domain Bacteria; phylum Bdellovibrionota; class Bacteriovoracia; order Bacteriovoracales; family Bacteriovoracaceae; genus Bacteriovorax. The sequence continues at coordinate 46 of CAYWBR010000143.1, read as the reverse complement.
CAGTCCCATTTGATTTCCTGATGTAGATCAGGAACCATGGATTTGT
>CAYWBR010000142.1:0-4789 GCA_964456675.1 uncultured Bacteriovorax sp. | reverse complement strand
AGAGGTTAATTCTTTCGTCATTTAGTTGTCTGCAACGAAATACTAATTCCGCCTTTCGTTTTGCTTGAAAACCGCAATCAACCATTATCCTATTTACTTTCACAGCTACTTTTTTTAATTGAGTGTTTAAGTGATTTGAATAATCCGTTAACTGACGAAGCTCCTCGTTCCTTTTGCTTAAATACTCATTGTAGACATCAACTAAACACTTTTCCTGCATTTTATCTGCTTCAGTAGAGAGCCTAGAGATAATTCCTGGTCGATTATTGGCACAGGCTCCAGTCTGCGTAATTGAACTTTTTGCAATGTCTTCGACAGCTTGCACACTCGAAATGGAAAATGAGATCAATAAACTAATTAATGTCGTACCAAACACTCACAACTCCAATGAATAATTAAGACTAATAAAGCCTTTTGTTATTTTAATAAATATTGGAAAAAACTCAACATATGCCACAAATTACTGACAGATTTACCACTTTTAATTTGATTAATGCTATATGAAAACATGTACTTAGCGCATGCCTACCTATTATAAACAAATTTGCTGTATATTAAATCAGTCGGCCAAATAAAAAGGACAACGAATATGCAAGTTAAAAGCGAACTTCATCGCCACCTTAATAATTCCCTATCCCGCAATGAGGTGAAAACAAAACTTGATAGCCTGGCCTTAGATCAGAAAGCTGACCTAGGCGTTGATATAAATCAACGGCAGGGTTCCCCTACCGACCAGCAAAAAAACTCTGAACAAGAGAAAAATAAAAATTCTAATACCAAAAACGGAGAAAATTCCAATGAAAAACATGACAATAATTCAACCAAGGAAAAACTCAAAAATTCCCTCTTAAAATTACTCCATTGCTATTAATAAGGCTCAAACTAATCTTGTGTTACTAATTCTTCTAAGTATACAAACGTAGACATAAATATTTTTTAGGAGAATTTTTTATGAAAATTTTTATGGCCATTATTGCCATGCTTACAGCGTTCAACCTATCTGCTGAAACTCAAAAACTAAGAATTGGCTGGCAAATTCCTTGGAGTCTTCAAGGTCAGTTAGTTCAAGTTTGAAAAAATACCGATATATTAAAAAAACATAATATCGAAGCTACTTTCATTGGAAAAACATACGGCCCAGAGTTAAATGAATTAGCACTTGCAGACGAGCTCGATGTTGTTTTAACTGCCGATCAACCTGCTGCTGTATTATTTTCGAAAGATAAAGGCTGGGTTGGAACAATGAGATTGATGTATAATCGGACAACTACCTACGTTTCAGTTAATTCTAAAATCAAAACGATAAATGATTTAAAAGGAAAAAATTTAGGTGTTCCTTTTGGTGCTGCAGCTCAAAGAGTTGTTGTTGAATCTCTTAAAAAAAACGGAATCAATCCTGAAACCGATTTAAAGATGATTAACTTGGCCATGACTGAGCATGCACCCGTCGTAAGAAGATCTGTAAAAGAGGAAAAATGGAACCAATTTGATGCTCTTAGTGGCTTTGATCCTATTCCTGCCATCCTTGAAGCTCGAAATGAAGTTAAAGTTATTGATGCTGGTAAAGTATGTGCATTAGTTTTAATGAATGAAAAACTATTAACAACCAACCCAAAAATTGCAAAAGCCTTATCTAATGCACTTGTCGATGCTTATGATTATTATACAAAAAATACAAAACAAGTAGATGAGTGGTTCATGAAAGAAGCAAATTTTTCACCAGAAGACTCTAAAGCATTGTCCATTGCCAACACTTTTGAACCGAACCTAAAAGTCAAAAACAAAAAAGACATAAAAATTAATTTTACAGACGAAGATTATTCTTTGATGCAACGAGGGGCTGACTTTGTCGAGAAAGCCACTAAGAAAAAAATCAACATGAAAGATTACGTTAGTAACAAATATCTATAAATGGATTATAACTATTTAAGTCATTTTCAAAATGTTTTAGCAAGCCTTCAGCGAATAACAGTTGGGGGCTTGCTTGCGATAGTAATTGGCATTGTCGCTGGCTTTCTTCGCTACTGTTTGCCCCATTACCTGCAACGAAATCTTTTCTTTAATTTTTTACTAGATGCAATTAAATACCCTCCCCCGATAGCATGGATTCCCTTTATCGTACTTACAGTTGGCATCGGTGACAAGGCCAGTTGGCTAATTGTATTTATTGGTGTTTTTCCCTCCGTTTTTACTCAAACCTATGATTCATTTAAAAACATCAAAAGTGAATACCTCCAAGCCCTAAATTCAGCACAATGGGGTTTTACGAAGAAAGTATTTTTTTTCTACATCCCAGCAACATTACCCCAAATATTTACAGGAATTAAAGTTGGTATTGGTATGGGATGGATGTCCATTATTGCAGCTGAAATGATTAGTGGATTTTCAGGTCTAGGCTACTCAATCCAACTAAGCCGATTAAACTTACAATACGAGCAAATGTTTATTGATATAACGACAATTGCGATAGTAGGATATTCATTACAGTTCGCATTAACATCCATTCAATCAAAAGTAGTAAAATGGAAACCTTAGTTTTAAAAGATATTAATATTCAATTTGAAAATAAAATTATCTACGATAATTTCAACTATCAATTCGAAGAAGGAAAAATATATCTCCTAATGGGTTCATCTGGCCGGGGAAAGACTACTTTAGCAAAAATTATCTGCGGGCATACACGTCCAACATCAGGACTGGTTCAACTCGGAAACAACCTAATAACAGCACCCAATTCTTCAATTTTTCTCGTCAATCAACAAGATGATTTATTCCCATGGTTAACAGTACGAGAACAACTTTCTTTATTTGGCATGAAAGACCAAGATATAAACATATATTTAAAAATCTGTAAACTTGAAGATCACGATTCGCAATATCCTCACCAACTTTCGGGAGGAATGAAAAAAAGATTAGCACTTTTACGAGCACAAGCTCTTGATTCGAAAGTCATTATCTTAGATGAGACTTTCAGTTTTATCGATCAAGAATTAAGTATTGATATATTAAAAAAATTATTTTAGAGTGGAAGACAAAAAACAAAATCACAATCATTGTCTCCCACTATTATTCTGATATTGAAAACTTTATTGATGAAAAGATCTCGCTTTAAACAAACTTTAATTTGTTGCCTTAGCACTATCCTGTACCGCTTCTCTTTTTTTCCGCGCTTCATCTCTTCTTTGTTTCATCTTTGAGTAAAATGATTTACGTATCTCGCCTAGAACAGGTTTAATATTCGAAGAATAATAATTTTTTGAAATCTCTTTTTGTCTAATAACCAACTGCTTTAATTCTTCTAATAATTTTTCTTTTTCGACTTTATCTGTAGCTGCTTCAATTTTTTTCCCCAACTCTTCGAGATCATTCAAATGTGCAATATTTAGATCGTACATTTTATTAAGTAATTCTAGATGTTTTGAACGCGTCTCTTCTACACTTTGACGTCTAAGTTCAATACTTTCTTTGTGATAGTCACTCATTGCGGGTGAAGCTGCTTTACCCTTTTTATCATGTCTCATTTTTTTATTTGCAAAATGACCACGCCCAGCTTCTGCCTCGTCGGCATAAGCCCCCATACTCCCGAGGCCTAAAAGCAACACCATTAATACATGTAAAAACGGTACCTTAATTAAATTCATTATATCCTCCTAATTTTACTAACAATTACATATTGGAAAGCTTCCTTGCTTAATTATACGTCAGTCTTAAAAAAAAGTTTTATTACCCATTAAAATAATAAAAAGTTTAATAAAACTAAATTTCATTTCTAACGTATACTATTATAGCAATGCTTTTTTCTTGAGAAATTTTATGACCCTAACTGACTACTGTAGCTCAATATTTCAAGTCAATTCGACAAATCTGACCAATGAGCAGAGACAAATAATTGCAGATCTAGTTTTTAAAGAATATTACAAGAAAATATTCAATTATTTTTATCTAAATACAAAGTCACGTGAGATTTCTCAAGAACTTGCCCAAGACTCAATGATACATTTAGTATACAACATTGAAAAATATGACTCTGAAAAATCAAAACTAAACACCTGGATATGGATCGTCATTAGAAGAAGACTCATAGATCATGTACGTAAATACGAAAATCAAATCATTACAAAAGAATTTGATGAAAATATTGATGAATTATATCTAACAGATGATGGCTTAAATGAAGAATTAGACATTCTCATAAAGAAAGAATCACAAAATATGTTAATTGCTGCCATCGACAAACTCTCCAGTAAAAACAAAGAAACAATATTGCTGTGGATTGAATCCGAATTATCGATGGATGAAATGGCCCAAATATTAAATACTTCTTTGCAAAATATTAAAAATCGATTGTTTCAAAGTAAGAATCAATTAAAAAAAATACTTTCTCAAGATATGATATAATTGGGGAAATGGTAAAACTATGAATAAAGATCAACTAAGAAGTACATTAAAAAACAAGCTAGACACAGTAACTGACTCTGAATTGGAAATTGCGCGCGATAATTGGAAAAAAAACATAGACTTAAAATTTCCCAAAGACAGTAACTCAAAAAATCATAATTTCAATAATTGGTTTATCTCTTTTGCGGTTGCTGCCGTGGTTGCACTCACAATAATCAATCCATCAAATTTTAATTTCTTTAATGCAAATAAAAAGACAGCATCTCTACTACCTAGAACTACCACAGAATCAAGTCTTGCAATTGATGATATTATCACCAATGCTTCTATTGAATTAAATGCAGATATCGACAATGAAGGAATGAACGAAGAGTCTTATTATTAAACAAAA
>CAYWBR010000141.1:0-4889 GCA_964456675.1 uncultured Bacteriovorax sp. | reverse complement strand
GGAGCACTCATTGCTGAACCAATTACTGTAATTAGCTTTGCTCCATTTCCGTCAGCGTTAATATTAAATGAAACAGAAGACAAGATAACAGAAAGGATTAATGCTTTATGAACACAATAATTTTTTATTTTGAACAAGTTCATAAAAATCTCAAAAAAAAAACATTAACCGATATACGATTATACTACTGGAGAGACTAAAGATAATTTAAAATTAACTAAAGAATAGCTACACACTAAGACATTTTTGAAGCTTGAACAATCTCAATCCAATAATTATCTGGGTCTTTGATAAACATAATGTTCTTCATCCCCCCCTCTCCTAATCGCTTCTGAAAACTAACCCCCAATGAATCAAATCTTTTTTGCGCTACTTCTAGGTCCGGAACAGAAAAACAAATATGCCCAAATCCTCGAGGTTCTGTATTGCCATTGTGGTAGGGCAATTCTTTGCTGAATTCACTTCCGTGATTGTGAGTCAGCTCCAAAACACTTTCACGAGAAAAAGTATATTTCGCTTTTTCTTCAATAGAGAGATTCTCAAACATATTTGCTTCAGAGGAATTTGCAAACTTAGCTAAAAAATAAAGAGAAAACTTCCATTCAATAAAATCTACCTGTCGCAAAAGACTCATTCCCAAAACATTTTGATAAAAAGCTAATGAATCCTTTGGGTCTCTAATCCTTAGCATTGTGTGGTTAAACACATAGCCGTCAGTTTCGAGCTCTACATTATTCATTGCTAGTCCTCCGTTAAAATGAACACCCTTTCATAAATCGTAAAAGAGCGAGACCATTAAGTCATTGAAATTTTAACAAAATCAATACTACAAGCCACAACATTAAACTTTTTTAATGACAAATGAAGTCAAATTAAATACAAGTCTACCTTATGACAAAGATAAGGAAAACTAATATGCAATTCACTATTATTTTGGCCCTATTACAGATTTTTAACTTAACTGCCGTTTTGGCAAACGAAGCCAGATTTCCAACCAATCCAAACCTAACAGAAACCCCAGGTGAACTGTGTTCAACACCGGACGCAGTTAGATACCCCGAAAAAATTGCGTATTGTGAACGAGACGTCGACGCATACACTAAAAAAGCTGTTATACAAAAATACGATCGTGTTTTAGGTTATAAAATATCAACCATGAATCGCGGTGAATTTAAAATTGATCACTTGATTCCACTTTGCGCTGGTGGAGCGAATAGTGAATCAAATCTCTGGCCACAACACAAAAGTGTTTACAACAAAACAGATCCAGTCGAACCCCTACTATGCCAAAAAATGCAAGAAGGAAAACTGCGCCAGACAGATGCAGTAAGAATCATTATTGAAGCAAAAACTAATCTTAAAAAAATTCCTGAAATCATAAGCAAACTTAATCAGTTGTAACCATAATCGGTTATAACTGATTTCATTTTTTACAAATATTATCACTCTTAATTTTATAACTTGGGTTACACATTGATTTCCACTCTCCTTTTGAATAAAAAGCATAACTATAAACCCATTCAACTTTATCTCCTGGATTTAGATAAGTTTCATTAGCGTATTCCATCGAAACTTTACCATTAACAAAAAAACACCATCCATATGCACGCATTTCTGTGTCTGACAAAATTTCTAAAGCGCCGTCACCTATTGGTGAATTAAAAATAACATTTATCCCTCGTTCATTTCCTAAATAAGGTACGTTATTTTTATCAAATATATGTATGGTTAAATCTCCGACAGTATCAAATTTACTATTTATCGAAGCTTCAAAAACTGGTGATTGGCTACATGGACCGACTACCGATAATTCATGGCCTGAAACACTATCAAGAGTTAAAAAAACAACAATCAAAAGGCTAAACAATTTCATCTTAATACCCAACTATTTAAATTATAAAAAGACACTTCTCATATTTAAAACCATCTAGACAATCAATTTTATCAAAGGTAATTACCTTTTATGTTTATTAACTTAATAGTTACATGCATGTTTTTATGCCTATTTGCACCCACTTTCGCAAAGTTAAATCCTAGTGCTGAAAATATTCAACTTAAAACTCGTTCAGAACATCGCCCGCTAACCTACAAAGTGGCTAACGAAATCCTCTTTACAAAACTTGATAACAAAAACAGTGTCGTTTGTAGCGTTTATGACACTAAAAACTGTCTAACCACTTCAGTCGTACCAAGCCCTAAAATCATGAATATCGAACATACTTGGCCTCAATCAGAAGGGGCCGTTGGAACGGCTAAAAGCGACCTACATCACTTGTTTATATCTGATAGTCCTACTAACTCTGTTCGTTCAAGTCTTCCTTTCTGTGATGTTGAACAAATAAAATGGACAAATGGTGAAAGCAAACGTGGCCACAATAAACACAATGAGCATTGTTTTGAGCCACCAAAAAATCATAAAGGCAATGTAGCAAGAGCACTTTTTTATTTTTCTATTCGCTACCAGATGCCTATTGATGATCACCAAGAATCTTATTTAAGAATTTGGAATGATGAAGATCCAGTTGATGGCGAAGAAGAAAAACGAAATTTCGAAATTTCAAAGTATCAAGGAAATCTCAATCCATTCGTTTCAAACTCAAATCTAGTCTTAGAATTTGATGATTTCTAATATTTAAAAAAATAAATTTCCCATAAATAAAATCTTATTCTATCCTTTTTTAATATACATTAATTTAAGGGATAGTGATATGCGACGTGCAATATTAACATTTTTAGTTTTACTCTCTCCCATTATTTTTGCAAATACTATAGTTAAATATAACGTAGATCCTGGTGTCCTTCATACAGGTGGAAGTGCCATCGTTGAAAATCTTAAACATGATTCAAAATTTTTGGTTAATATAAAATACCAACTGAAGAAAAAAATCTATGTACCAATTGAAGACGAAAAATTAAAAGGTGAAACAGATTATGAACTACCTATGGAGTATCAAACAGAAAGAGGCTATCAAGAATTAGAAGCTTTAAAAAAAATAGAAATAGATGATGCTTTTTTGTATTTTACCAAACGAGCAGATTATAAAAATCTTAAAAATGCCTATTTTTTTCAAGTTCATCCAAAGAATGGAAAAAGTAAAGTTCACGTAGTGTACCACCCAAATCTTCCAGGTGTAGGATGGGCACAAATAGATATCTTCATTATTATTAAAAAACTTGGAATAGATCATTACCAAGTAACATTAAAATCACTTTAGTAATTAAGAATCTTTTCTAACTACTGAACATTTTAAATAGATTGAACCAAATCCATCTACTTTACATGAAATATCATGGCCATCAATTGGGTCATCTAAGAGTCTAATACTCTTCACTTTTGTGCCAGACTTTAAGGTATCTCCACCAACTTTTAAATCTTTTACAGTGCGAACGGTATCACCATTTTGAAGTTGCACTCCGTTTGCATCAAGAAATTTAGGGCCTTCTACAACTTCTTCTGTTTCAGCTACAATATTTAAAGTCCATTCATGTGCACATTCAGGACAAACCCACAAATTCCCATCTGGATAACCATAGGGTGAATTACACTTTGGACAGATTTGGCTGTCATCTGACATGATATTTTCCTTTGTTTAAAATAGACAAATATAAATTTGGAATTAATTAAATTTATGTCATTATAACGCTTTTTTACAGATTCTGTAAATCAATAAAGAATATTATCCATGAGTAGCATTCTCTATCTGTGCGATTCTATTATCTGGCACTAACCACATTAAAGCTACAACTATATAGATAAGAAATGCAATAAGAGGAAACCAAAATGATAAAATTATTCCTCCTACATATAACCCGATAGACATTTTTTCCTTCATCTTGCTTCCTATTGCTCTATAAATTGTAGAATTTTCAGAATGCTGTTTTAGAAGTGCAATGGTTAAAACATAATAGCTAAAGCCACAGGCCAAGAGAATGATTCCATAAAAGGTCACCGTTAATCCTTGAAAGCTATTTGTGGAAACAGATTTCGTTCAAAACCAATCATTGCTCCAACAAAAGCATTAACAATAACTAATAACGTAAACTAATATAAATTTTCTTATAATTATCACAAAGTGTTCTACCTAATTGCAAATATATTATCTGCTGTGAAAATCGGAAAAATATTTCCAATGCGAATTTTGTAAAATAAAATTAATTATGTTGAGGAAAAATCTAATATTTAATTTCACATTACTTAGTTTGTTGATTTTGGGATATTCATATTTCATAGAAACAAATTGGCTAGAAATTACCCGTCACCAAATTAATCTGAAAGTTAATTCAAATAAAAAACTTAAAATCGTTCAAATTTCTGATTTACACACTAAAGGAATTAGTACAATTGAAGAAAAAGTAATCAAGACCGTTCAAAGTGAAAAACCAGACATCATATTTTTAACCGGTGATATCGCAACACCAGGTGGAACAAATTCGGGTTACGAAGAAGTTTTAAAAGAACTAATCGCCAAAAAAGCAGTTTATTACATTCCTGGAAACTGGGAAGACTGGGAGCCAATTTTAGACCTCTCTGATATTTTAAAAAGAAACAATATTATCGACCTAACAAACAAAACTTTAATGCTAGATAATAATTTATGGTTAGCAGGCTTTGCTGATGCTCCAACCGGAAATCCAGATTTAAGGATTTTAAAAAATATCCCTAGTGATTCAAAAATAATTTCCATTTTTCATTCACCAATATTTTTTGATGAAGTCTCAAATTCAATAGATTTAGCATTTACAGGCCATACCCATGGTGGTCAAATTCGTTTACCTCTCATTGGGACCATTGCACTTCCTCCTGGATCTGGAAATTATGATCAAGGATGGTTTCAAAAAAATCGAGCAACAATGTATGTGAACCGCGGAATTGGAACTTCAATTGTTCC
>CAYWBR010000140.1:0-4896 GCA_964456675.1 uncultured Bacteriovorax sp. | reverse complement strand
CAAATCTAAATCGCCCACGAAGCCAGCTGAAATTACAAAACCGACCATTTCACTTATTAAAAATGAGAGTGCTAAGAAATCTAAATCACGAAATAATATAAATACAACTCATGCTAATAATTTAACAAAAACAGAATCACAAATTCCGAGTTCAAACGATGAAAGATTTGAGGATGTAGTGTAGCATTTAATTATAGGTTTTTCTAAGTTTTCCATTTAAAAATCAAATCAGCATTACTATAATTATGTTAAGGAACTAACATAATGACGCATCTACCAGACTTAATTCGAGATTTAGCATTTATTTTATTTACGGGAGCTCTAGTAGCTCTCATTTTTAAAAAATTAAAACAACCGGTTGTTTTAGGCTATTTGTTATCAGGATTTTTTCTAGGTCCTAATTTCCCATTTTTTTTCAGCGTGAAAGATACGAGTTCAATAAAGATATGGGCCGAGATGGGGGTTATTTTTTTATTATTTGGATTAGGTCTTGAGTTTAGTTTTAAAAAATTAAGCCATGTAGGAAAAAGTGCCAGTATTACTGCATTATTTGAAACAACCATGATGTGTTTAATCGGTTTTTCTGTTGCCCAAATGCTGGGGTGGAGTCAAATTGATAGTATTTTTCTTGGCTGTCTTATCGCAATTTCATCTACGACAATTATAGTTAAGGCATTCAATGAGCTAAATTTAAAAGGCAAACAATTTGTACATTTAGTATTTGGAGTATTAATTGTTGAAGACCTCGTGGCAATTTTGTTTATGGTTTTATTGACAACATTTCAAGTCACAAAAATTTTTTCGGGAACAGAATTAATTACCCAGACAATTAAATTGTTATTTTTTCTAATAATTTGGTTTTTGGTTGGAATATATGTTATCCCGCAATTGCTTAAAAAAATAAGACAAGAATTAAACGACGAAACAACGATATTAATTAGTCTTGGTCTTTGTCTGTTAATGGTGGTCTTGGCCACTAGTGTAGGTTTTTCTGCTCCTCTTGGCGCATTTATAATGGGTTCAATTTTAGCGGAAACCAAAGAAGGGAAACGAATTGAGCATTTAATAGCTCCCATTCAAAGTTTATTTTCAGCAGTTTTTTTTATTTCAGTTGGTATGATGATTGATTTAAATAGTATAGTTCAAAATAAGTCTAGTATTGCCATCGTTACAGTTTTAGTAATTGTTGGAAAAATTTTAAGTGTCGCGATTGGAGCACTGTTGTCTGGACAAAATTTAAAAAACGCCACATTGATGGGGTTCACACATGCCCAGATTGGTGAATTTTCTTTTATCATTGCCAGTTTGGGGGTAACTTTAAATTTAACATCAGGCAATCTTTATCCCGTTGCGGTTGCTGTTTCGGCAATTACAACTTTTACTACACCATATTTAATTAAATACGCGCCAGTGTTTTATGAGAGCATAGGACCTAAGATTCCGAGCCGCTTTATTAGTTTGATAAATAGGTATCAAGCGGCGACAACTGCTAAATCTAACTTAGGATTTTTCAGTTTGCTATGGCGAGCATATGGAATCAAAATATTTTTAAATTCAATTGTTGTTGTGAGTATAACTATATTTATTCGTGAAATAGTATTACCGATGCAGTTATTTAATTTTGCAAGCTCGCTCATTTTGAAATTATTTTTTTCAATGACAACTATATTTATATCTTCACCATTTTTATGGGCGATTTTTTTCAGTGTTCCTTCAACTAATCAACTTCAGCAACAAGAAGAATTAAATAAGTTAAGTAATTTGTTGTTTGGAGTAACGATTTTTAGAATTATTATAGGTACATTGTTAGTGTCTTTTATGATGAGTCTTTTTTTTGAACCTTATATTGCGATTGGTGCATCTTTTTTAATTGTTTTTTTGGTATCACTGTTTTTTAGAGGAATTTTTGAAAAATTTTATGGAAATATTGAGGATAAATTTTTTGAAAATTTAAATGAAAAAGAACGAGAAGAATTAGAAAGAAAAAAAAATAAGCCTGAATTAGCACCTTGGGATGCTGTTTTGTCTGAATTTTCTTTATCACCAAATTCATCTTTAATTGGGAAAACTCTTTTACAGTCGAAGTTAAAGGAGAATTTTGGAATAACGATAGCCTTAATAGAAAGAGGCGATAAACGATTTATCGCTCCAGGACGTGATTTTATTTTGATGAGTCATGATCTACTTCATCTAATAGGAAAAGAAGAAGAGCTTTTAAAGGCCAAAGAATTTATTGAAGCTTCTAGAGATGAAAGCTCAATACAGGCCGATCTTCATTATGGCTTATTGTCGATGCTTTTAACTGAGGATTCACCCTACGTTAATAAAACGATTAGAGACTGCCGATTGAGAGAAAACATAGATGGTTTAATTGTTGGTCTCGAGCGTGACGGTAAACGAGTTTTAAGCCCTGATTCTTCCATGATACTTGAGCCACAAGATATACTTTGGGTTGTAGGTGATATCCATAAAATTACCAAAGAGTCGAAGTCCTAATGATTTGAAATTATAGGACTTTACGGAATCCTGATCAAAATAATAGTGCGATAGATTCTATCTATCGAGCAAAAGTAAGAATCAATTATTAATTTTAAAAAATGTGACTTAGAATGCCTAAGTAAGAAAAATTTCTATAGGAGGAAATCAAATGGCCCAAACATTAATTAACACAAAAATTCCAGAATTTAAAGTTCAAGCTTACCACAACGACAAATTTACAACTGTAACTGATAAAGATCTAAATGGAAAATGGTCTATTTTCTTTTTTTATCCTGCTGACTTCACATTTGTATGTCCAACGGAATTAGGCGATATGGCAGACAAATATTCTGAATTTCAAAAACTTGGTGCAGAAGTTTACTCTGTTTCGACAGACACACACTTTGTTCACAAAGCTTGGCATGATGCAAGTGAAACAATTAAGAAAATTAAATACCCAATGTTAGCAGATCCGACAGGATTATTATCAAGAGCATTTGGTGTGCATATTGAAGAAGCAGGTCTAGCATATCGTGGAACTTTTGTAGTATCTCCAGAAGGATTGATAAAAATAGCTGAAATCCATGATAATGGTATTGGTAGAAATGCAGATGAGTTGCTAAGAAAAGTTCAAGCAGCTAAGTTTGTATCTGAGCATCCAAATGAAGTATGTCCAGCAAAATGGAAACCAGGATCGGATACTTTAAAACCAGGGCTTGATCTGGTTGGAAAAATCTAAAGATTGATGAGTGCACTAGGCCCGGAAACGGGCCTTTTTTTAAGTAATAAAAGAAAAATAAACGAGGCTAGTATGTTAGACCATAATATTTTAGAGCAATTAAAATCTGTATTTGAAAAACTTGAAAATCAAGTTGTCTTGATTCATGACGAGTCGACACATGCTGATAATGAAAAGCTTCTTGAAATGTTAAAGGAGGTCGCAACAACTTCATCTCGAATTGGGCTTAAGTCTAGTGGAAAAAATGCTGAAGATAATGTACCAAGTTTCTATATAGAATATAATGGGAAACCAAATGGCATTCGATTTAAGGGAATTCCAACTGGGCATGAATTTACTTCGCTAATTTTGGCAATTCTAAATTCAGATAAGAAAGGAAAGTTACCGGATGAAATGATTGTAGAGCGAATTAAAAAATTAAAAGGCCCAATAAAACTTAAGACTTTTATATCTCTAAGTTGTGAAAATTGTCCTGAAGTGGTGCAAGCACTAAATTTAATGAGCATCTACCACAGTGATTTTGAGCATACAATGGTTGATGGCGCTTACACTCAAGATGAGATTCAAAAACTTGGAATTCAAGGAGTTCCAAGTGTTGTTTATAATGAAAAACTCATTAGTTCTGGAAAAATTCAACTGGTAGACTTAATAACAAAATTAGAATTGGAATTTGGTTTAGATGAATCTTTTTCTTCAACAAGAAATTTTGATTTAGGTGAATATGATGTAGTTGTTGTTGGAGCAGGGCCAGCCGGGTCTTCTGCGGCCATTTATTCTGTCAGAAAAGGTTTAAAAACCGCTATCATTGCTGAAAGAATTGGAGGACAAGTTCAAGACACTAAAGGGATTGAAAACTTAATCTCAACTCCCTATACCGAAGGTCCGATGTTGGCAGCAAAATTGGCCCAGCATATGAGCGAGTACCCAATAAAGGTTTTAGAGCATAGAAGAGTAAAGTCAATTCAAACTGGTGAAATTAAACTTATTGAACTTGAAAGTGGTGAATTTTTAAAAACTAAAAATATAATTGTTGCTACAGGTGCTAAGTGGAGAGAGTTAGGAATACCGGGGGAAAAAGAATATATAGGTCGAGGAGTTGCCTTTTGTCCGCACTGTGACGGGCCCTATTATAAGGGGAAAGATGTTGCTGTTATTGGTGGGGGAAATTCTGGTGTTGAAGCAGCGATTGATTTGGCGGGGATTGTTAAGTCTGTTACACTTTTTGAATTTGCAGCTGAATTAAAAGCAGACCTAGTATTGGTGAATAAATTAAAGTCACTTAATAATGTTTCAATAATAACAAATGCAAAAACAGAAGAAGTTATTGGCGATAGTGGAAAGGTTGTTGGCTTACTCTATGAAGATCGTAGCACTACACAGAAAATTCGTAGGGATCTAGATGGAATATTTGTTCAAATTGGACTTCTTCCGAATTCAGGTTTTGTAAAAAATATTGTAGAGCTCACAAAGTTTGGTGAAATTGTCGTTGATGGTAAGGGGCGAACGAGTGCTTCTGGTATTTATGCGGCAGGTGACGTAACCACTACACCGTATAAGCAAATTATTATTGCGATGGGAGAAGGGGCCAAAACAGCACTAGCATCCTGGGAAGATCTTACTCTCAAACATTAAATTTCTAAAATCGTTAAATGATGATTTTTTAATATAAACTCTGTTGA
>CAYWBR010000139.1:0-4938 GCA_964456675.1 uncultured Bacteriovorax sp. | reverse complement strand
AATATTTAGCTCATCAGCTTTTTTGGTAATAAACCCCATTATTTCACCGTCATTTAAATCAGAAGGTAGCTGCTGCTGGGCTTTTTCAATCTCTTGGGCAACACGCTCAATTCTATCTTTGGCTTCTTCGATATCTCGAAAAAACTCTTGTAATTCTTTTTTGTTTTTCTTTTTTTGTTGAATTTTACTAGTTAACACTTCGGCTTGGTTCTTAGTATTTTCAATTTGCTCACTTTTTTCTAGCCACAAATTGTAAAGATTAAATAACCCCAAACCAATAATCAGAAAATGTATATTTTTAATCAGTTTGGCCATTTTTACCTTACAAACACATCAAAGTTTTTAATAACTGCTTTAACTTCAAATTTATCATAAATAAGTTTTGATCCATCAATTTCCGACTCTTGTTGATTCTGACTAGAAATTGTCACGGTACCATTAAAAAAAGGCGAATCATTTAATAGATTAACAAATTGACCAATTACCCTATAACTAGCAGTTCCCTGAGGCGTATACGCCCCACCTGTGATTGATAGTTCATTTGAATTTGTTAAAGACAGATTATCTAGCCATATTTCATCAGACATGCTTCTTGCAATTTTTTCAAAAACGGCTCGAGGATTTGTCCTTTCTTTTAAAATACTATCTACCTGCACGCTTCGCTCTTTCAATTTTTCAACTTGCTTATTATAGGCATCCAGCTGACCTCTAATATCGCCTTTATCGCCAAGTTCACTTTGAAGTTTTTGATCTTGAGCCGTTAGCGTTTGGACCTCTTCATTTAGTGTCACTAGCTCGTCTGACCACATAGAATCTAAATATATTCCAGGAACGAAATAGATAACAAAAGCTAGTGCCAATAAACGAAAATTTAAGGTATTTAAATCAACACCTAAAACAACTGGTAACTTTAAGGGCGCTTTTCGTTCGAGGAGGTTTAATTCGATCATTTCTGGTACACCCTCATTCCCAGCCCAATTGCAGCTACACCACAATAGATTATTGAATTTAATTCTTCTTCATCAATTTTCGATTGATTATATGACATTAGTGAAAATGGATTTAGAACCTCAACCTGGCAGCCAACGAGTTCTTCGACTGCTTCTGAAATACCATCTATTAAAGTTCCCCCACCCGTTAACACGCAAAACTCAAAGCTTTCATCAACTGAAGATGCGGTGTAAAATTCCATAGTTTTCTTTATCTCGGAAAACAATGTCTCAAGAACTTGATTTATAATGGTAATAATTTCTTCAGGAATATTTCCAGTTCCATCACCATTGATCTTTAACTCCTCTGCCTCTTCGTAATTAACACCCATCTGTCTTTGAATTTCTTCTGTTATCGTTACACCGCCAATACTGATTTCTTTATAAAAAGAAAGTATCTTTCCTTTATAAATGATAAGCTGAGTTGTCTGTGCTCCTAAATCCAGCACTATATACGACTTATCCTCATGTAATTTTTCTAAATATAAATGTTCAAATACATTTAAGATGGCTGCTGAATTTAAGTCGACAATTTTAACTTTTAGCCCGGTTGCTTCAATAACAGATTTAAAAGCAGCAATGACTGTTTTCTTTGCAGCGCCAACGATTACATCAACACCGCCACCTCTGTTTTCACCAACAACATGGAATGATATATTTCCCTCTTCCGCGGAAAAAGGTAAATATTGTTCAATCTCCCACATTACCTGATCTTCAATTTCCTCAAGTGTTCCACCTGCCAATTGAATTTTTTTGATAATTGCATTTGGCCCAGAGATACTAAAACACGCAAACTTAGAACTCGGATTTAAATCTTTAATTGCTTTTTGGAGAGCAGCAATTAGATCATCTTCTTTTTGAATTTCATCTTCGATAATTGTTCCTTCTGGAAGTGGAACAGTTGCAAACTTATTGACCTTGTATGTGTTTTGAGTTTTTGTTACCTCGCAAACTTTTACAGAACTTAATCCGATATCGATACCAACAACCGACGCAGAACCATAGAAAAATAGTTCAGAAAATTTATCTTTCAATGATTCAATTTCTTTTTGTAAATCCAAAATATTCATCCATGAAAAGTTGGTATGACTTATTATAGCGTCAATGATCAATTGTTTTCAAGAAGTTAAAGCTATTTCAAAATAAAAAAGACATTATTGAATAAAAAAAATCGCTATAAAACATCTGAATGAGCGCCATTACGATAATAAATGGCCCAAATGGAACAGGTTGATCTTTTTGAATTCTACCAGTGAGGATTAAGCCCAAACCAACCACTGCCCCTAAACTACAACTTAGCCAAATATTATGAATAATTCCTATAGGACCAAAGTAGAGGCCTAAAGCTGCCCACAGCTTAATGTCTCCGCCCCCAAGACCAATTTTACCTCTTAACTTATAAAATAACCAAGTAACCAAGTAGGGTAATCCACCGCCAATGAGAGCACCTAGTAACATATGCGTAAAGGATAAGTAAAAAATACCATAGAACCCTAGCACTACGGCCAAATAAATATTTAGCGAATCAAGTAATAAAAAATGCCTCAGGTCAATAATGAAATGGGCAAACAAAACACAGAACACCGTAAAAAACAAAACACCCCTAACTGCATTTTCTTGGCCACTAGAAATATCAGACATGAACACAATTGCAGCCAAACCAATTACTAATTCTATTAACGGATACTGCCAGGATATTTTATTTGCGCACCTTGCACATTTTCCACGGAGTAGCGCAAAGCTAAGTATTGGTATATTTTCATACCATTTTATTTGGTGAGAACACCTTGGACAACTTGACCGAGGAAATACAATACTCTGATCTTTTGGAAGTCGCAAAATAACTACATTTAAAAAAGATCCAATCATGCTTCCAAATATGAATAAAAAAACATACAAATATATCAACTGAGATCCTTCCTTTTAAACAAGACATCTGCTAGTAAAAAAATGGCAACAGAATAAAACAAAAAATAAATTGATGTTTTAACCACATATCCTTCGGGCAACACTTGGTGATATAGGATAAAATCTTTAACATTAAAACGAGAAAAATCTGGAACAAATTTAGCAACTACAGATAGGATACTGTTTAAATACTCACTGTTTTTTAAAAAAAGTATCTTTTGAGTCTCTGCTAAAACGTTACTAATAATCCAGGTTAAAATTGTAAAAATGATAGTCAAGGAAATATTTATTGATAGCGAAAAAGTGATTGTAATTAACATCACAATCACTGATTCATATAGACTTAAAAGTCCAATCGCAATAAGCAGTACAGGAATTTCACTTTTAAAATGATAGTAGAGCCAAGCACATACAAAACTTTGAACGATAACATTAATTACAACAACCACTCCAAGACCTATAAGTTTGCCCAATAAAAAAGCCGTTCTCGAAATTGGCTTTGAAACGATCATATAGATAGTTTTGCTTTCCACTTCTTTACTGACAAGAGTAGCCCCCACAAAAATAGAAATTGCTAAATTAGACAACGACATTAAGCCCAGCCCTATATCAATAGCAATACGTTCAGGTGCCCCATATGCAAAGGTTGAAGCCAAATACGACATAAATAAAATCGAACAAGAGACAATCGGTATTATTATCATTAGCTTACTTCTAAGCACCTCAAGTAAAGTATACTTGAATATGGTCATTACATTTTTCATTCTCTAGGCTTAACCTTATATATAATTGACTCTAGTGACATTTTATTTTTCTCTAATTCCACGATTTGTACATTTTTCGAAAGCAGCTCTATTAAGCGCTGTTTTTTTTCGGAGTCCTGAATCAATTCGATTTTCATTTGATTATTTTCGAAATACTTAATCTTATATTTATTATCAGAGTTTTCATACATAAGTTGATCAATTTCTCCAGCATATAGCATTTTTCCTTTTTCAATAAAAAGCACCTTACTACACACCTCTTCTACATCAGAAACAACATGACTTGAAAAAAACACAGTCGTTCCTTGGTTGCGATTTAGCTCTAAAAATATATCTTTAAATTCTCTTCTGCCCAGTGGATCAAGCCCTGAAAGAGGCTCATCTAGAACTAAAATTTCTGGATTAATTAATAATGCCGCCAAAAAACACAATCGCTGCTGCATTCCTTTTGAATAATTTTTTACTAAACCATCAAGCGCATGAGCAATAGCTAGTCGCTCCGACCACCGCACAATATTTAATTTAATCTGGCTTGGTGATACGTTTTGTAATTCGCCCATATAATTTAAAAATTCTCTTCCTGTTAAATGCTGATACACATAAGTTTTTTCTGGAAGATATCCGAGTACTTTCAAAAAACCATTTCTTGAATTATTTTGAAACCCGTGGAATAGAACTTGACCAAAATCCTCCCTTATGAATCCCATTAACACCTTCATGGACGTTGTCTTGCCAGCACCATTGGCACCAAGAAAACCAACCACCTCTCCTTCTTTTATCGAAAAGCTTACATCATCGAGTGCCAACTGAGTCTTTTCCCAGAAGTTTGTTTGAAATTTTTTTGTCACATTTTCAAATGAAATTTTTTTCATATAGTTTATAATAATCGATATGTTTGCCATGACTAGAAAATTTTCTCATTTAATCATTAACCTAAGCATAGTTTTTGTCTTATTATATTTTGCACATCTTCAACTTAACTCCTACGAAAAACCCTCAATCAAAATATCTAAACAAGACTCTGCCTTTAATCTAAGCCCTCAATTAGTTGACATTTTCAGTTTGGGCTATCGCCGATTTATAACTGCGATAACATGGATTAGCACTATTCTTGAAAGTGATCACGAACATTACAAACTTAGAGATTCCAATTCATGGATGTTTTTGCGATTTAATTTAATTGCAACTCTCGATCCTAATTTTTATGAGAACTATTTATTTGGTGGTCAATACCTTTCAATAATTAAAGACGATGACATTGGTGCAAAGATCTTACT
>CAYWBR010000138.1:0-5018 GCA_964456675.1 uncultured Bacteriovorax sp. | reverse complement strand
AAATCTCAGCCCACGTTTGTATCTTAGGCCATATCCAGCGTGGAGGAAATCCAAACCCACAAGACCGAGTACTTGCTTCTCAAATGGGTTATTTGGCCGTTAAAGCATTGCTCAATGATAAAAAATGTAATGCTACAGTAGTAAGGCTTGGCAAAGTTACCCTTGCAGATTTGCAAGATTGCTTAACAAAGAAAACTGAATTTGATTCGGAAGAAATTGATCTAGTTAATACTTTATCTATTTAACCCAAACAAAGTCCCATCAATCAGAAGAAATCCATCTTCGTGTTTATTCTTCTTTTTGTTGGGATTTAAATGCAACCAATGAAGCACAGCTTTTGTTGGCGAATACTGATCTACGATAAAGTCACCACAAGCACGAACCTTTTGCCCTGGAAGAACTTTTTCAATTTCACCATACTGCTGATTGTAAATTATTTCTAACCGATCATCTGTTGTATTTAAGTTTTCATCTAAGTCTGCAATGAAATGCAAATGTCCTTGGCGGTTTTCTGTTTGCTCTACGACAACAGCTTCGATATGACCGCGGGCCTTAAATCCATGCTCAGTCATATCCCGATAAGTGAGTAATTGAGACTCATTTATTTCTAGTACTGCTTTTTTATCAAAACAAGTCTCTGCACTATTTGATAGAGATAAAATAAGAGAAGAAAATAAAAATATTAATTTAAAATTTTTCATACTCTTTATTTATCATATTTTTGGCCTCTTAAATGACTTTGTGTAAATTTTCCTTGAAGCTTTTTCCAAGTAAGTCCTCTAAATAAATATGCCCGAAATCCTCATGAATTTTCATTTGTTTAGGTGCAATCATTTTAGGAATTCCAGCAGTGTCTTCGCCATAATGCCCATAAAGATCAACTTGTTCTTTTAGGCCCATGGGCAAGTAATCAATTTCCCCCTGGATTGATATTTTCCCTGAAGCAAAACAATCCGTAAGCTCATAAATAGGAAGTATCTCCGCCATTTTCCAGAGCATGATTAAGAGCGGAAGTTCCAAATAGCGAAACTCTTCATTTTTAAACTTTTTCCCTTCAATTTCCCCTTCAACACATAAGACAAAACGAAGGTGAGGGAATTTGAGTCCACGTTCTTTAGAGAGATAGATAAATTTTTCTTTCATCTGTCTTCCATGCTTAGATAACCCCACTATTTCGATTCCAGGAATGCCCTTGGAGGTATAGCCGAATAAATCTGCACTTTCTAGAGATCCTTGATAGGGATAAAAACTTAGCATACGTATAAAACTCATGTTCACCTCACAAGCATTATCGAGCAAATCCCTTACCATCTTTTGAAAATGTAAATACTTAATAAATCAAAATAAAAAAAAAGAGCAGATCAAAAATTGACTATTCACTAGTTAAAAATTGATGAATTATTTTCTGTGAATGAAAGTTTGAGATGATCTTTAGATGTTCTTCACCATTGGTATGTACGCCTAGATTATGTTCGGAAAACCAGTCAAGTGGCTCGCTTGATACAGATGCAACAATCCCATCGCCGTCGACTCGCTCATTTTTCTTATAAGAAATATTTAAGGGAATTTTGTTAAATTGGTTTTCATTTATCGTTGGGTAAAAAAATGTCAAACGCCCAACTCCTCTAAGCACGAAAATTTTGATTTTTTGTAAAGGCTTTATTTCCACTTCTTTTTGCATTAGATTTTGAAAACGCACGCCTCGATCGATCACTCCCTGCAATTTACTTTCGTTTACAGGAAGAATTTTTAGATGATCATTTTTAAATGGGCCCCAATTATTTTTTTTATAGGTATTAACAGACGTTAGATCAAGACCATCAATCAATAATCGCTCCTTGCCCTTTATTAATTGAAACTTTTGAAATTTACGATGTGGAATAAAAAAATAAGACGATTTAAATGTACTATAATCCAAGCTACTCAAAAGTTTTTTATTTCTTAGAGCAGTCGTCCCCTCATTCATATGCCTTAATAACGATAAGGCCCCTCTAAAGGGTGAGGCAACTAATGCCATTTTAGAAATTTTTTGAGTACCATACCAATTTTCAATTGCACAATCGAAATCTTGATTGCCATAGCGAAGATAATAACTAGCAAGTAATCCACCAGTGCTATGAGCGATTATTTCAATTTTCCCCCCATCACTAGTGAGTTCATCAATTTTATTACTTATGCGCAATATGCTGTGATAAAAATCATCGCGCCAATCAAAAGTAACATAGTGGAGCTCCCTATTGGTGTTCGCGCAAAATTTTTGTAAATGATAAAATGTTTTATTGTAGGACTCGACTTCAAATAAATTTGGAATAACTTTAACTTTAAATAGCAACTCTCCGGGAACTAAGTCGTTTTTCACTGGAAAATCCGAATATGTCTCTGTCATCGACAAATCCCAATTATTCGAGAAAAAATCAGATATTCTTACCCAGCGTACTTTATGACTATGACGCTCTTCTAAAATTGACCCCATGTATCCAGGGATGAATAGTACCTTTGTTTCCATGGATTGATCCTATAAGCAAGGTTCTTCTTTCACAAGTTTTTTTCCTCTTGTATGATAGACGTCTACTCGGAGGTAAAAATGGCATTTCGTAAAGAGCACGATCTACTCGGTGATCTATTGGTTCCAAAAGATGCTTACTATGGAATTC
Organism: uncultured Bacteriovorax sp.; assembly: GCA_964456675.1. Taxonomy (GTDB): domain Bacteria; phylum Bdellovibrionota; class Bacteriovoracia; order Bacteriovoracales; family Bacteriovoracaceae; genus Bacteriovorax. The sequence continues at coordinate 2,364 of CAYWBR010000138.1, read as the reverse complement.
ATACGGTGAGAGCAGTAAATAATTTTCAAATATCAAATCAAAAAATTCAAGATTTTCCTATCTTTGTCAAAGCACTGGCCAAAACTAAAAAAGCGTGTGCAATGGCAAATAAATCACTGGGCACCTTACCTAATGAAATTGCCAACGCCATCATTACAGCTTGCGACGAGATCATTATTCATGATCGCTGCCTCGACCAATTTCCTAGTGATGTGTTTCAAGGGGGGGCGGGCACTTCTGTAAATATGAACATTAACGAAGTTGTCGCTAATTTGGCATTAGAAATTCTCGGTGACCATAAAGGGAATTATGAGCGAGTTCATCCAAATGATCATGTAAATAAATGTCAATCCACAAACGATGCATACCCAACTGCCTTTAGAGTTGCTCTGTATGAAGAAATTATGCTTACTCAGTTGGAACTTTTAAAACTTTCTAAATCGTTCGAAGAAAAAGGTGAAGAGTTTAAAGATATTTTAAAAATGGGTAGAACTCAACTACAAGATGCTGTGCCAATGACTTTAGGCCAAGAATTTAAAGCATTCGCAACTCTGATAAAAGAAGATGTAAAATTATTAGAGACGATGAAGAGCTTAATCAAGGAAGTAAACCTTGGAGCGACAGCGATTGGAACAGGTATCAATACTCCTGAAGGTTATGCTGCGCTAGCTGTTCAAAAACTATCTGACGTAACGGGATTTCCTTTTGTACAATCAGAAGATTTAATTGAAGCAACATACGATTGTGGCGCCTATGTTATTATTTCTTCAGCTTTAAAAAGAACGGCCGTGAAGCTTTCTAAAATTTGTAACGATTTACGCCTACTTTCCTCTGGTCCACGCTCTGGCTTAAAAGAAATCAACTTACCTGAAATGCAAGCAGGATCTTCGATCATGCCAGCAAAAGTAAATCCCGTTATTCCAGAAGTGGTAAATCAGGTTTGCTTTAAAATTATTGGTAATGACGTAACGGTCACAATGGCAGCAGAAGCTGGCCAATTACAATTAAACGTCATGGAACCAGTTATCGCTCAATGTCTCTTTGAAGGATTTGAAATGCTACGAAAAGCATTGACCACATTAAGTGAGAAATGCATTGTTGGAATAACTGCAAATGAAAAAAGATGCCATGATTTTGTCTTTAACTCTATAGGAATAATCACTTATCTCGATCCGATCTTAGGACATAGCGAGTGTGATAGCATTGGAAAAGAGTGTGCCCAAACAGGTAAAAGTGTTTCTGAAATTGTACTTGAGAGAAAACTACTAACCCAGGATCAACTTGATAACATTTTTTCAATGGAAAATATGATCCAGCCAAGATATTTAGGAAAAAGATATAACTAAATTTTTAATTTCAAATTTAATGAGGTGTCCTTACTATGAGAGTGACGAACGATCTTAGTAAGGTATCTTTCCATGTCACATTGACCTCCACCGTTTTTATTACAATAGATAAACTCCACTTCGATGGCAGCTAGGCTATCTGAATTTTCAAGAATAGTACGAGCACGAAGGCGATTAGTAGAAGAATCAAACTCAGCATCATCCGCGGTATATTTTTTAACCATTAACCATTCATTTTGTTTTTTTTCCCAAACCTTTACAAAACTAGCGGTGTTTACTTTTTTACCTTTTGGAGGAATAAATTGAATAGATAAATTGATAAATTTTTTGTTTGCTAAAGAAACATCTTTTAAAAGAGCGTATCGCCCTTCATTCAAAAATGAAGAATCTTCGATTGCGGCCTTAATTAAAAAAGGCGACAGTAAAAGAATAAAAGAGAAAAGTCTCAAGAATTTACTCATAGAAAAATTATAACAGATTGAAAAATGGTTCATAGGCATATTGTAAATTTTACGTTTAAGTACTTTTTTTAAATTCCGATAAGTTAGTCCATGAAGGATATTGTTTTTCTACTACTATTTATGGCTTCTATCAACATCTTTGCTGGAGACTGTAATCCTGATGCCATTATCTATCGATCAAGTTCTGGGTTTGGTATAAGTATCGGCGGAAGTAAATCCGCCCTTAATGGGGGAAGTAAAAAAACGGTTAACTTACCGGTCAAAACATCTGAAGGATGGGGGTGCTACAAAAAACATTCATCGTTTTTTGTAGAAGTTGAAAAAGATGATCGCGGATTAATTGAAAAATTTATAGTTACTCCGATGGAAGTAAGTTTTGAAAATGTACCAAATGCAAGGGCAATTCAATACGTTTATTTTGAAAACAATAAGGAATTTCAATTTAAAAACCGGTTCACATTAAGCTCATTTATCTGCTCAGGTGAGAAGCTTCTCAGTATTGAAAATAAGCAATTCACACTTTTAGATCTCATGATTAAAGACGTAAACCCAGAAAT
>CAYWBR010000137.1:0-5079 GCA_964456675.1 uncultured Bacteriovorax sp. | reverse complement strand
CTCCTTCAAAGCTGAGGGGGATCTCTTTCTTCTTGGCCACCTCAAAATGACCGGGCAGTTCTTCTATCGCGACAAGCACGGTGATCTTTCCGGCGGCGGGCACTCAATGACCCAAGGAGACTACCATGAGCTTCCAGGACGGCACACGCGGTTAGCGATCCACTTCACCGATGACACCTCCCTCTTCTTCAACGACATGCGCCTCTTCGGATACGTAAAGATAGCGAACGCTGCCGAAGTTGCCATGGCGCGTGCGGGTTTCGGACCAGAGCTCATTGCGTTCGATTTCGACATGACGTGGTTTGCCGATGCTGTGCGAAAACGCAAAGCCCCAATAAAAGCAGTATTGCTCGACCAATCCTTCGTTTCAGGACTGGGCAACATATACGTTGATGAAGCGCTATGGCGAGCAAAGGTTCGTCCAATGCGCAGAGCCGATACACTCACAAAAAAAGAAGCGCTGGCGATTGCCGATGCCTCGGCAAAGATCATGCAAGAATCTATCAGCATGGGCGGCACCACATTTCAGCACTTCAAAGACACCAACGGTGATAAAGGTAACTTCTCAAAACAACTGAAGGTTTTCGGCAAGCACGGCACGCCCTGCTCTCGCTGCGGCACGGCAATTAAAAAGGTGCGGGTAGCTGGCCGCGGCACGCACTACTGTCCAAAGTGTCAGCGCTAACGTCGTCGTTTATTGCGTGTTCGGGGTTCCAGTCCGAGCTTGCCCCAGTGAACCCTGCCCCATGCTCGTTCGTGGCAGTAGTAGAAAAATAGTTTTAGTGAGACATCGACAACGCCGACACTGGCCATGAGAACAAAGTCGCCTGTCATTGCGAATACGATGGCCATGGTCGTACCTGATGCAATGATGCGCCAAGTGATGCCTTTCACAATACTGCGCAGGTGCGACTCGTGCATATTTCGATATTGTATCACCAGACAATAAGAAAGAGCGTCCCGAATCAACGGAACGCTCGTTATTGGTGCCAGCCGAAGCAGGCGAAGAACTAGTGGTCACCCTTGCTCGTGACCGAAGCGATTCGTGTGAACGAAATGCCGCGGCCGTTGAGATCCAGATGATCAAAGAAGAGAACGCCTTCGACCACGCGATAGTCCCGAGGGACCTTGTAGACGGTACCGTCCTTGAGGTGGACGGCTCGGCCGACTTCTCCTTCGCGAGCATTGAGCGCTCGCGTGATACGCCACTGGTGGTGGGCCGCCTTCATTGCCTCACCGAGGCCGTGCAGTATGCCGTGATTCGGTACGGAGACCGAATGTGCGGTGATGTCCGCCATGCTGTATCTCCCAAAAGAGCTGCTACGAGTAGTCTACACCACTTATCTGTCTTGTCGATGAAGATCGTCGTATTCGGTCACCCAGTATGATGCTTGTACCGCATCGATGCCAGGGCGAGTACCCCAAACGCCGACAAGGCTCGGTGTCCATATCGTGATGACACGAATGTGAACCCCTACAAGTATCGCGTACAGGAACTTGGGAACTTGCAGCAAGTCTCTTGGATGCTCCCAAAAGTGCCAGAAGTTCTTTGCAACGAACATGAGTGTTAGGCTCGCAAAGCTGATGCCAATGATCGTAGTAAGTGGAAGGTGCAGCACCTCATCACCTTGCACGAACGACCACACCCAACTCCAGAACAGGAACACCGCAGCGTGCGCGGTATACATGTCAAGGATATGGTTAAGGAAAGCGATGGGCTTCTTGAACGGAAGCCAGTGCAGCGTGCGCAGCACGTAACCCTGGCTCGTCGTGCCCCAGCGCATCCACTGCCGGAACATCTTCTTGAACGTTTCTCCGACCAGCGTCTCAACCTTGGCTTCATCCACAAACACAGAGTCATAGTCATGCTTATGGATCCAGTCGGTAAGGAAACGATCGTCCCCGGCTTTGCACTCAACGAAGACCTTCTCGATCCACACGAACGGCCAACGAAGGCCGCAACGCAATTTCCAGATACCCCACCGCTCCGCTTGAAGCGCTTCGAAAGCGTCGAAGACAGCATCGCGACGAAACATGATAGAGCGGCCAGGAAGACAAGGTTCGCTCCTGAAAAGGCCGCACGCTGCCATGGAATTGGCGCCGCGGGCACGTTCGAGGATCTCGCCAGTCTTTTCAGCCGGCGTGTTTTGCAGGTGTGCCCGTTGGTAGGTGGTGGTGCCACCGACCTTCGGGTCCGCGTACGGTTGAGAAAGATGCCAAAGCACCTGATCGTCGGAGAAGATGGTATCAGAATCGGCGAGGTGGATGATCTCCGCCAAGTCGCCAGCTTCCTCAGCCGCCTTCGCAAGATAATGCAGGTTCGCACGCTTCTTCCGACGATTGGTCAAGAAGACCCTGTCGCAGTACCGCAGAGCGATGGCCAGACACAGAAGGTCGTTCTGTGTCTGATCGTCCATACCGTCCATCATCAGGTAGATCTTGTGCGATGCGAGACCTCGCTGTTCACGAAGTGTACGCATGCCGAGCTCGAAGTACTGTGCCTCATCGCCGGCGTACGTCACCAAACTCGTTACATTCCACTGCTCTTCGGGATACTGCTGGATAAGCTTTCTCCCTTTCAAGAAGTAGTACAAACGACCGAATAAAAACTTAACCAGCCAGATAAGGAATATGGACCCGAAGATCCATATGTAGAGAGTCGCTCCCTCGAAGTAGAGGTCGTAGATAGCGTGTCCCATTCACCCCTCCTTCCATGGGTTTTGCGGGCGAGCCGAAGGCTCGCCCGTGGTTTTTATACCGCCCTGAAGGCGGTCGATGACAGGCATCATCCGCCTCCTTTCAGGTCGAGCTAGCGCCAATCCCATCCAAAATTCGTGGTCACCCCCGCTTGGAATAGGACATCATCACCGCCAATGTAGTCGGGTGTATCAACGGTGTAGCGACGGTACTTTCCCTCAATGTAGAAACGGACCGAACCCCAGTCAAAGAACGGGAGATCGCGTTCTGCAATGAGGCCGATGCCGACCTCAGCGTTGTTGTTCCACCACTGCTCGTGATTACCAGACTGCACCAAGCTCAGCGTGAACGAAGGTCCGACATCGAACGCTCCAAGGGGATGGAGCGCGCTTTGCCGAACCTGAAATCGTCCGATCAATCCGGTGTCACCAAATGGTTCTCCCGAAAGCGGACTAAGAGCACTGATATCGGTTCCGTCGACGTACTTCACGTCGCCGTAAAAGCTACCAGGAAACTCCCAGCCGTCGCGTAGACGCGTCATGAACGGCTTACTCGGCCTAAGGCTCGGCGGAGATGCCTCTGCCACCAAGGTAGCGCTCTTTGGTGAGACGCGACCTTCCTTGATGACAGCCTGCCCTGCACCGTACCGCTGCAAGAGCTGTTGAAACTCTGGCAAGTGGTCGGTGTAGACGGCGTCCCATTGCTCGGGACGTTCGGTCTCTCCTATGTCCGGATCCGGATTAAGGAAGAGGCCCACGCGCACGAGGCCCGCCGCCTCGGCTTTCGCCAAAGCATCGGACCACCATGCAACCAGATCGACACCACAGTACGGCGTCGAACCGATCTCCGCGATACCGAGCGGAACACCTGGGAACGCAGAGCGAGCTTGCCCTATCGCTTTCGCGAACAGATCGTCGAAAGTTCGAACCGACGTGAAGTCGCTCGTGGTGCCACACCGGTTGTAGCCGGAGAAGCTGACGAGCGTACGATAACGGGGACCTGGATCGAGCAGCGCAAAGTCATTCGATTCGATGCGCTTCTTGTCGTAACCAAAGCTCGCGAAGTTGAAGTTGAGCTCAAGGTCGCGTATGAGACTCTCACCGATTATGTTGCGCAAGAAGTCGACCGCGTAGCGGTAGGCCATCTTGTAGGATTCTGGATCCTGCCCTTCGCGGTATGCTGCATCATAGTTCCAGAAGGAGTTGCCCTCGGCCATGATGCGAAGCGTGATCGGTCGGCCGTCGGCCTTGATCTGCTCCGCAAGTCGGCGCAGGTGGCTGTCGTACTGACCTTCGATCATCGCCTGGTGTGGGAGATCGTAATCTTCCGACAACTTGATGACGACGGTGGCTTCGAAGTCGTCAGGAAGTCGAGCTACATTGTAGCGATCACTTGAACCCAGACGAATATAGATCACGCAGTGCTTGAGACCAAGACTGCGCGCCTCTTCTGCACACTGAACAGGACCGTCGAACTCTGCCACCGAGAACTCGATGGCATGAGCTGATCCTATCCCGAGGAACAGCATCATGAATGCAACCAGCGCACGCAGCGCTGGTCTACACTTTTCAAGGAACATCACTTCCTCCTTTCCGCCGATCTAACGGCTCTATGGCGTGAGATTTTGTGAACCAAAGCATGTAAGCGCCGGTTCACGACCGGCTCCAACCGTACAGTGAAAATGCTGTTTTGTAAAGATTCAAGTCAGGCAGCAAAAAACACCCATCCGGGTGTTTTTTGCTGCCTTCACTGCCCTGCTACAGTCCAGAAACTTCTCGTAGTTTTGCTAGGGTCTTTGGACCAACAGCACCGAAGCCGGTGGTCTCTGGAGTACCCGAAGTGATTATGCCGTACTTCACTTGGAACTTCTCTACCGCACGCTGCGTTAGGGTTCCGTAGTACGTACCTTCTGAACCGACTGACCCGGGACCTGAGGCTGCAACAGTCGTATCTGGATCACTGTTGAGTACTTTCTGCAGTTCGATGACAGCGAGATCGGTAACGCCTGGAGAAAGGGGTTTTGTGAGTAGATTGTCTATCGATGCACCAGCCACTGTCGGAGCAAGCAAGCCAACTGGATCAGCGGAGACGGCTGCACTCGGAGTGTACACTACGTCGACCCAATAGTTGGTTGCTTGATACACGTCGGTCGGGAAACCAAGACTTGAGCCGTACTTGTACACTCCTCCTGATGCTGGAACGGTCAGGTCGCCACGAGTGATGGAGTTCGCAAAGTAGTCAGTATCTGCAGAGTACATTCCGCTAGGAGCATGGTAGCCAACGACGTAGGTAGTGTTCGCACTCACCTCTACTGGTGTAGAGAGTGTGAGCACTTGCCAACCTGAAGTTGATTCACCACTGAAGGTACCTTCTGCAAGTTTT
>CAYWBR010000136.1:0-5122 GCA_964456675.1 uncultured Bacteriovorax sp. | reverse complement strand
CCCCGATATAGTACTGTTAAAGTTCTTATTTTAGATATTGCATAAGCTGTGCCAAAATCATCATTAAATTATTAAAGACTTAACTTATCTATGTTTATTGATATTGTATGTATTACAGACAGTGTCTAAAAAATGCACAAAAAAGCCCTACATTCGTAGGGCTTTTCATAGGAGTAATGACCGTCGATATATTAAAAACTTAAAACTAAACGCTTCGTACTTCTTGTTTTTCTTGAACTGGTTTCTTGTCTTCAATTTTTTCCACTGCTTTTTGTTCTCTTTTTGATTGATTCGCAAATTCGCACTCTACTGCTTTTGATTCGCCAACTTCTGCAGCAAAAATATTTAATGAAGTTAAAACTAATACTGATAATAATAATGCTTTCATAATCGTTCCCCCGATATGGTTCTGTTAAAGTTCTTATTTATAGTAATGCACATGCCATGCCATGTTTTCATATACAGAAAATAGCAACTTGTAAGAAAGAGTGATTAAATTATATACAGATGTGACTGATATTTTTTAGACAGTGTGTAGTTTTCAGGGACATACGCACAAGAGCTGCAAGCAAAATGCAAAAAAAAAGGCTTGCATCAAGCAAGCCTTTTAAAATAAAAAGAATTAACAAATTCTACTGACCAATGTCTGTTGAGCTTCCTTTTTTATCATCTACTTTTACTGGAGATTCTACGGCCTTAGCTCCTTGCGCAGCTAAAATCTTCTCGCAATCCACTGCCTGGGCACTGGCTTCACCAAGTTTTTTTGAATCATCCGCCATTACAGATGAAAAGGAAACAGACAGAAAAAAAACTAACAATACCTTCATACACTACCTCCCAATTACATATTCAAGTTTACGCCAGCAGGCTTCACTATGCTTAAAAGTGATTGGAAAGCCTGTGTAACTTGTAACGCCATTTTTGCGCCAGCTTTTGATTCTACTTTTTTAATTTCACCATAATTATCGTACGCAACATTAATTATGCCAACATTCTCCATTTCTATTTCAACAGGCTTACCAATTGAGTTATATTTGAAAGAGAGAGTTCTGCGAGTTTTTTCATCATTTTTTTCTTGATCGATCATTTTTGTAATTCTACCACTTCTATCATAGATCAAAAGTACTGATTTACCTGATGAATTTAATGCTTTTGAAAGATTGCCATTTTTATCATATTGAAATGAAGTCCATCCCTCATTATTTAAAACTTTTGAAATTTTATTAATGGTATCGTCATATTCCAACTGAACAAATTCACCTCTTGTTGACGTTTTTTTGGTCAAGAGACCTTTAGCATTGTACTCAAACGTCGTGACGTCTTTTCCTCTAGTAATCTTCAAAGGAAGAGAACAACACTCAGAATAGATTGTTTCTGTTTTTAGACCATCAATATCTGTAGCAATCTTATATGTATATTGTTGTCCATCTGGCTTTGTTTTTATTTCGTATTCGTATTTACTTACAGACTCTGGCCCATCAGAAGTCTTTTTTGTTACCGTTGTCCAATAATGAAATTCTGGATTTTTGGGATTGTTCTCATACTTATACTTGGTACTCTCACCACTTCTTTCTACAACTTCTGTTGCAAATGAATTTTTATCATATTTCACTTGCATTTTTGTGTTATCAGCATAAGAAATTGACGTCATATTATGATTAGTATCGTAATCATACTTATAAGTATTTCCTGCGATGTCAGTAGAGTTGACTAAGTTTCCTCTTGTGTCATAGCCATAACTTGCTTTTTTATCACCAGCAGACCATGTACTTTTAATTTTTCCATCTGGATACCAATCAAAAAATAGTTGTTTAGCTTGTGAGTCCTTAATTGATGATAAAGTCGAGCCTTTATATTCAAAATTAATTGTATATGAATTTTTATCAACTACTTTAATTAGTTTACCTTGATCGTTAAAAAAATCTTGCTTTCCATCGCTACCTATTCTCTTGTAGCCTTCTTTTACTTTATGTAATGTTTGAATGCCTCGATCATTCGAATATAATATTGAGCCATCTGGCAACTTAGTTTCAATACTGTATTTTTTAGAGTAAATCTGTCTCAATTCTGCATCGTTATTTAAACGAGTCACAAGTGCTTTAACTGCGGTTTCTGACATGGTTTCTTTTTTCTTCATTGCTTCAACAATTCGTTGAGAAGCTTGGCCAACATTGATAGCTTCTTTTGGAACAAATCGAGTTAGTGCACCTGATCCATTTTCTTTAATTGTCACAGACCCATCTGCAGAAACAACTAAATTCGTCTCATAAACTGATCCCCAACCAAAACCAAACCAGCCATTTTCTGTAGATTTTGAGTTATAAGTTCTACTTACTTCTAAGTCTTGATCTCCGCCTGGAACAATAATGTCCGTGTACGAGATATAGAAGTTACCATTTTTTAAGTTAACACCACCCAACGTTGCAACTGGTAGCAATGCTGTTAAAACCAGTGCTTGTTTAAAATACTTGAAAACCATTTTCAATCCTGTGTTAGTCATACAAATTCCTTTTTGTTATCGGCTAAAATATCCAAAAACTTAAATTCTACATTTTAATTTTTACAATCTTCATTATAACGTAAATTCCAGCAAAATCGAATGCTAAGGCCACAAACAACATTACAAGCCCTAGTGGGGTTGTAAATAGTGGAGTCATTGAGTTTGGATCTGATAGAAAATACACAATTCCCAAAAGAAAGGGCATTGCTCCGATTGTCATTCCTTGAAACATACCTTGAGCTGTATAGGTGTCAATTTTTTGTTGCAATCGAACTCGCTCTCTAATTACATCGACAATAGTGTCGAAAACTTCGGCAAGATTCCCCCCAGTTTCGCGCAAAATATTAACACTAGAAACAAACATATTGTTATCTTGAGTAGGTAAGCGTTTTGCTAAATTTTCGAAACATTCCTCCAATGGTACGCCAATTCTGTTTTGTTGAAGTAAGACATTAAATTCTTGCGACACCGGAGGTGGCATTTCGTCTACAACCATACCGATGGCCTGAGGAACAGAAAGTCCGGCCCTGATACCATTAGATAAAAGTGTTAGTGCATCTACCATTTGTAACGAGTAAGCCTTAATTCTTTTCTCAACTAAAAAATCTATAAATAATATTGGAACCTTAGAGCCTATAAATGCGAGTATTACGCCTACAATAATTCCTAATATCCACTGCCCTAAAAGTCCTAGCAGTAAAAAAATCAAGCCGCCAACTCCGAGTGAGCTAGCAAGTAACAAGTATGTTATTTTTTCTGGTGGAATTTCAATAAAAAGAAATTCCAGTTTTTCCATAATATAATTTCGTTTCCCATAAGTTTGAATTTCAATCCAGTCAAAGATATTTACCGAATACTTATAGGTCATTACAAAAATCAAAATTCCTACAACTATAATAACGCCACTTTGTCCCAAGAGTTTTGTAAAGATAGATAAGAACTCCATTAACTACTCCTTCATTTTTTAACAGGTGCTTTTGGTGTATTGGCACCTGCAACTGGACTGGTTGGAGTAGAAGGCTTAGGAGAATTCGCAAGTGGCACTGGTGGTTTTACAGCTCCTTGGGTAGATGGAGCCGGGGTTTGTGCCGCAGCAGGAGCAGGCGCCTGCGCTGTTGGTCGGTTACTAAAAATCCCTCTAGGGATATTGTATCCTTTACGCTCTAGGATCTCTATAAACTTTGGTATAAAACCGGTGGCTTGAAACTCTCCGATTACTTTCCCATTTTTATCAATTTCTTTTTGAGCAAATAGAAATATATCTTGAAGAATTACAGTATCTCCCTGCATTCCACCTATTTCAGTTATATACATAACTTTTCTTGATCCATCATCGATACGCGATTGTTGCACAATCATATGTACTGCATTGGCAATCATTTCCTTAATTGCACGCGGTGATAATGCTGTTCCTGCATACTGCACTAACGTCTCCAATCGACCGATGCACTCGCGTGGATTATTTGAGTGTACAGTTGTCATAGATCCATCGTGCCCTGTTCCCATCGCTTGGAGCATATCCAGAGTCTCTCCTCCACGGCACTCACCTACAACGATTCGATCTGGACGCATTCGCAATGTTTGCTTAACAAGGCAACGAATATCAATGGCACCATCCCCTTCTAGTGATGGCGGCCTAGTTTCAAGACGAACGACGTGTTCTTGGGGAAAATTCAATTCTGCCGAATCCTCACAAGTGATAATTCTTTCATTGGCCTGTATAAAGCCACCGAGCACATTTATCAGGGTTGTTTTACCGGAACCTGTACCACCTGAGACGATGATATTCCTATGTGCCTCAACAGCTATTCTTAAAAAATCGGCCATGTTTTCAGTGACAGAACCAAACTTAACCAAATCTTTATACGTTAATCTTTTTTCAGGAAACTTTCTAATTGTAATCGTACACCCATCAATCGCTGAAGGTGGAATAATGGCATGAACCCTTGAACCATCTCGCAAACGTGCATCGACATAAGGAGTTTTTTCATCAATTCTACGTCCAATCGGTGCCACAATTCTTTCGATGACATTTAAAACTTGCCTATCGTTAGTGAACACGACTTCAGAAAGTTGAAGCTTACCGCCTTTTTCAAAATAGATTTTATGAGGTCCCACTACCATTATTTCTGAAATTGATTTATCTGATAACATGTCCTCGAGTGGACCAAGGCCCAAAGCTTCATCTATAATTTCTTTTACAATTTGATTCATATCTTCGCGCGTATTTAATACGCCTTTGGTATCTTCTTTACCAAGTAAATCTACAACAACTTTCTTGGTTTGCTCTTTTAGAATTATTTGTGCCTTGGGGTCATCATCGTTTGCTTTTTTTAAATCCATTTCTTCGACGAGAGCTTTATGAATTCGCGTTTTTAAATCTAGCCATTGTTGCTTAACACCTTTTTTAATTTCCTCTGGCGAAGAAGATTCTTTTTTTGCAGCTCCGGCGTCACTTGGTTTGTTTAATTTTTCCAAACTCCTCAAAAGACTTTTTTCAGTTATACGTCTAAAAGTATCGATTACACCTTTTGAAAAAGCTGATCCTTTGTTAATTAAGAGTGCTGGTTTTTTTTGATTTAGTGCCATTACGCAAGTTTGATCGTCTTTTGCAATTGCACT
>CAYWBR010000135.1:0-5245 GCA_964456675.1 uncultured Bacteriovorax sp. | reverse complement strand
AAAGAGGTGGTAATGTTTGGATTAAGGTATTTCCAGATAAATCTTTGACTCGCAAGCCAGCGGAAGTACGTATGGGTGGCGGTAAAGGTTCTCCGGAGTCATGGGTAGCAGTAGTTCGTCCAGGAAGAATTCTTTTTGAGATTGCTGGATTAGACGAAGTAGTAAGTAAAGAAGCTTTAGAGTTGGCAAGACACAAGCTTCCTGTAAAAACGAAAATTGTTAAAAAAGAAACTTTGCAAAACGCGTAAAACGTTTTATAAGAGCAAAACAATTTTTTGAGACAATGTCATAAAGATAAGGTTGAAGTATGGCTAAGTATAGTGAATTGAAAACGTTAAGTGTAAAAGAGATTGATAAAAAGGTTCTTGAACTCAAAAAAGAGCTTTTTGGTTTAAAGATGCAAGGTGCTGTAACAGGTTTTGAGAAGCCGCATAGATTAAATGATCTTAAAAAGGACATTGCTAGGCTTCTTACAGCTAAATCAGCTAACAAATAAGAGGAAAGTATGGAACAAACAAAAAAGTTTAAGAGAACGTTAGACGGTGTTGTTGTCAGTGATTCAAATGACAAAACAATCGTTGTTAAAGTTACTCGTCGCTTCAAGGATAGTGTTTACAGCAAATTCGTAAGCCAGTCTAAGAAGTACCATGTGCATGACGAGAAAAACACGGCAAAAGCTGGTGATGCTGTGACAATTATTGAATCACGCCCACATTCTAAGTTAAAGAAGTGGGAATTATTAAAGATTAATTAAATATTTAGGTTAATGGAGCTTATATGATCCAAATGCAAACTAACCTGGAAGTTGCGGATAATTCAGGTGCTAAAGTTGTTACATGTATTAAAGTATTAGGTGGATCTAAAAGAATGGTTGCTGGCTTAGGCGATATTATTGTTGTAGCTGTTCAGCAAGCTGTTACTGGTGGAAAAATCAAAAAAGGTGACGTTAAGAAAGCAGTTATCGTTCGTACTGTTTACCCGGTAAGAAGAGAAGACGGTTCTTATATTAAATTCGATACAAATAGTGTCGTTATTATTAACAATACAAATGAGCCAATCGGAACTCGTATCTTTGGCCCAGTTGCAAGAGAATTAAGATCAAGAAATTTTACAAAGATCTGTTCTTTAGCACCTGAAGTTCTTTAATTGAGGTGATTTATGCAGAAAATTAAAGTAAACGATGAAGTTGTAATCATTGCAGGAAAAGATAAAGGGAAGACTGGTAAAGTTCTTAACATTAACGATAAAACTTCAAAAGTTGTTGTTGATGGAATTAACTCAGTTAAGAAAGCTCTGAAGCCTTCTCAGCAAAATCCAGAGGGTGGATTTGCAACAAATTTTGCACCAATTCATATTAGTAACGTAGCTCTTGTAAGCCCAAAAACAAAAAAGCCATCAAGAGTGAAAATTGAAGTTAAAAACGGAAAGTCTGTGCGCGTGTTAAAAGCGTGCGGATCAGTTCTGTCTTAATTGGGTGGTTATATGAGTAAATTAAAAGACGTATATTTAAAAGAGGCTGTGCCGGCGCTTAGAGCGAAATTCGGATACACAAACGTTCATAGGGTTCCAAAAATTGAGAAAATAGTTGTTAACTGTTGCTCAAAAGATGCAGTGGTAAATGGAAAGGTTGTTGATGCAATCATGGCTGACATTGGTGCTATTACAGGTCAAAAGCCGGTTGTAGCTAGAGCTAAAAAATCAATTGCATCGTTTAAAGTAAGACAAGGTATGCCACTTGGTGCATCTGTTACTTTGCGCGGTGAAAAAATGTATGAATTTCTTGATAGACTTATATCAATATCGCTACCAAGAGTAAGAGACTTCAGGGGGGTTTCTTCTAAGGGTTTCGACGGAAAGGGAAATTACACATTGGGCTTAAAAGAGCAAATCATATTTTCTGAAATTAACTATGACAAGGTTGATAAAGTAAGAGGTATGGGGATTTCAATTGTGACAACTGCTCAGACTAACGAAGAAGGAAGAGAGCTTCTAAATCTTCTTGGTATGCCTTTTAGAAAATAAATAAGAGAGGAATAGGTAATGGCACGTTTAGCTCAAATCATTAAAAATAATAAAAAACCAAAATTCATGGTTCGTCACAAAAATAGATGTGAAAACTGTGGAAGATCTAAGGCATTTATCGGGAAGTTTAAACTTTGCAGAATTTGCTTTAGAAATCTTGCCCTTAAGGGCATGGTTCCAGGTGTAACAAAATCGAGCTGGTAAATTTCCAGTTTCTAGGAGAATAAAAAAATGATGACAGATCCAATTGCAGACATGCTTACAATCATCAGAAATGGTACAGCGGCTGGGCATGATAAAGTAGAATTTCCTGCAAGTAAAATTAAGGCTGCTATTTGTAAAGTATTAAAAGATGAAGGCTATATTAAATCATTCAAAATTATAGCTAAGTCCCCAAGTGATATTAAGATTAAAATTGCGCTGAAAGAAGGAGCAATTGTTGGGTTACAAAGAATTTCAAGGCCAGGTTTAAGAAGATATTCTGCTTACACTGACTTAACACGTGTAATGAGTGGTCTTGGTTTATCAATCCTTTCTACGTCAAAAGGTGTTATGACTTCAAGAGAAGCCATGAGAACAAAAGTTGGCGGAGAAGTTATTTGTAACGTTTGGTAGTGGAGTAGATTATGTCAAGAATTGGAAAAGTGCCTGTGGCTCTACCAGATAAAGTAGAAGTTAAAATAGAAGGCTTAAAGGTTACGGTTAAGGGTCCTAAGGGGACAATGACAAGAGAGTTTAATTCTCTAGTTACATTGAAGCTTGATGGAAAGACGATGACAGTTAGTCCTGCCAATGACACGGTAGAGGCAAAGTCACAATGGGGTACCGCAAGAACGTTGTTGAATAATATGGTGACTGGTGTAAGTGCAGGGTTTGTTAAGTCGCTTGAGTTTAATGGCGTAGGTTATAAAGCTGCTGTGTCTGGTTCAGTTTTAAACTTAAGTTTGGGTTATTCTCACCCGATCGATTATAAGTTGCCTGTGGGGATTACTGCAAAGGTGGACAAGAATAGAATTGATATCGAGGGAAGTGACAAAGAAGTTGTAGGTCAAGTGGCAGCTGTTGTTAGGTCGTTTAGAGAGCCTGAGCCATACAAAGGTAAAGGTTTAAAATATGTAGATGAAAAAATTATTAGAAAAGCAGGGAAAGCCGGCGGTAAAGGTAAGTAATAGGCGCCGTCCTGTATAGAGGGTAATATGCGAAAAATTTATAAAAAGATTTCAGATAAAAGTGATTTACAAAGATACAGAAGACGTCTTGTTATTAGGAAAACTATTAGTGGAACTGCTGTTCGACCAAGAATTTGTCCTGTTAAGTCAAACAAGCACTTGAGTGTACAGTTGATCGACGATGTTACGGGTGTAACAATTGCCGCTGTTAATACATTTGGTAAAAATGGATTAGTGGGTGCTCGTAATAATAAAGAAGGAGCAAAGGCAGTGGGGAAAAAGCTAGCAGAAGCTATGAAATCTAAAAATATTTCATCTGCGGTTTTTGATAGAGCTGGATACAAGTATACGGGTGTAATAGCTGTTCTTGTTGATAGTGTACGTGAAAACGGTATTCAGGTTTAATAGGTAGGGGATATATGTCAGAAGAAATTACAGTAATTGAAGAAATGACAGATGATACTAATGAGTCAGGAGATGGAAAGAAGCGCGGTAAGCGTGGTGCTCCCGCTCAGAAGAAGAAATCAGCAGCTCCTACTTCTGAACTTGAGGAAAGAGTTGTAGCGGTTAATCGTGTAGCAAAGGTTGTTAAGGGTGGTAGAAGATTTTCTTTTTCTGCACTTATGATTGTTGGTGATAAGAAGGGAAAGGTTGGTTTTGGACTTGGAAAAGCTAAGGAAGTTCCTGAAGCAATTAGAAAAGCAACGCAAGAAGCATATAAGAATATGATCAGCGTTCCTTTGGATAATGGAACAATTCCTCATGAAATCCTTGGTGAGTTTGATGCTGGTAAAATTCTATTCAAGCCAGCTGCAGAAGGTACTGGGGTTAAGGCTGCCGGCGCATGTCGTTCAATTCTAGAGCTTGCAGGTGTTAGAAATGTTTTAACTAAGTCGTTAAGAGGAAATAATCCACATAACGTTGTTAAGGCAACTTTTAAAGCACTTAAGAACTTAAGATCTGTAGATCAAGTGGCAGCTACTCGCGAGAAAAATGTTAAGGGTCTTAGAATTAAAGCTTAGTTGGGGTTGTTATGGCTAAAAATAAAATATCGGTTACGCTTGTAAAGAGCACAATTAGTACAACGGAAAAAGTTAAGGCCAATGTTAGAGGATTAGGTTTGAGAAAGCTTAATGAAACTAGAGAGCTTGAGAATACTCCGGCAGTAAGAGGGATGATTAAAAAAGTTATCCATCTTTTAAGTGTTAAAGAATAAGTTGAGGTAAAACATGTTGACGTTAAATAATATCAGCAGCCCAAAAGGCGCGAATAAGCCAACAAAGAGAATCGGACGCGGACAAGGTTCTGGTCAAGGAACTCAAGCTGGTAAGGGACATAAAGGACAAAAAGCTAGAAAGTCTGGTCATGTTAGATCAGGTTTTGAAGGTAACAACCTTCCTCTTTATATGAGACTTCCAAAAAGAGGTTTTTCGAATGAAGTGTTCAAGGCTAAGTTCGCAGTTGTTACATTAGAAAATATTGCAAAGAAATTTGCCAATGGAACTGTAAACAGAGATACTCTTATTGCAAATAAACTTATCTCTGGTCAAGACAAGCAACTTCCAATTAAAGTTATCGGTAAGGCTGAGTTAAAAGCAAAGTTAACTTTTGAAGGGATTTCAAAATTTTCTGCAGCAGCAGAAGAGCTTGTTAAGAAGAGTGGTTCAGAGATCAAATAAAAAGGATTTTAAATGCTCGCATCTCAAGGAAAGATTGAGGAACTAAAAAAGAAGATTTTCTATACGTTCCTTTTTTTAGTGGTTTACCGTTTGGCAGCACAAGTTCCAGTGCCAGGTGTTAATGCATCGGCGATATCGTCGTATTTTGCTGAGTCTGGTGGAGGGATCTTTGATCTGGTAAATACTTTTTCCGGTGGAGCTTTTAAAAGATTTTCTGTTTTGGCGTTAGGGATCATGCCCTACGTTACTACTTCAATCATTTTCTCGTTATTGGGGGAAGTGGTTCCGCAAATACAGGAAATGCAAGAAGATGGTGAGGGTCACAAGAAAATACAAAAGTGGACTCGTTATGCCTCTGTTTTGCTGTGTTGTATC
>CAYWBR010000134.1:0-5291 GCA_964456675.1 uncultured Bacteriovorax sp. | reverse complement strand
TAATATTTATTTTCAAAAATAATATTAATGAAACAACAGCATTTATTCGATCCAATTCCCTGTGATAAATATGATCTTTTAACGAGAGAGGATTTAGTTACTCTTGCTAAAGGGTATGAAGATGCGATTAAACAACTTCGGGAAAAACTAGAAAAACAAAATAATGAATTTTTAAAAACAGAGCAAGCAAGTTTTTTGTTGAATGAGCAATTAATAATTATAAAAAATAAAATATTTGGAAAAAGCTCTGAAAAATCAGACAAAAAATCCTCTTCAAATAAACAGAAAAAAGAACCTCGAAAACGAGTTCTACTTCCGAGCGAACGCTATCCAAATCTTGATATAATAGAAAAACGAGTTGAGCTGGATAAACTTCCAGCATGTCCTTGTTGTACGAGTGAAATGCAAGACTCCGGACTCACTGAGGACTCTGAATATTTAACAGTTATTCCTCGTCGCTACTTTGTAGTTCTTCAAAAGCGAGTTAAATATCGTTGTAAGAATTGCCAGGAAGCCCTAGTAACAGCTACAGCAATTCCAAAAATTAAAGCTGGATCAAGTTATAGCGATGAAATGATAATCGATGTGGCCCTAAGTAAATATTGCGATTTAATCCCAGTGGAAAGATACGTTCAAATGGCGGCCCGTGGAGGAGTTAATGGACTTCCGGCCAATACATTAATTGAAGGGACTCATAATCTATCGGAATTTTTAACTCCAATTTATGAAAAAATAAAACTAGAGGTTATGAGTTCAAAAGTTCTACATGCGGACGAGACGCCCCATCGAATGCTAGAAGGAGATGACAAGTCCAATTGGTACTTATGGGGATTTTCGACGAATAAAGCAAGCTATTTTGAGGCCCACGATACGAGATCAGGCTCGGTCGCTGGAGATATAATAAAAGAGTCCCAATGTGAATTTTTAGTGAGTGATGTTTTTAGTGGTTACGCCAAGGCGGTCTCGGACAGCAATGTTTATCGTCATGAAAATAAATTAATTGAAATTAAAAATATCTATTGTAATGCTCATGCGAGGAGAAAGTTCAAGGAAGCGAGTATGAGCTTTTCAAAGGAAAGCCGGTTATTTCTCTGGTGCTATGAAAAGATTTATCGCTTGGAAAAATTAAAAGACTTTAAAGACCGCAAGCGATGGCAAAAGATTTATTTTAAACTAATGGAGAGAGCTGGTTTGAAATTAAAGTCAAGCTACTCTTGTAAAAGCTCACTTATTAAAGCAGTAAATTATTTGATAAATAATTTTTATGAGTTGACTTTATTTTTAAATTTTGAAGATGTCCCGATAGATAATAATGCCCAGGAAAGACTGATGAGAAATCCAGTTGTGGGCAGGAAGACTTGGTATGGGACTCATTCAAAAAAAGGTGCAGAAACTAATGCGGTGATGTTTTCAATTGTAGAGTCCTGCAAACTTAATAAAATTAATCCACGGGATTATTTTAGAGACATAGTTCATGCAATCCACGAAAAACGTTCTCCATTTACTCCTAATGAATATTTAAATTAAAAATCAGAAAAAATTGCCTAATTTAACGGGGAGCTTCGACGATTTACCGATGAGTAGCAATGAGAGTATTTTCATGAATGATACGAACATCATCAAGGCCAATTTCTAAGGTCACTGCTTTGTCTCGATATCCCGCAGGCACAGAGTAGCGATTGCGATTAATTCTTACCGTGAGGTATTTATCAACCATCGCAGAATGCAGTTTGTAGTTTCGATAAATTGTTTTTGGCAATAGAAGAATTCGTGACTTCTCTTCTTCATAAAGTTCACCTACCGTACGCTCCTGACCATTCGTTATACGAAGATCGTGAGTGAGACATTTCTCAAGAAGAAAATCGTTTAACTCATCAAGTGACGATGCTTTTGGAATGGGGGTTAAGAAGTTACGGCGAACAAAGCCGACGGTTCCTTCTATGCCACCTTTTTCTGATCCTTTTGCTGGACTACAAAATTGAGCATCGTAAGAATAGTGCATTCGAAATTGTAGAAAAGCATCTTGTTCGATTCGCTCACGTCCTCGCATCACCACCTTTACTGCCGATTTAAGATTGTCATAAATAATCTTTTCGAATACTCGTTCAAAGTAAGCAAATGCTCTAATATGGCCGTCGAAGAAACATTCCTGAACCATGACGGGATAAAGTCGCGCATAGACTTTTCCTGAAAACTTAGATCGCATAGCAAAGAGATGGACTTTTATTCTTTTACCTTTGAGATCTACGTAAAGCTCGCCCCAATCCATCTCAGCTCCTTCACGTTTTTCTGGATCAGATGGAATAAATACTTCTTTTCTTCCAGGATCGAGTTCATTTTTAATTTTACGAACGGCGACTTGGGTTGTTGATAAAGATCCTTGAAAGTCTAATTCTTCACGAAGGCGTTGATGGATTCGTTCGGCCGTGTGACGCTGTTTTTTGGGCGCCTTGCGGTCTTGTAAAAGCCACTCCTTGATCTGATCCTCGAATGGGCCAATAACAGCTTTGGGACGAGTGCCTGTTAGTTGATATTCAGGTTTTGTCCCCTTTAGTGCTCTTCGAATAGTTTTGCGATCAAGTCCAGTATCGCGACTGATCTTCCTAATTCCATGCCCCAGTTTGTGATGGGAATACCTAATGTAATCGTACATCTCCATAGTAATCACTCCTCCTCCAATATGTTGCTAAAACAATCATATTGGTAATTATAAGGTGGGTGACTTTTGGGCCACGGAAGTGCCTTTTCGTGGGTGACTTTTAGACTACGGAAACCAGGCAAGCCCTCCCGCAATAATCACAATCACCGATCCGGGGATGATCCATCCAGTGAGTACAAAGGATTCTGCAAAAGAAATAAGAAGAACGAACCAATAACCGAGGATTCCAAGTTTCTGAATGTAAAGCGTCAAAGATTCCATCTTTTACAATCTATATCGCCAAAACGATTATGACAAAAGTTCTACTACGACATGGTGAGTTGGGAGTTAAAAAATGGTGCGCGGATTTTTGCTTAAAACTCTTTTATAAGCGCTAAACCTTTGGTGTTCCAATCAAAGATTGGTACAATTGTAATAGTTAATTCTTTTTCTTCTTGAGTTCTTTTCATTTTATCAATCTTCGAAATTCCTATCCCATAGGCAAGTCCAATGGTTGCTCCGGCCAAAACATCATGAAGATAGTGACGATTATCATTAATCCTACTGGCACCAACAAAAGAGGCCATAGCTAAAGCTGGTACCCCCCATTTCCATCCATGCTCTTCATAAACGTAACCTCCGAAAGCAAAAGCTGTAGTTGAATGCCCTGAAGGAAAAGAATTTCTTTCCGTGTTTGCTCCCGGTCGGGGTTCTCTAATTGTATACTTTAATGTTGTTGTTACTGCTGTAGCATAGGCAGAGGCTTTAAGCATTCCCATGGCCCTTGTGTAACCATAACTATCACCAGAAGCTCCAGCAAGAGCTTGTCCTAAGGCATAAAGTGCATTTGGCACCATTTGTCCTGCCAAATCACCAAACTTAGATAAACTTCCAAGGGGTTTATCGTTCGATACATCCTGTTGAGTGTAATCGACAATGGAATCTTCAAATATTAATACTGTTAATGTTAGACCTGTACCAACATACAATGCATTCCTAGCACTTGTGGTAAATGGAGATAGTGCCTCATCTTTTAAATCGACCGTATCCCATGCATGAGCAATATTAAAAGAAAGCAAAAATAAAACCAGTGCTTTAAAAATCATCTCCATTCCTTATTAAATGCTTTTTAGATTTTAAAACAGAATAAGAAAAAATTATTCAGTATGTATCCCATGAAAAATGTCTTTTTCTGGTTCATAAACTGAAGTTTTTATTTCCATCATCCCGAGAACGGTATGAAAAATATTGTCATGAGAATAGGGGTGATCAAGAATCTTTTTTAATTTTACGGTATCAGTCTCCTTGAGCATTTCACCACCAAGCCACGTAATCATGGGTACCTCAATTTGGTTTTTTGGTGCCATCATATAGGGTAATCCATGAAGATAAATTCCATTCTCCCCTAGGGACTCGCCATGGTCACTAATGTAAAACATTGCAGTATTAAATTTTACTGTATTTATTTTTAAAAAATTAATGACTTTAGATAAAAAATAATCAGTATACAAAATTGCATTATCGTAGGCATTTTCAATTTCGACATTTGTGCATTTTTCTAGCTCGCTTGTTTTGCAGACTGGCCTAAAAACTTCAAACTCTTTAGGGTATCTTTTAAAATAGGCCGGCCCATGGTTCCCCATTTGATGTAAAACTATGAAAATATCTTTAGTCGTGGCCCTATCAACATATTCTTGCAGTCCAACCAGCATTCCTTCGTCTCGGCATTCACTATCACATTTGGTATTTCGTTCGGGCGTTTTATAGTCTTCATATTTAACTCTTAAGGCCACCCCTTTTGAATTAGAATTATTGTCCCTCCATAGGATGCTTATGTCTTTTGTATGCGATAAAACATCAAGTAAATTCTCAGTGTTTAATGCATCGTTAACTTTAAAATTATCTCTACCAAAATGAGAAAACATACAAGGAACAGAAATTGCTGTTGATGTTCCACAAGAGGTCACGTTTTTGAAACTAAAAACATTTTCTTTTTTCAAAAGTGGATTTGTTTCATGGTGATATCCATTTAGTGAAAATCGATCCCTTCTTGCTGTTTCACCAACGACAAGAATAATTAATTCTCGATCAATATCGTCTTTGGGAATAATAGAATCCCTTCCATAAGCACTGAAAAGTTTTTTTTCTTTAATTATAGAATCAAAACTAAATTTCCCTACTGAATAGAGCCAGTAAGATGGATTGGCATAATATCTCAGAGGTTTTTGTTCGCGAAAGAAAGACGCATAAAATTTTCCGGAACTTAACACTATTAAAAAAATTGCTATAAAAGATATAAGCAAAGACTTACATCTATTCCAAAACTCAAGTTTGGGACTTTTATTTTCTATTTTAACTTTTTTTAAGATTAAGATGGGAATCACAAAAAGAAGGATGAAATACAATAACAATTTAAAAGTTAATAAGTCGCGGGCCTCTCCTGTATCCGTCTTTACTACATTCAGTAGCATTGTTTCATCTATTACAACACCGAAAGAATCCATCACATATGCTGATGCCATTGATAAAAAGAAAATTAAACTAAAGAAGATTAAATAGGCTCGATTTATTTTTAATAGGCCAGCAATCGGTTCAAAGATCGCTAAGAGTAAATTTAAAAAAATGTTTGAGGCACAGAAGAGGAAGAGAGAAA
>CAYWBR010000133.1:328-5316 GCA_964456675.1 uncultured Bacteriovorax sp. | reverse complement strand
TTATTTGAAGACGAATTTCCTGCTGCTGCAGTAAATATGATTCCTTTATCAGCTGCATTTTTAATAGCTTCATTTAGCGCTTCAGATCTTCCTCCTCCTCCCCAAGAATTACTCATGAGGTCTACATTCATTTTAGTGGCGTAATCAATTGATTGAATTGCCGCGTCCAAAGACCCTGAACCGCTGTCATCCAAAAACTTTATCGGAACTAAAGTTACTTGGTCCATGACCCCCGCAACGCCCACTCCGTCATTATGAACAGCTCCAATAGTTCCAGCACAATGAGTTCCATGCCCATTTCCATCCATAGGATCAGCATCATTGTTCGCGAAATCATAGCCGTAAATATCATCTACATAACCATTACCATCATCATCTACACCTTTTTTACCAGAAGCTTCGGCCTTGTTGACCCACATATTGCGAGCAAGGTCTGGGTGAGTATAATCTATCCCTGTATCGATAACAGCTATTCGTACTTGTTTAGCGCCTTTTGTAATGTCCCAAGCCGCTAGAGCGTTGACGTCTGAACCTTCAACTCCTGCCACTCTGCCATTTGGTTCATTAGATCCAGTATTTCTTAAACCCCAAAGCTCTTTAAACCTAGGATCATTTGGTGCTTCTGCAAATGCATCTATTCCAGAAGAATATGGAAGCTCTTTATAGGTATTTGCATACGCCTTTAAAGGTTTTACTGAATAAAGATAATTAGGTTCTGCATATTCTATATCTGGGTCGTTATTTAGAATTTTAACTGTTGTTAAAAGAGATTTTTCATCTTGCGCTTTAACTACTGCAAACGCACCAATCTCTAAGTCCATTTCTTTTTTAATACTTTGTATACCTAATCGAGATAAACTTTTAGTAGAAAGAAAATTATTTTTTCTTCCTTCTTTAAACTTAATTAGAACTTCATTGTTCTTAACAGCTATCTCTGCGTGGGCGCTGTGAGTGGCCAGCAAACCTAATGCGCCTAAGACTACGATCTTCTTCATAAATATTCCCTCCTGGAAAATTAAAATGCAAACACATGATTACCCGACAATTTCAGTGTCTAGTTCATCTCAAATAATTTGGATTTTTTAAGAATATCTCTTAGTTTTTATAGATCAAACAAAACTAACGCTAGGCAAAAAAGACCAGAACCGCTTGGCCCTTTCTTTTTTTAACAAAAATGGCACACTGTGATTATGATACACCATAGCTCAACAGATCCGGTTCTAATTAAAAAAATCTCACTAAAAGTGTGGACACTTCGAGATGAAGTAGAGGCTCGCGTTCGAGAAAAAGTTTCATCTCTTCCTGAAGACATTGAAGATGTTGACCTGTCGGACATTAGATCTGCTTACACAAAAAATTCAGCAACTACTTCGAGCAATAACATTATTGAACTTAAAACTGGGAATGATCTAGATACCAGTGAAGATGAGATGTTAAAGGCCATGCAAGGTGATTCAGTGGAAGTTGAAGAAGAAGTTAAAGCCGAAGAAGCGCTCACTGAAGCATCTGATACCGAACCTCCTCAAACCATTGAATCAAATGTAACTGATCTTTTTGATAATCAAAAAAATAGCAACGTGATAGAATTAAGCACTGAAATGCCGCCCCTCTCTGAAGACAAAATCTTTAAAGGGAAAACAGTACTTGCCGAAATTGGAATGGATCGAATTTATTTTTTCTCGAATAAGAAATTTACTGAAGGCCAATCCATTGTAATAAAATTTGAAATTCCAAAAACATTTATTATGAACGCTGATGTATTATATTGCCGACCTTTTAATTTAAAAAGTCGAGTTATTTCAGAAAACAACTTTCAATTTAGAGTCATGGCCAAATTTAGTTTTCTAAAAGAAGGAGAAAGAGCACTTCTTCGTCAATTTTTAAAGTCAGTTGAACCTGAAGTTCAAACTCAAACTGCACCAGTTGAGTCTAAATCTGAAAAATCAGAGGACAGCGACTTTAGTGAACTTGATGATCTCATCTAATGTGCTAGAATATTAGCACACGAGCATTAAGGTGATTTCATGAAAATAAAATCTCTCACTCCTCACGTTATTTTTGTGAGTTTTTCAATTATTGTCCTAGCGACAGGATATATGACTGAAGTATTCAAATCTCCCAAAAAAACAGCACGGGAATTATTGAATAATATTCAGCTTTTCAGAAAAGAAGATGTTTCATCAATCCAAACATTGCTCTTATCGAATTCTTCTGGAACTTTTCAATTTGAACGTAATTTGGCAAATAATCTTTCACCTTGGTCAATGTCTGCCCCTGAACAAAATTTTGCCAACAGTAAAATACTAGAAAAATTATTCAATTCGCTCACTACTTCTAAAATTAAAAAATCATTCCCAGCATCCCAAGAAAATTTAAAAAACTATTCCATAGCTGAATCAAAGATATCTCTTGAATTTATAGATACACTCAATAAACACACCAAGATTATATTTGGCATACAAAATCCAATCGATAAATCCATATTCCTACAATTGGCCAACAACCCTGAAATATACCAAGTGGATGCACTAGAAATTGATATTGCCAATTTAAGCTTTACTGATTTAGTGGAAAAAAATTTATTTTCTATTAATAAAGAAAATCTCACGGCACTTCACATCTATCGCGGTCAGAAAAAAAGTGATTTTTTAGTAGTTAACGTTATAAAAAATCCTGAAGAAATAAAAGGCTGGAGAATTAGCGAAAAAGAAAATGCTAATGAAGATAAGATATTTCAATTTCTAGAAAAAATTGAAAACTTAAAACCGGTAACTATCATAGAAAACGCGACAGACATCCAAAGAAAAAAAGTAGAGAAACTATTCCAATCTCCACAATGGACCATTACAACCGAGGATAAAAACCAAAACACTATAAGTTACACTATTACCAACGCCTTTAACGACTTTCCAAACCTTGAAACTAAAGGCGAATCTTTTATTTTAATCAAAATTTCCAATCAAGAGAGTTATTACTTTTTTAAAAAAGAAACACTAGATTTGTTTGATGTTGATAAAGCAGATTTTATCTAAACCTAGACTACTTTCTTAGTTGGTACCATTCGTGAATTTGAAGGAAGAACAGTGTCCTTATTTGCAATTTTTTCAGGATCAACAAAGACCTTAATAAAATTTTCAACAATACTTGAATTATAACGAGCAACCATCTCTTTATTTACCAGGATCTTTTTTAATGCATCAGTTGGTTGCAATTTTTTATCCACCATGAAATGAACAAAATCATCAACCAAAGCAATTATATTTGCCAACGTTAAAATCTTACTCCCCTTTTTTCCATAAGGAAAACCGGTACCATCAAATGCTTCATGGTGCTGAAGAATAATTTGTTTTACAGAATTATTAATTAATCTATTCGTCTCTACGACTTTAACCCCTAACTCTGGATGAGTTTTATAGATTTCGATTTCTTCAGGAGTCATGTCATCTCGATTTTTTAAAGCAAGCTCTTTTGGCAACAAGATCTTTCCAATATCATGAAACATACATGCCATGGCCGCTGATTCAATAGTTGCCTTAGATTGCCATTCAAATTGCTTAATTATCGCTGTCGTATACAAAGTAACCAAAAATGCATGAGAGTAAGCTGACGGATCAAAGTCGTTAAATGACTTTAGCAACTTATGTAAGTCTTTAGAATTTTCAACCAACTGAAAGACGTTTTCACAAACTTCTTTTCCTTGGTCTAAGACCTGCGGTTTTAAACCGACGGTAAAAGCCTCTTCTAGATATTTCTCTGAAACATTTTTTAACATTCCAACTTTACTCTGAGCAGGAACATTGCTGTTTTCGACTAATTTCTTTGCCAAAAAATTATTATATTGAACGAATTTTTGTCGATCTGAATTATGAAAATATAAACTCTCAACTTTTTTTTCATTTTTATATTTATCAATTCTCTCTTTAGAAAACGCATCGCCTGCATGGAGAATTTTTAAATATTTATTAGCATTGAGCTTAATATAGATATCAAAGAGAACTGAATTGGCCGAATAAAACTCATCAATTTTTATGGATGTAAAATTATCATCCGTCATTTGAACTTCTGTCTCTTCACTCGCTCCCTCCTTTTTAGGAAGGTTTGACATTAAATCTCCAAGACTTTGATGTCCTTCTAGTACTTCTTTTAGTTGCGACAATTCAAAAGGTCGAATCAATAATTCTTGTGCGCCCAAGCGTTGTAGATTCTCTTCAGTAACCTCTCCAGATTCTTTTCTTTTGTTATCATTCAATACAATAACAACTCTCTGACTAGGATAATTTGTTCGAATGAACTTTAGTACTTGAGGACCCGAATGATTTTGAACATCATAATTTAAAAAAACTGCAAAAAATTTATCATTATACAAATGTAACTGAGCATCCTTCCCGTTATGGACGGCCATTACTTCATAGAGATGGGACTTCAGAAAGTTTTTTGCTTCTGAAAGCCATGTCTCATCTGGATCAACGAGAAGGATTTTTAGCGCCAAAGGAATTTCCTTTATTTAAAGTTGACTTCCGTACTCTATTTTCGTCAACTTCAAGGAAAATCTTGAGAAAAAAACAATAAAAAAACCACAAGACTCATAACTTTAAATTTATAAGTCTTATGGTCAAATACATATCTTTAAATCTAGTTAAAGCTCTGAAATTACTTAATTTCTTTGTGTAAAGTATGTCTTCTTAAGAAAGGATTATACTTCATAAGCTCAAGACGATCTGGAGTCGTCTTTTTGTTCTTTGTTGTCGTATATCTTGAAGGAGATTTTCCTTCTTTTCTAGCTTCAGTACATTCTAAAGTAATGATGACTCTTGGTCCTTTTGCCACAACTGCCTCCGCGTAAAATTAAAACAAAAAGAAACTTACACAATTTGGCTTGGCATGACAACCAAAAATTGCTAGATCTTTAAATTATGTCAAATATTAACAAAATTCACCATTCCAACTGGACCACTTCGTTTTTAAAATCCCAAGACTTAAAAGCATTC
>CAYWBR010000133.1:0-318 GCA_964456675.1 uncultured Bacteriovorax sp. | reverse complement strand
GGCCGCTGAACCGGTCTTTGGTGATGAATTAGAAAAAAATGAAATTGTAAAAGTTGAAACGCTATACGCCCTAACCCTTACCAACAAAGACGGCGAAGAACTCTACCAAGAGTCGTATTTAAGCCTAGAAGAAGCCTTAAAAGAGTTAAATGCCCGCTATAGCGACTGGCAACTTGTTGAGATGGCCAAAACTCATAATGATGGCGACGGCTGTTCTTCGTGCGTTGCACACTAAAAAACATAGGTTTGTCTTGACAAATTCACTGACATTTAGGAAATTAACGCTCTAATTTAATTCATATTGTATTAAGCAATAAT
>CAYWBR010000132.1:0-5494 GCA_964456675.1 uncultured Bacteriovorax sp. | reverse complement strand
GCTGCAATTTATTATTAAAGAGTTCGATAAAGTTAAGGTTAAAAAAGTAGCTTTTTTAGGCAACAGGGCTTTTAAGGATGAAGAGTTGAAGTCCATTCTTCAGACTCAAGAGGATTCTCTTTTTTCATTTTTTAGTGGCACTGGTTCATTTAAGGAGCTTAATTTTCAAAACGATATAGAACGATTGAAGTACTTTTATCGCATGAAAGGTTATTTGCAAATCAACGTTGGTGTTCCGGAAATAACAGTATCAGAAGATAAAAAATGGGTTTTTATTACTATTAAGGTTCAAGAGGGGCCACAATTTTCTGTTAATAAAATTTCGTTTAGTGGAGAATTATTATTTTCAGATCCAGAAATGAGAGAAAAACTTCTACTTAAAGAAGAAGAAATTTATTCAGAAGAAAGTTTAAGAAAAGATATTCAAAAGCTCACAGAGATGTATCAAGATGAAGGATACGCTTTTGCAAACGCTATTCGTAATTTGAATATTGTCCCAGGTGAAAATAAAGTAGATGTTGAGTTTTCTTTTGAAAAAGGAAAAATTGCTAGCTTTGGAAAAATTATTGTAAAAGGCAATAATAAGTCACGGGATAAAGTTGTTAGGCGCGAGCTTCTTATAAGAGAGGGGCAACGCTACCACGGTACGAACTTGAGGCTTTCAAAAGAAAATGTTCAACGACTAGGTTTTTTTGAACCAGATTCTATTGTATTTAATACAGTGTCTCCTAAAGATAAGGATGATGTTTTAGATGTTGAAATATCCGTAAAAGAAAAAAATACTGGTCAAATCTCTGCCGGGGCAGGATATTCGACGGCTACCGGAGGATTTTTTCAAGCTTCAATTGCACAGTCAAACTTTAGGGGACTTGGACAGAATTTGTCATTTTCAGTTAACATTTCTGAATCGTCTAAAACGTTTTCAATCGACTTCACTGAGCCGTATTTCTTAGATACAAAATGGTCTCTTGGTGGAGGCGTATTTGTCAGTGAGAATGAGTCATCAGATTCTTACTCTGAGAAGAAAAAAGGTTTAAACGTTCGAGTTGGATATCCAATTTTTCAATATACGAATTTATATACAACTTATAAGTTAGAAGACACTAAAATTACTAAAGCCGATGATCCTACCATTGTATTGGACTTAGAAAATGGTTTGGCGTCAGGGGTTCAGGTTTCCGTTGTTCGAGATCGTCGTGATGATCGATCAGATCCGAGAAAAGGGTACTTTTTAAGTTACTCCACTGAGTACACTGGGCTTGGTGGCGATAAAAAATGGGTTAAAAACGAAGGTGAAGCAAGAGCATATTATCCCGTTTGGGAAGATTTGATCTTTAGATCGCGCTACTTCGCTGGAAGAATAGATGAGGTGAATGGACAGAGAATTCCTAGAACAGAAATGTATTCACTCGGTGGAGCAAGAAATTTAAGAGGATATGGCTACGAAGGGGTTGGACCGACAATTACAAGAACGGTTGATGGACGTGAGCTAGTGTTTAATACTGGAGGAGAATTCTCTACTTTTGCTAATTTTGAACTTCAGCACCCACTTTCCCGCGAAGCAGGCTTAAAATGGGTATTATTTTTTGATGCTGGTCATTCTGGTACTTTGGATAAAGTAAAGGTATATTCAGATTATGGTTTTGGTTTTCGTTGGTTTTCGCCTATTGGAGTCTTACGCTTTGAGTTTGGCTATCCTTTAACTGGTGGTGCGAAAAATGAGGGTTCTCAATTCCATTTTGATATAGGACAATTATTCTAATTTTATAAAGGGAGTTTGTATGAAAGCACTCATGATGGTAGTGGCGTTAGTTTTAACTTCTGCTGTTCAGGCAAAAGTTGTTGTAGGAAAAGTGGATGTTCAAAAAGTTCTTTTAACAGTCAACCAAGGCCAATCTGTTCGTGATCAATTGAAGAAAACGTTTGATGAAAAACAGAAAATTTTAAAAGATGAAGAAGAAAAAATTAAAAAACTTCAGGAAGACTATCAGAAGAAACTTTCTGTTTTAAACGACAAAGAAAAAATTAAAAGAGAAAAAGAAATTCAAGAAAAAATAATTGCGATACAACAAAAAACATCAGGATATCAAAAAGAAATCCAAGATTTAGAAAATAAGTTGAAGCAACCAATACTTGAGAGAGTTAAAATGGTTGTTGATGAAGTATCGAAATCTTCAGATGTAGATTTTGTTTATGAAGCAGCGACTGGACCAATTCTTTATTCAAAAGAAGAAAAAGATTTAACTGATGAAGTGGTTAAGTCATACAATAAAAAATTTCCTAAATAGTATTTAGTAATTAATAAAAATTGAAATAGGGGGACTGGTGTTCCCCTTTTTTTATAAATGGGGCTCCCCATGATCATTTCTGAGATTAATAAAACAGATTCACATTTTTCACTCATTTCTAGCTGTGATGAACAATCAAAAATTTTAGGCATAACAGATTCGAGCTTAAAAAAATCTCACTGCCTTTTTTATGTTAAAAATAAGTCATTCCTGAGTGAGGCTTTGGCGTTAAGCAATTTGAAAGAAATTGCATTAATCATCGAAGAAAAATATTTTCAGACACTACAAGAATCTGAAAGAGAGGAATTAGCAAGCAAAGCATGGATGCTTGGAACTACAAAAGATGTGATGGCTTCAATGTGCTTGTTGTCTGAAGTATTTTATCATCGTGAGTTTAAAAGAGAATCTAACCTCTTAGATGGAAGACAATTAGGAAATACCGAGATCGATCCTACGGCTTTTATCGCTCAAGGGGTATTTATTGGAAGTAATGTTATTATTAAAAAAAATGTTAAAATTCATAGCGGAGTTGTAATCCAATCAGATGTAATTATTGGAGAAGGTTGTGAAATTTTTCCGAATGTTGTTATTTACTCAAAAACTGACATTGGCAATAGTGTGCGAATACATGCAGGCAGTGTGATTGGTGCAGATGGATTTGGTTATCATTTTTTTAATGGAAAGCATTTAAAAATTTGGCATATGGGAGGAGTTGTTATCCAAGACTCTGTTGAAATTGGAGCAAATTCTTGTGTTGATATGGGGACATTTTCCCCGACGATTATTGGACGTGGTTCAAAATTGGACAATCATGTTCAAGTTGGCCATAACTGCAAACTTGGAGTGGGAGTGGTTCTATGTGGCCAAGTGGCTTTGGGGGGAAGTACTACGATTGGAGATTACACTGTCGTTGGTGGGCAAGCGGGCTTTGCTAACGGACTAACAATTGGAAGTCAGGTCCAAGTGGCCGGTGGGGCAGGTGTTATTTCGAATATTGCAGACAAAGAAACGGTTGGAGGTTTTCCGGCCAGAGATATTAAAGAGTGGCTAAAATCAATGGCAACTTTGAGAAAGCTAGCTCTTGCAAAAAAGGGAGATAAGGAATGATTTTAAATAAAGCGCAAGTAATGATGGTATTACCTCATCGCGATCCATTTTTATTTATTGATGCAGTTGAAAGTGTAGTGGTGCCTGAATCAAATAAAGCTCTTGGAGAATATGAAATAAAAGAAATTTTAGGAGCTGAAGTTGTTGCCCACTATCGCACAAAGAAAGAACATAATATATTCCAAGGCCATTTTCCTGATTATCCTATTTTTCCAGGCGTTTGTCAGGTGGAGATGATGGCACAAGCGACTTCATTTATTGTTTGTTTAATTGATAAAAATCCATTTGGTAAAAAAATGGATGTAGCACTATTGTCGATTGATAATGCTAAATTTAGAAAGCCGATATTTCCTGATATGGATTTAGTTATTAAAACAAAAATGCTAAAAATTAGAGGGACATTCCTAACGAGCGAATGTCAAATTTTTCATAATGATCAACTGATGAGTGAAGTTGTTGTGATGGCTTCATTAAAAACAGAATAAGGATTTTTCTATGTCAAAAATACACCCAAGTTCAATTATTTCACCAAGTGCTAAAATTCATGAAAACGTTTCAATTGGTCCTTTTTGTATTGTTGGACCAGATGTAGAGATCAAGGCCAATACAGTTTTATTTTCACACGTTGTAATTGATGGGCACACAACGATCGGTGAAGGTAATAAGTTTTTTCAAGGTTGCTCAATAGGAGCACCACCTCAAGACTACTCTTATAAAGGTGAGCCAACTAGAACAGTGATAGGAAATAATAACACTTTTAGAGAATATTGTTCTGTACACAGAGGAACAACAAAAGAAAACCTGGTCACGACTATCGGTGATAATAGTTTGTTTATGGCTTATGTACACATTGGTCACGATGTGGTTATGGGCAACAATTGTACGATAGCAAATTCTACAAATTTTGCAGGTCACGTACGGGTAGGAGATCGAGTTATTATTGGTGGGGGTACTAATATTCAACAATTTGTTAGAATTGGCAGAGGCGCTTATCTTGGAGGTGCTTCAGCTATCGACCGAGATATTCCTTCTTTTTGTACAGCAATGGGTAACCGTGCTCATTTAAAAGGTATAAATATAATCGGAATGAAGCGCCAGGGGTATTCTAAACAAGAAATTTCTGAAGTTGTAGATTTTTTACGTACAATCGAATCGTCAAATTTATCACCAAGGTCTTTTGTTGATAACGTAGAATTAATGAATGAATATAAAGACAATCGTGTTGTTATAGAGATGGTTGAGCAAATAAGACAATCCGAAATTGGAATAGCGCCGTTTAATTCATAGAGGATAAAATGAATAAAATACTTATTTTTATATTAGTTTTTGCTCTTTCGAGCTGCGCTACTCAGTTGAAGTATGAAATGAATAACGTGAAGCTCTTAACTCCAGAAGCTAAGGGAAAATTTTTAAAAGGTGACCTTGGCTTATCTTCTCAACAAACCCACAAAGTTATATTGAATGAAGCGTTTGATTACGTTATTTTTAATGTGAATGACACGACAGAAGTGAATACTGTTGAAAATGGTAGTGATGTTTCTTTTAATCTAAATCTTGGTTTGTTAGAAAAAATTGATCTATTTTTACTGGGAGGTAAGACAGGGATTAAATACCAATTCATTGGTGGCCATCAATTAAGTAAATCAACAGACTTTAAAGGAGCAATCGCCATTGCCTATGGAAAAGATTCTCCTGACTCTGAAAGCATTGTTTATGCAAGTAATAATACAACAAGAACTTATTCTACCTCAGTTGATCTAGAGAGTTTTGAATTTTCATTTTTATTTGGTCGAAGAACTACGGCAAACCATCTTTATTACACAAATCTATTCTACGACAAATATCACTACGATGGTAAATTAACGAGTAATCAATTTGCTACTGTTACCGCCAAGGGGAAATCGACTAATATGGGGTTACTGCTTGGCTATGAAGCTAGTAACTCAACAATTCCTAGTTTGAGTTGGAAATTAGAAACTGGAGTTGTTCAAGGGCGCTTGGAATCGTTTGCCAAAAAAAATTCAGGTGTCTTTGGGACTAGTTTAAGTATTGGTTGGTAAGTCTTAAGAGGGTATTATGTCAAAAATTAGAGTAGCAGT
>CAYWBR010000131.1:0-5526 GCA_964456675.1 uncultured Bacteriovorax sp. | reverse complement strand
TTTCTGTTTCATGTAATAAAGGTCATTCTCTGAGAAATAAAATATATATACCTTATGTTATTTCAAATAAACCAGATCCTCTTCATATTATTTATTCTGGGGATTGGATTGCTGCTAATCATTTGTGGACAACTTTAATTGATTTAAAATTTGATGGAAGCATTACTGGAAATTTGGCACAAAGCTGGACAAAGAGTATTGATGGAAAGATCTGGGAGTTTCAGTTAAAATCAAATTTAAAGTGGAGTAATGGTTCTCTTATGACAGTAGATCAAATTGTCGAGAGTTTAAATATTTCTAAGGCAGGTACTTCACATACAAATCTTTCAAATCTAATCAAGTCGATTGAAAAAACAAGCTCTGGGCATATCGTTTTTAAGCTTGAAAGAAATATTCCTCAATTCCTCGAAGCGCTTACTTATTCTGATTGGAGTATCATTCATCCATCGACACTGAAGAAGGATGAAAATGGTCAGTTTAAAGTTGTTAATTATTCCATACTTTCTGGAGCATTTAAATTTAGAGAGTTAAAAAATAATGAGAATCCAACAGTTGTTAAAAATTTAGTGCTGGATGCGTCAGAGCATTATGTTCATGCTAAGGATGTTATATTTAAAGGTGGTGAGATTATTTCTTTTCAAGAATGTGAAGAGTTGTTTTCTGATTTGCACAAAATTTCATCGATTCGTTTATTTAAAGATTTATTAACTAACGATTGTGAAAAAAAACTGAAAGATGAAGGTTTTGATGTATATCCTTCTCAGCCTTCTTGGATAATAAAAGCTGATTTTACGAAAAAAGCTCTAAGTACACTAAGCAAAACTCAACGCTTATACATTATTAAAAAACTCCAAGAAAGACTAAAGAAGGAAGCTGCAAATGTAGGAACTATTCGTGCTACAGGTTTACGAGCTCCTTATTTATATGGATCCCTAAGTGAAGATGAATTTGATAAAATCTTAGAGCAAGTTGAAATTAATAATATAAATCCAAAAGTTAAATTAAAAATTGTTTCTATGGATATTTGGGCCAAGTGGAAGAGTTTTGATTGGTTAGTTGATAGTTTAAAACAATTAGGTTTTGAAGTAGAAGCTC
Source organism: uncultured Bacteriovorax sp. (assembly GCA_964456675.1). Classification (GTDB taxonomy): domain Bacteria; phylum Bdellovibrionota; class Bacteriovoracia; order Bacteriovoracales; family Bacteriovoracaceae; genus Bacteriovorax. The sequence continues at coordinate 4,431 of CAYWBR010000131.1, read as the reverse complement.
ATACCCCAAATATGCAAGAGTTTTATGGTCTTTTTGCTTCCGGAAAATTACATTCTGAATATGATCTTCTTTTTTTGCCCTTAGGTGTTGGTGATATTGATCCTGATGGCTCATGGAGGATTGCGCAGAGATATTTTTATTCGCAATTTATAAATGCCTCCGAGCTTGAATTAGCTTATTTGGAAGAAGATTATACAGCTAGAGGGAATAAATATAAAAGCTTTGCGGTAAAGCTTATTCAAGAGGCAGCATATATTCCTTTGGTTATGAATGTTGATTTTATAGCAATCCATAAAAATTTCAAAATAAAAGAGGGCACAGCACTTCGCAACGGGACATCATTGTTTGATTTGGAATAAGTTTTTAATATTGATTTTTAAATTAAAAATTTTCAAAAATAATCTAGATATTTCCAGAATAGAAAATGTAGTTCTAGTTAAGCATGATTTAAGAAAATTTGGATTGAAAGATTTTTATCATGCAGGGATTTCTGTTTTGCAAGTAGGAGGATTTGAAAAAATACTTTTTAGTGGCCTTGATCAATCGGCATTTGTTTCGCTGGATAAGGCGATAAGCGAATATTTTGAAGCTCAAACGATAGATGACCTTGAGCTAAAGTTAAATAATAGAAATGGTGTTGCTGTTCATGTGACAAAAGAATTGTCTTTTCAGAAAGCATATGAAGAATTGATTGAAAGAGATTCTTTTTTAATGCACTTTTTTTTGCCATCATTAAAAAATGAGCTTTTATTAGAATTTAAAGATAATGATACCGAATGGTATTTTTTTAAACTTCAGACAATTGATCCAAGTGTTGCAGTTGTTTTGTCAGTAAAGAAGAAGCTTAAATCAGCAGAGTGCTATCTAGGTTTATCATCAAAAATAAACTGTAAAGATCTTACTTTTTTAATTCAATGTGCAGCTCAGGAATCAACTATGCTTGAAACAACTTGGGTTGTGCCAAGATTTTATTATGGAGACAGGAGTAGGGCCAAAGAAACTCTTTTAATGAATCATTTAAAGTCAATTAACTCATATTCCACAAATCAATGGCTACAGAAAATGCTGTCCAATAGTTCTCAAAGAAAAGTTGAATATGCTCTTAATTGTGATCAATTAGAACTTGAAATTAACAATCATGTAATAAAAAATAGATTTTTTACAAAGTTAAACTCAAAATACATATTGCCATTATATTTTGGAGCTAGCTTTGAGCTCAATAGAGACCTCTATGAAGAGATACTAAAAAGTAGGGGCATGCGAATAGAGAATTGGTCTATTCATCCTTTGCTATAATTATCTATTCAATACGCTATTCACATTAAGCACATGAAATCTTTTATTATTTCTTTGGTGTTATTTTCAAGTATCAGCATCGCGGGAAAGCCTCTTTATGCCGATTGCTTTAACTGCGCTGGAAAACTCACAACAGCGGTGAAGCCGGATATAGATGTAGCTCTGAGCTTAAAAAAGGACTTAGATAAGGTCTTACTTCTAAAATTTTATGTGCAATGTTTTATTGGCAGTTGAAAGAGTTATAGAAAAAATTAGAACATAAAATGAGTAGGGTCATTCCAATTATATTCAGTATCAGGAAACAAACATCGCCAAGTCGTTGCAAACTTACTCCATTCGCCTACAATTTCACTATCGACTATTAAAGGCGGCAATTCAATGGATTCTACTTGTGCTCTAGTTTTTGAGGAGAAGTGTTCAAAACCTAATTTACTTGAAAAGTAAATTAAGCGTTTATCATTAATTCCATCTAGCGAGACTTGTTTATGAAGATTGATTGCTCTTTTGTTTCGAAGCATTTCGACAGTTGCTTTATTAATTGCTTTTTCTTCATCTTGTCCATGGGAAAAGCCGTAGTAAAAAAAATTATTGTTTTTATTTTTAGCTTCATTATATGTAATAACCACATGCCCATGTTTTGGATCAATATCCAATTTAATGATACCAAAAGATTTATCGCCATGTGGTCTTAAGATAGTACAAGATATTTTTTCTCTCCACCAATTTGAAATGGCCCATCTTTCAAGTAATTCTGATATACATTTCCAAGTAGCAATATGCAGATATTTATCACTTCCAGTTGCATCACAGTCACCATAGATTTTAGATTTTTCGGTTAAGCCAAGTTTTAATTCAGGCCGTAAATAGCCGTGGACTTCAAAAAATGGATTACCATTAATATCTTTTAATTCGAGAATATCGAGTTTTTGAATAGGTGAATTTGGTTGGTTAATTAATTTGTTATATTTAAACGGAGCTAAATTTAAATAAATCATTCCCATTCAATCCATTGCAAATCCAACGGCGGCAGAATTAAATTGTAGTTTGAAAAACTAACGGTATTTTCTTTTTTCCAAATGCCAAGTGCCATATGTCCAATTGGCCAAATGATAGCTTGATCCCAAAGCATTTCATTTACTTTAACTGCTGAAAAATTATCATCATTATTAATATATTTTTTTATTTCACCAAACTCATCTGGCAATTTAATCCCATGGGCAGAGTTAAACATAAACAATATATCGTGACTGGGAGAGTCGACTAGAATAGCAGTCATTCTAAAACGAAAATCAACATTCCCAGATAAAGGTGCTTTTGGATCAGGAGTAAAAGTTTCTAGTTTAAAATCAAAACTTTGAGCAACCGAATTCATTCCTAAATCGAATGCTTCTTGAGCAGTAATCTTGATTTTATTTATTCCAGATTTATATGAAGGGTTCACTTTGCTTATTGAAAAAGTTTTATTTTGATAGTCTTTTGAAATGTTCATCTGTTGTAGAGTTGGCATTTCAAATTCTTTGGTGCCTTTAATTGCAAGAGGTAAAAACGATTTAACAGTAGTGTATTTGTTTTTTAAACTATTATAAAACTCATCACGAAGAGTTTTTCTTGTCTCACGATCGTTGCAAATACTTCCTGGGACATTCCAGCTCTCGCATTGAATATATCGAATTGCAGATTTCACCGGGCCATGGAATTTAAACTGGTCGTCAATTGAAAGAGCATCATCAAATTCAATTACGATATCAGATTCTAATATTGTCTCTTTTGCAAAGCTGTATTTAGCTGTATGAATTGGATGACTAAGAGTTAATTCTTTCGGGTAATCAGTTCTAAGTTTTAATTCTAGCTCGTTTTCACTCCAATTTCTTACGATGTAAGCGCCACTTCCAATTAGAGATTTTTTGTCGAGCCATTCACCTGTTTTTGGATGATAGTTCTCGGAACTTGTAATTGCGTATAAGCCAAAACTTATTTTCTCAAGGACGTCTGTCATTGGTTTTTTAAATTTTAAAATCACAGAGTTGTTTTTAGTAGATATCCCTTCGATCAATGAATCAGCAGAATTGATATTTTCAACACCGATTAGATTTTCTAATAAACCTGATTCTGATTTCTCTTTTTGCATTATGAGCGCAGCTCTATTTAAACTTAGAGTAACTTCATTGGCCGTTATTTGTTTTCCATTAGAGAAAGTTAAGTTATCACGGATATGAAAAATCCAAACGTTTTTATCGGTATTAACTTCCCAGTTAGAAGCAACTACACCTTTAATTTCTCCAAGTTTATAATCAGTAACAAGGGAAGAATAGACAGAACGAAAACAAATATGATGAGCAAGTGCATCGTAATCAAGAGGGTCTAGAGAAAATGGCACTCTTGGTGACCATATTTTTAATATTTTTTGATTAGTTGGATTTTTAATGATTCTAACCCCGATAATTAAAGCAACTATAATTAGTATAGCAGAAACAATTAAAATATAATTTTTTTCATGAAATTTTATTGCTTAAGTGAATTTGTGGATTTTAATGTTTGGGATTTTAAAAGGATCGCGATTTCTTCTTCACTCCATTCTTTATCGAAGCACTCTTTTTGAACTACTGCAGTCCAATTACCAATTCCAATTTTAACTGAATTTACACTTGTCCAGTTACCAGAATTAATTTTTTTAATACTTCTTCAATCTCTAAAGAGAGTACACGAATTTATATCGACAGTAGTCTCGGCGATAATGAAATTAGCGGAGAAGATTTCGCAAAAATTTTAAATGAGAAAGGTTTTAAGCAAATTCACTTGGCCAGCGGTTATCCCGAGGATAGTTTTGATTTACCTGAATGGTTAAAGTATTCAGGTAAAGATTGTCCTTACTAATTATCTTTAATATAAGCCAGTTCATTTAATCAGCAAGTATCAGTAATTACAGAGTGTCTTAAGATTTTTCTTACAAGGCTACTCGAAATTTTAGCTATTTACCTCAAAACATTAAAGTAAAGAATAAATTTTGTCGATTAGTTGTCAGAAATCGTTGGTTAGTTTTTTTAATTAAATGAGGTCGAAGATGAAATTTCTGACACTTTTTGTTTTTTTAATGTTGTTTTCAAGCATCAGCATCGCGGGAAAGCCTCTTGAGGC
>CAYWBR010000130.1:0-5598 GCA_964456675.1 uncultured Bacteriovorax sp. | reverse complement strand
CGAGAGCTCTGGATTAAATTCTTTCTTTGGATCAATTAGATCATAAAGAGTGCGTCTTCCTATTCCTGCTTTCTTTGCTAGGGCCATTTTATTCACAGTCATTAAATGAGCGAACAATACTTCTCTGAACGATTCTAGATCGCCAGTCTTAATGCATTCTAAAAGTGTATCGGCAACGACTTCAGAGTCTTTGAGTATTTTACTCTTGAATGGTGCGTGTACCTTCAAGGACTTCGTCGCGGATTTTCCTTGCTTTTTTGATGTCGCGATCTTGGCCATTTTTATTTCCTCCGTTAAGGGCAACGACAATCGTATTACCCCACATAAAAGAATAGACTCGAGTTCCATTCTTCCATCTTAATTCAATTAATCCTTCAAACCTTTTATGATCACCAAAATGCCCTAGCGAGAGCATATCAAGTCTAGCTGTAATAATGGCCTTAGTTTTAGGTGCCTGCTTATTTAGCCAATTAATGAATTCAGGTGTCTTTAAGATTTGAAGTTGCTTCATAATTGCATTGTACGGCAACCCGCACATATTTGTCAATTGGCAATGAGTAAAATAGTCAGGAATAGCTTAATTTATTCTAAAATGAATGAATTCTTCTTATGTTTAACTTAATGTAATGTACAATTTTATAAATAATTTTTTTTTGGAGGATTAATTGAAAACACAAGTTTTATTTGGTTTTGTAATTAGTGCTATCGTTGGATGTGCAACTGTTACAGATGAAAAAGTTACAGTGGTTAAAAACAATACACCACAGATTAGCCCTACAATTCAAAACAATGCTGAACATAGTTTAAAAAGAAAAGTGGCAATTGCAAGATTTTCTAACGAGACGAAGCATGGAGGAAGTTTTTTAAGAAATGAAAGTGAAGATACCGTAGGCAAACAAGCTATGGATATTTTGTCTTCGAGGCTTTCCTCTACTGGAAAATTTTTAATGATTGAGAGAGCAGACTTGGGAAAAATAAAAAAAGAACAAGAAACTTTTAAAATAGATAATGAGTTAGTTGGAGCTGATCAATTAATTATTGGTTCAGTATCAGAATTTGGTCGAAAAGATACATCAGAAGTAGGAGTATTTTCTAGAACCTTGAAACAAAAAGTATACGCAAAAGTTAATGTTAGATTAGTTGATGTAAAAACCGGACAAATACTTTTTTCACAGGAAGGGGAAGGTGAAGCCATGTCAGAGGTTGGAAAAACTTTAGGCGTTGGGGAAGAAGCTGGATATGATTCAACTTTGGATGACAAAGCGTTGTCTGCAGCAATTTCAAAATTAGTTAGCAATTTAATTGAAAATCTTTTAGATCACCCCTGGAAGAGTCATATCTTATCTAAAGAAGATGACTCTTACATTATAGCTGGAGGAAACTCTCAAGGGATTAAATCTGGTAATACATTTGGAGTATTTACGATTGGCAAAAAAATTAAAAATCCTCAGACTGGAATTAATGTTCAATTACCTGGTAAAAAGATTGCAGAATTGAAAGTTGTTTCTACATCTGGAAAAGATCAAAATGAAATTTCTATTTGCAGTCTCGTAAGTGGATCTATTAAGGGTAATTTAAATGAGTTCGAAGTAATGGAGAATACAAAATGAGAAATTTAATAATCTATTCTATTATGTCTTTATTTCTTTTTTCCTGCGGTGGAAAAAACTTTACAGTCAATCAAGTAGAAAGTTATTCGTATGTATTAATTAAAGGTGATTCTAAAAAAGAACAAGTTATAATTGACAATGGTCAACCACTTATTTTGGGGACTGATACAAAAGAATATAAATTAGATGATGGAATTAATGCAAGTAAACTTCAAATCAATGAAGGAACTCATTCGATTAAAATAATTCGTGACGGTAATGTAATTATTCAAAGAAATTTCTTTGTAACTCCAGGAAATTCTTTCGAGGTGAACTTATGAAAAATTTATTTTTAATTTATTGTTTATTAATTCTTAGTGGATGTGCAACTGTAAGTGAATCTGGATTATATTGGGGAAATTATTCTAAAACTCTTTATGAATACAGAAAGAACCCTTCACCTGAAAACTTAGCTAAGCATAAAAACGAATTGCAAACAATTCTTACGAAGTCCAAAGAAATGAACCTGAGACCTCCTCCGGGAATTCAAGCTGAACTAGGAGCCTTGTTTATGAATGAAAAGGATCAAAAATCTGCAACAAACTATTTTTCACTTGAAGCTGAAACATATCCAGAATCAAAGACATTGATAACTAGGCTAATGGATATTGTATCAGGCAAAAAGGAGAAAAAATAATGAAGTACTTAATTTTTTTGATCGCTTTGTTTTCATTGATTTCATGTGGATCTGCAAAGAAAACGCTTTACCCAGGAATGTATGGTGAAATGCCTTCAAGTATTTTATTCTTACCAATTGTAAATAAAACAACTTCAGCTGAAGCACAACTGCTTTATTCCTCTACTGTAGCGGAACCTTTAAGTAATAGTGGCTTTTATGTATTTCCAATTGAAATAACTGATGAATTTTTCAAAAGAGAAGGGATTACATTAGGTGATCAACTTAAGGGCATCTCTCCAATGAAATACAAAGAAATGTTTGGAACTGATGCAATTTTAGCTGTAACAATACACAAGTGGGATACAAATTATTTTGTAGTTGGTGGAAATGTAACTGTCGAACTAGAGTGTACAATTACTTCAGCAAAGACTGGGAATGTGCTTTGGAATCAACGCAAGGAGTACGTTGTCCCAACAACGTCAAATTCAGGAAATATATTGGCTGATTTAATTGTAACAGCAATAAATTCAGCGACTGTAGATTACGTTCCAATTGCACAAAGATTAAATATAATGGTATTTGGGACAATGCCGTTCGGAAAATATCATAATCGTCATTTGAAAGATCAAGATGACATCGTTCAAGAAGCTAAAAAATAATAATTTTGTGTAAGGAAACAATTTAAAGTATTTCCTTACACATTTCCGATTTTCTCGTTGGATAAAATTAAATCTGATGAAGTATCGTGAAGAAGAAGACTAGCAATTCAACTACAAACTACTAAAATTTCTCGATTGATTAATTGCCCCTGACCATTTCGGGTAGTTCGGGCATATGTTTTTATCTTATTAAAATTGTTAATGAAAATAGGTCGGAAATTTTCATTCCGACTTTTTCCGACTAAATTATCAAATATAATAATTTTGCTCCACTATTATATTGAAAAATATTATTTGTGCTAGATGTAAGGTTGAAGAATGTTGCACTTTGTAATCCCTGAAAGACGTTGATTAAAACCATATATTGGTATAAAATTACCAACATGAAGGCAGTCTTAAAATATTCTAATAAGCTCACTATCAAAAATCGTTATGTAATCGAATTGATGATTCATGAGGTTAGCGACGCTAAGAAATATCCCGATGGAATAAAGTACGGCTTAATTTGTTTTGATATAAAAACGAAAAAAAGAGTCCTTCTTGATAACCATCATCCAAAAGGACCACATATTCATATTGATAATACAGAATTGCCATATGAATTTGTTAGCGAAGATAAATTAATAGAAGATTTTAAAAGTCTAGTTTTTGAACATTTGGAGATAAAAATATGAAGTCATTAATCGTTTCAATTAAAACATCAACAGAAGCCTTAGATGATTTTAAAAATGCATTAAAGCTTGCTAGAAAAGGCCAATTAAAAGATGAGCATTTCGAAGTTTCTTTTGATAATAAAAAAGATTTCGAGAGATTTGTTAAGAATATTTACCTTTTATCAATGATCATTACTTATAAGCCGCGATCAGTTTATGAGTTGGCAAAGCTATGTAACCTAGATGTTTCTAACTTGAATAAAATCATTCTTTTCTTTGAAGAATTTGGCGTTTTAAAATTAAAAGAAATGAAAGTTGGTGGGCGTAATGTTAAAAAACCGATTGTAGAATACGATAAAATTGAATTTAAACTGGCAGCTTAAAAGTTAAACAGATGATAAAGTTAAACATATTGGCTCTAAAAGCAACTTGTGAAAATGAATCTTATGAATTTGCGGATAGGTTTATTAGAAAGCTTCCTAGAAAAAATGATGGCTCTTTTGATTTGTCGAGTGGGGAATTTTACGACAACGACATAGATGCTATAAGACATGCATATACTGCAGGTATATTTACGCAAGAATATGGTGAAAAAGTCACAGAGATTTTAGGTGACATGAATGAATTAGTACCTTTTGGAGGTAACTCAAGTTCCAATAGTCCTAATTCTAAGAATATGGATTTATGGAATAATCGAATAGGTCGAAAATTAGGTTTAAAAACTTCTGGAAAGCTAAAACTATTTAAATTGATTTTAAAAGCACTTAAAAATGGTGAATTTATTATTGATCCAGAAAGTGATCCTCGAATTAATGAGGTATCATCGATTAAGATCAATTTAAAAAATAAAGTATTTGTAGTTAAAGAATCAAAGAAAGGTAAAAATCTTTCATATTTTGATTTTGAGAAATCAGTAATCTTATCAAGAAGTGAATTTATATCTGAAATCCAATCGGGAAAATATCCTTTCTATGAAATCAGAATAGTGAAAGGAGATGAAACTCCAGTGTCTAAAAAAGATAAAAATATTCCCAATAATCTAGGTTAATAGTTAATTTCAAAAACACTAATTTCTGGCCTACAAAGAAATCGAAATGGAACAATTGAAGTTCCAATTCCGCGGTTAACATACATCTTTGCTCGATTTTTTTGAAACCATCCTTGGTCATAACTTCCAGAACCAGGAGGAAGGGCAATAGAGCCAATTAGCGGTAAGCGAATTTGGCCACCATGGGTATGGCCTGTAAATGCTAAATCTATTGAATTTGAGACTTCATCAAAAAATATTGGGGAATGAAAAATGGAAATTATTTTTGAATCACTAGGGATATTTTTTAAAATCCTCAAGTCTGGATTTCCTGTTGGGGCATCAGCAAAGCCTGCTAACCATAAATTCTTATCTAGCATTATCGTTTTGTTTGTTAGGTCGATAATATTGTTTCTTTTTAAAATATCAGAGAGGTCTGATATTGGCTCCCAGTCTTCCCAGTTTCCAGGAATGTAGTAAATTGCTTTTTTAGCCATTAGTTTTTTTAAAACTTTTTCGTAACTGGAATTTGTTCCACCTGGTGTTGCAATATCTCCTGTTAAAAATATGAAGTCGGGTTTTTCACTTTGAATTGCCCTAATTACTTTTTCTTCAATTGTGCGAATTCCTTTCGTGTGTAAGTCAGAAATTTGAATGATTTTAAGTTTTTTATTTGAATTAGCTTTCAGATTAATTTGATGACGAGTTATTTCTGGCCAATTAGTTTCTATGAAATATGAATATCCCAAAATCATTACACTAAGTAGTGTAAAAATAAATATTAGATTTTTTCTCTTCATAATAAATTTTATTTTACAAAATTCATCTTGGAAATGTTTTTCCGATTTTCTTGTTGGATAAAATTAAATTCTTTGAAGCATTGTGAATAAGAAGACTAGCAATTCAATTACAAACTACTAAAATTTCAAGATCTGATAATTGCCCCTGACCATTTCGGGTAGTTCGGGCATGGTTATAGTTTTCCTTGAAT
>CAYWBR010000129.1:0-5608 GCA_964456675.1 uncultured Bacteriovorax sp. | reverse complement strand
AAAATGAGAACAAATAAGTTTGATTATATGTCTGCTAATTTTAAATTTGATTCAGGACATAGGGCAACGATTACTGTTGGAAGAAATCAAACAAAAGAAGTTCGTGAATTAGAAATCTCCAATACAACAGGAACACTGCATATCGATTTAATGAAAAATGAAATCACAGAAGCTCGTGGCAGTTTCGAAGGACCAGAGTTTACTAAAACTATTCCCTATGAAAAACGAGATCATTTAATGCTAGAGCATCAACACTTTTATGAATCTATCAAAAACAATAAATCCCCGATTATTTCATTGGAGGATGGCATACTCGCAGTTCGATTAATTGATAAAGTTTTAGAAAGTGCAACTAAGCATCGCGAAGTAACTTTGTAGGCATAAGATGAAAAGTTGTCTGATTATCGCAGGAGAGAAGTCTGGTGAAGAACATGCAATGAGTTTTTTTTACCAGCTAAAAACGCTCACGCCTAATACAGCATTTTTTGGTGTCGGTGGTGATGAACTCAAAAATGCAGGATTAGAGCTTTGCTATCATTTAAATGAATTTTCGACGTGGGGTTACAGCGAAGTTATAAAGAAAATTCCTTTTTACAAGGAAGCTTTAAATAATATTTTATCTGAGGTTCGTAAAAGAAATTGTAAAACCGCCATTCTTATTGATTTTCAATCCTTTAATATGAAACTAGCGAAAGAGTTGAAAAAAGAAGGAGTCAAGGTTCTTTACTATGTTGCCCCTCAGGCTTGGGCGTGGAAGGAATATCGAGTAAAGTCCTTAGAGCGAGATGTTCATACACTTTTTACGATCATACCTTTTGAGAAAAAATGGTTTATGGATCGAGGAGTGAGAAATGTTATTTCAATAGATCATCCTTTATTAACTCATTATGAAAATGATTTAAATAAAGAGCCGATTGATCGTACAAACCAATATTCGATTAAAAAACTTTTGCTATTGCCTGGAAGTAGAAATTTTGAAGTGAAAAATCTCTTACCTGTTTTTGCTGAGGCGGTAAAAGAGCTGCGAATCCACCATGAAATCAAAGTTAGCATAGTAAAATCATCAAGTGTTGATTCCTCTCTCTATTCTGCGTATGATGAGGTGTTTGACTCCGTCTATTGGAATGAGGATTTGGTAAAGGCTTTGCGCGATAACGATTTTTGCTTTGCTGCTAGCGGAACTGTTACGCTTGCCTGTGCACTTTATGAAATACCAACCTTGGTTACATATAAAACTTCACTTTTAAACGAATTTATTTTTCATACCTTTGTGCCTTATAAGGGACCAATTAGCCTCGCAAATATTGTACACGAATCCTCGGTTTTTCCTGAGCTTATTCAAGATCAGGTGACAAGTTTCAACCTAGTTTCATGGTTTGAAAATTGGGCTTATAATCAATCATACGACAGTCAATTAAAAAATCTTTGGCGTAAATTAGGGCAAACCAAAATGCTAGTAAAGGGTGATCGTATTGATTTACCAAAGCTGATGGCCCAAATTATAAAAGATTCATAAATCGGCTGCTCATTTTATTTATTACAAAGAAAGTAGATGAAAATTTTAAAATTTTTTAAAACGATATTATTTTTTATTCTTAGTGGCATACTCGATGGTCTCTCGCGTACCAGGAGATTTTGTTACGATTATGGGATAAAAAAACAGCACTCGTTCCATGTTCCAATTATCTCGGTGGGGAATTTAACATTTGGAGGAACGGGAAAGACTCCATTTACTTTATGGATTTCAGAATACGTGGCCAAACGAAATAAGAAAGTCATGATTTTGATGCGAGGATATAAGGGAAAACTTGAAAACTCTCATGGTCTCATTAAATCAAATTCCAAAATGATTCCCGATCCGATTCAGTATGGTGATGAAGCTCTTCTCTATGCAAGAAAATTAAAAAACGCATCAGTCGTTGTCGGTAAGAAAAGGGCCCAGAATTTAGAATATTATTTTTCGGAAGAAAAGCCAGATTTAGTGGTGTTGGACGATGGGCATCAGCACATTACAATTAAAAGAAATTTGAATTTTGTTTTGTTTGATCTGTTGCAACCCATGTCGATTTATAAAGTTGCGCCATCAGGCTTAATGCGAGAGAGCCTAACAGCGCTTAAAGATGCGGATTTGATTGTCCTTGCTAGGGCCGATTTAGTTGATGAAGAAAAAAAAATGGCAATGAAAAAATTAATAAGACCATACTTAGCTCCAAGAACTCCAATTGCCGAAATTTTTTATAAACCAAACGGTATTATTGATAGCTCTTTTAATCAAGTAATGCCGGCAAGTGGTCTGAGTGGAAAAAAAGTAATCTGTTTGGCCGGAATAGCGAGTCCAGGATCTTTTTTCAAAATGATTGAGGATTTGGGCGCAGTCATTTTAACAACAGAGAGTTTTCCTGATCATCATTATTTTAAATTAGAAGAATTAAAAAGTTTTATCGATTACGCAAAATCTGAGGATGCGCTAATTATTACAACAGAAAAAGATATAGTACGAATAAAGCAAGTTGTGGATGATCCAATTTTTTGTTTTTTAGATATTGGTGTAGCGTTTTTAAAGTCGGAAGAAGAAGTGAAATATTTAATTGATGGCTTGTTCTCAGTTAAAAATATAGAAAGTTTAAATAATAGGATGTTCTAGATGCTATTCAATAAGCGTAAATTGATTTTTTGGGTATGTTTTGCGGCAACTCTTGGCAGTTGTGCCTCAAATTTTGAAGAGGAAAAAAAACAATTACTGAGTGAAAACCATAAAGATTTAGTATCTTCCTTTGAAGTGAACACCGATAGCGTTAATGTAGAAAGTTTTAAGGAAAAAGAAATTGTCGCCACTACTTCTATTTCCCCTCAAGTACTTTCAGATAATAAAAAGATCCATTCTTCAAATGATAAAAAGCTGAAGAAGAAAGGTGAAAAGTTAAATACGAGTGTCATAAAAGAAAATGCAAAAATAAGCGATGAGAAGCTTGCAGATTCAAAAAGTGAAGTACTAAAACCTGAAGAGCAGGTTGAAAAAATAACAGGCAAATACCCTGATGATTTTCCTAAAGAATATATCCAATATGACAACCAATCGAAGACCATATGGAGAATGTTTACACCTTTCTTTTTTAAAGGTGAACAATCCATTTTGTCAGTAAAATATCTAGGAGTAACGGCTGGTCATATTACGATAACATCTAAAAGTGTGATGAATATAAATAATAAGATCGCCTATAATTATCACGCACGATTTAAATCAAGTGATTCTTATAGTTATTTTTATTGGCTTGATGATCAACTTAATACATTTGTAGAAAAAGATACCTTTTTACCGATTAAATACACCTTAATTCAAAGAGAAAAAAAACAAGACGTAGATGATTTGCAGTTATTTGATTTTCAAAAATTGAAAACATATACATTCTATAAACGAATTAAAAAAGATTCTAATAAAGATGAAAAACTTGATGTTTATATTCCTAAGTATGCACAAGATTCATTTTCGGCGCTTCAATTTGTAAGAGGTCTTCCGCTCAAGAAGGGAGATCGGTACGATTTTCCTGTAATAACCAGGGGAAAAGTTTGGCAATTAAAAGTAGAAGTTGTCGGCGAAGAGCAAATTGAAATTATGGATAAAGAAGTCTCAGCAATAAAAATTAAGGCAGAAACTCATTTTCCTGGAGTATTAAAGAAAAGTGGAGATATTTTTTTCTGGTATTCAAATGATGCATTAAGAAAGCTACTAAAATTTCAGGCAAAAGTAAAAATAGGTTCGATTAATGGCGAGATGGTAGAGTATAAGGCAGGAGAAAGAATTAAATAATTTTTGAAAGGGGACCTGGTGACTTCGAATACACGATCCATTTTATTTATTTGCCCAGGAGAAAACTGGTCTACTCGTGAAAGAGTAGCTTTGCGCGATATCTTGATTGCAAAAGAAAACGGGTATTCTGTTTTAGTTATTGCTGACAAAAACTCATTATTTCATCAAAAGTTAATGCTGTTTGATATTGAATTTATTCCGGCCGAGCAACATTTTTTGAATAAGTTTTCAAGATTTCATAAACATCTTCCCATTAAAAAAATTATCGATATACGAAAAATTGATATCGTCCATTGCTATGACGTGGCTTTACTTTTTTCGATTTCATTTCAGCTACAAAGAAGAGTTATGGTCTCTTTTGTCTTGTCGCTGGATCACGTTGTAGAAAAACAACTTAGAGGGTTTTGGTATCGTCCGATCATAACAAGAATTGATTGCCTCGTATTACTTAATAAGCATTTGAAAAACGATGCAATTGGTGGACTGCAATTACCTGTAAAAAAAATTGAGTACTTTGGATTGCCTATTACCGCAGAAGTTGTTCCAAGCGATGAGGAAATAAAAACTTTAAGCGACGTTCAAAAAATTTTCGAACAATACGACGAGCACTTTTTGGTGGGGGCTTATATCTCGCCAGCTAGCGAGGAGTTGAAAAATTTACAGCCACTTTTTTGTGCGCTGGAGGTTTTAAAGCAAAAAACAACGACAGGTAAAGTTAGTAAATTAGTGCTAATGTCGCATGTAAATTTTAAAGAAATCCCACTTTTTGAGGCGATGGCAAAATTTATTAAGGAACATAAACTAGAAGATGATTTAGTTTTTGTTACAACTCGCAATGTGGATATTGTACAACGCTCGATTCATATGTGGGTTTGCATTGATCAAAATGAGCTTGTTGAAGATTTTGCGATTTCGGCCATATTGGCTGACGTTCCAGTAATATTTATAAGGAATTTTTCTTCTAACGAATTGGTCCGTGAGTTTCAAGGCATTGGGGAGACCTATAAAATGAACGATTCAAGGGAGCTTAGAGAAAAGTGGGAGAAGATGTTGGCGGGAAATAATCAATATGCAGAAAAAACTAGGGTCTTTAAATATTTTTTTGAAAAAGAATTTTCTCAATCCAATTACCGCACCAATTTATTAGGTCTCTATACCCGTATTGTTCAAAGAAGAAATAGGTTATTTAAAAAGTAACCCATTGTTTTCACATAAGTATTTAAACCACTTTGTTTAAACTTTTCATATACTTAGGCCTTAACTTCGTGTATAACCATCGGACAAGTTCATTCGCGCGTTTTTAACGCAAAAGTGGCGCCTATTTTTAATAGGTCTATTGAAATTTCTCTCGAGGTATATTTATGGGTAAAACTACAGAACTTAAAGCAAAGTGGATGCAAGGTTACGACGTTGTCATTGGTGAAGACGTTGAAACTAAACCATCAACTGAGTTCTCAAATCTCTTAACACAAAACGTAGCGAAAAATTTCGCTGAAGGTGAAGTGTTCAAGGGAAGAATCATTTCTATTGGTCAGGACTATGTAACTGTTGACATCGGTTACAAACAAGAAGGACTTGTATCAGTGAAAGAATTCCAAAACTACGACGGGTCATTAAAAATTAAAGCTAATGACGAAATCGAAGTTTACTTAGAAAGACTAGAGTCTCACATGGGGAACCTAATTCTTTCTAAAGACAAAGCTGAAATTCTTAAAGCATGGGATAAAATCTCTCTTGCTTGTGAATCAGGCGAGCCTCTAACTGGAACAGTAATTGCGAAAGTTAAAGGTGGATTATCAG
>CAYWBR010000128.1:4366-5631 GCA_964456675.1 uncultured Bacteriovorax sp. | reverse complement strand
ACGAGAGTTGCTATGACTTTGAACTTACGCGATGGACTTGCTACATAAGCGAATGCATACGAAAGGGCCAAATATCCTCCGGCAAAGTTTGGATTGCCAAATGTGCCGATTGGACGACCCGCATAGGCTAGAATAGGAATGTGAAATAAGTAGATCTGGAGATACTGAACCATCACAATCACACTTGAAATCAAGCCCACGACAGCGACCATCTTCATCCACTCGCTTATGAGTTGTGGTTTCCCTTGTGTTTGAGAGACTGACAAAGCAAGTGCGCCACAACAGAGGAAAAAGAGCACCCCTTGATACCGGTATGGCTGGCCAAGGAATCCCTGCTCAAATTCACCATTGATCAGACTCGATACTCCCAACAAAATTAGAAAAAGAAGATAGAGGAGGACTGGTTTTGACCACTCGCTAAGGGGAGGTACGCGAAACGGTTTTTTACCCAGAACAAGCTTGTTCTTGAACCGTATCCCAAGAGAGACAGAAGACAAAATCAGGCAACATACAATGAATGTTATCGCCTTGGGCAGCTCATGCGGTTCATAAAACTGAGCGAAGGTGACCAGCGGTATGAGCATGACCACATGGATGAGGAGACGTATCACACATCAATCATACATTCGGACTGAGGAGGTATTCAACTTATCGTACGTCGATGAGTATACTGTACTGCAGTGACTACCCAAAAACGTACCCAAAAAATCATGGAAGTGCTCGCTCGCCGTCAGCAAGGTATCGTAGTATTTGAAGATATCTACGATCCACACAATGCTGCCGCAGTGCTCCGGACGATGGATGGATTTGGCTTTCAAACGGCGTACTTTATCTTTGAAAAAAGGCAAAAATACAGCCCTCGCCAGGTCGGGAGAGTTTCCTCATCCAGCGCAAACAAGTGGCTGACGATCAAATCATTTGCTACGAGTCGTGAGTGCATAGAAGAACTCAAACGTGATGGATATGCGACCTATGCAACACATCTCTATCCAGAACGTCAAATCAATCTATATGCGCCATCACTCCCCACTTTGGGCCCACGTATCGCGCTCATATTCGGCAACGAGCATACAGGTGTGAGCGGGTATGTATCGTCACAAAGCGATCATCACCTACACATACCTATGGCTGGGTTCATAGAATCGTTTAACATCTCTGTTTGCGCAGCTCTCGTCCTCGGGGAAATCACCCGAAAACGCTCGGCTGATGGGATGGAAAAGTACTTGCTAACTGAGGGAGAACAAGATAGACTGAAAACTCAGTGG
>CAYWBR010000128.1:0-4266 GCA_964456675.1 uncultured Bacteriovorax sp. | reverse complement strand
CTATGAATACACTCAAATCTGTCACCATCTTTGGAGGCGCAGTGCTTGAAAAAACTGAACATGACTATCAACAAGCACTCCAAGTAGCCAAGATATGTGCTGAAGAGGGGCTCACAGTCGTTGACGGTGGGGGACCAGGAATCATGATGGCAGCCACCCGAGGTGCCAAACAAGGAGGCGGGAAGACGATCGCCGTGTATCTTGAGCCTGACTATGCCACAACGTTTGAGGGTAAAGAGCACGCAGTCGTAGCCGATCAGATGTTTAGCGAAAAAAATTATATTGAGCGTACCCGCAAGCTCATGGAGCTGGGGGATGCATATATATTTTTCAATGGTGGCACCGGCACCATCAGTGAGTTTGCGATGTGTTGGGTCGTCTCTCGTATCTATTTCGGTTATCACAAACCGATTCTGCTGTATGGAAAGTTTTGGGAGAATATCATCCATGCATTTTCTGAAAGTATGCGTATCCGCCCCGATGAGTTGCGGATACTCCAGATCGTAGACTCACCAGAGCAGTTATTGGAGGCTCTCGAAAAATTTGAGGAGTTGATTGAACAAGATCGAAAAGTGTATTTTGAAAATCCCGGTGAAGAGAAATACTTTCTGTTGGGCCCACGTTGAAGTGAAAATCCTTATTTCTTCAAAGCTGAAACCACCATCTCAGCTAGATTGCTGAGCGACTCATCATCTGCGATACTCACACAGATTTTTTCGTGTTTGATAGACTTCAGATCATTGAGAAGCCTTTTTTCGTCTTTTTTTGGATCGGTCCACAGGTCACTTTTGGTGAAAATAATCAGTTCTTTTTTTTCAAGAAGTGCGGGATTATATGCGCCTAGTTCGGTCCGAATCTGTTTATAATCACGCAGGGGGTCATCTGATTCACTGCTGATACAGTGGAGGAGAAGTGACACTTTTTCAATGTGTTTGAGGAATTTGTGTCCTAGTCCCTTGCCCTCAGATGCGCCTTCGATCAGCCCAGGAATATCTGCAAGCACTACACGGGTATATCCACTATTTCCATACAATACTCCCAGGTTTGGCTCAAGTGTCGTAAAGGGATAATCAGCGACTCGAACGTGTGCAGCTGTCAGGACGTTGAGTAAGCTACTTTTACCCGCATTTGGAAATCCGATGAGACCCGCATCAGCGATGAGTCGCATGATGACTTTGAAGCGTCGTGTCTCGCCATGTCGGCCGTCATTGGCCCGGTCAAACAATGCGTTGTTTGCGAGATTGAAGTGAGAGTTGCCCCAACCGCCATGACCACCCTTGCACAGTAAATAGGGAAGTTGTACTGAGGATAGATCTATTTCTTCGCCCGTTTCCAAATCAGTCAGTACCGTGCCTGCGGGGAAATAGAGCGTCATCGGTGGAGTATCCTTACCCGCACAGTTGAACGAGCCTCCATCCTCGCCCCGATCAGACTTGTACTCTTTGCGCTCGAGATAGGTATAGAGAGAGGAGAGTTGGGGTTTGACATCAGCGTAGATGTGTCCACCCTGTCCTCCATCACCTCCGCATGGTTTTCCCCTGCCATTGTAAAAAGCCACATGACCCGAGCCTCCAGGGCCTGCGATCACGGTGATTGTGGCTTCATCAATAAGCATACTTTAGGTCATTATACCATGCTAAACAAGGCTCTGTGAAAATCGCTTGAGCTCGAATAACTTGACATTTGACCTCATTCGTACGTACAATGGCCTGTATTCTCAATTCAAGGAGGTGAATATAACACTTATGATCAAATTCTATGACGTCAAGCTTCGCAAGGCAGTCATGCTCGAGCCATCGATGGTAGAGCGAGTGACCTACGAGCGCGTGACTAAAGACGGAAAAAAGCAAGTTCGCTATGCACTCCGAGGCAAAACCTCAGATGGTCGCAACTTGACCAAGTTCGTCAGCAAACCTGATTACGATGCACACAAGAAATAATCATCTTGTTTGATAGTCGTATTTCTTATTTACGAATGTTTTCCCCGTACCTGTACATGTATGGGTGCGGGGTTTCTTTTTGAGGCTCTGATTCATTGTCAGCTTAGGCAGTTTATTTCTCACTCTTATGAACACCAAAATTATCATCGGCATATGCGTCGTCCTTGTACTTGGTTTCTTATATGTGAGCTATACATCGACCAATCCTGTGGTAGAAAAGTCGTTTCCTGAGCTAGCAAAGGTCCAGAAAGTCGCCTCTGACTCAGCAAGTATCGCTGATCATACAAAAGGCACCGGGCAACGGGTGTTGACCGAGTTTTCTGATCTCCAGTGTCCCGCATGCCGGACGTTTCATGAGTTCCTCAAGAGCGAAACTGCAACAGATCCTGCTTTTGCCAAGCTTATGACCGACCAGTACACCTTTGTGTACAGACACTTTCCGCTCATCAATATCCACCAAAATGCTCAGGTTGCTGCACAGGCTGCCGAAGCAGCGGGATTGCAGGGTAAGTTTTTTGAATTCGTTGACGTGGCGTTTAGCAAACAGGATGAGTGGGCCAAGTCACAAGATCCTCGGGAGCAGTTCAAAAACTATGCGACAGATCTGGGTCTAGATACTTTGCTCTTTGCAGACGATATCGATTCAACGAACGTCAAGCAAAAGGTCGAGCGAGATGTCCAAGCCGGTCTTGCCGCAAAACTCCAAGCCACACCATCATTTTATATCGATGGCGAAGCTATCCAAGGATTTGGGAGCTTTGATGAGTTTAAGAAGATCCTCACTGAGAGGGCAACTGCCAAATAACCGATAGCTTTTTCAGTATTTTTCCAGGTGAGCGCTTTTATGCGTGTTTCTCTTTGAAAATAGCGCACTCGTATAGCAAGAATCTTCATTTCCGTCCAATATATATGCATGTTCTTTGATGATGATAGGTGCACGCACATATATTTGGCAAACGCAGATAGTGGACAAAAAATGGCTCTGAGCTCATGGCTTTTTGAGGCCCCGATACATCTCACAACACCACTCGCTCCCTTTCCAGACAGGTGACTGTGCATTTGACCACTGTGACCCGGCTATATACTCCATATGGATCGGTCCAAGATGATGATTTGGTGAGAATCATCGCACATGTTGATTGAGTGTGCTTTTGTACCACCCCCAAAGATATCGGGCGTAATCACAGTGATGGGGGAGAGGAAACCAAATACAGAAGCGATAGGTAACCATCCAGAAAATCACCTAAAAGCCAGGCTTACAGGCAAAATAGTCCGTTTGGCCGACCACACAAAAGAGGGTCGAATACACAAGGTAAAAGAGAAAAATGAAATATTGATTCATATCACTGATTTTGTACATAAATAGATTTTAGTGAAAAAGCCCATCTCTCTTCTCTTCCTACTTAGACATCGCAAGATATACATATTACGACATTTGCTGTGTCGCTCCCCTTTGTATATAGACAGCTCTGATGGGGTGTAGTTGGATGGTTTCTGATATTGCACATATTCATGCACGCAGTTCTTCCGAGAGTCTCGTTTATTCTTTTGTATTTGGGTTGAGTTTGATTGCAGTGATCAAACTTGTATTCCCTACCCCCTCCTGAAGTTATCCACATTAACCTATAGTTTTAGTCCTTGCTCTCCCCTCCTCCTCAGGGCACCCACTGTATAGCGAACAGAAACATACCAATCAATACGCACAATACGATGATGTATTCTCGCAAATATGCTACGAAAACCTTTTGCTGGATATGCACACTCAAAACTCCTGTCAGGATATATACGAAGCCGGCTATGATCGCTGCTCTGAGCGGCACAGAATACATAGGTATAAACACATTCAGCGTGACAAAGAAGGTAGCTACAACAGTTGTGAGGACTGAGGGAGATTGGTATGGGATATCAGATCTCACCTGTGTACTCAGATGCTGCGCCCAATAAAATTGGGTATACATCAAAGTCATATAGAGAAATATTCCCATGAGCTGCATATACCAGCTGAGCTCGAAAGCATACATGATTTGCAAAAACAGATAGAGAGTCAGTATATGTACTATATGGTTCACTGCATTTGCGACTCGCACCAGTTGGATGCTTTTTGTTTTGGCAACATTAAATATGTTATTGGCTGAAAGGGCGATGTATAGAACCAGCGCATAGATGGATACGGCACCAAGACGAGTGACCCATCTGACCGGAATCAGAAAGAAGAAGATGTACCAGACCACCGTCCATACAATAGGCACAACAAAAAGCATATACCACTCTATCCCCTTTATATCGTCATGCAAGGCATACCAGGCTAGGATAAACACAATTCCCG
>CAYWBR010000127.1:4566-5700 GCA_964456675.1 uncultured Bacteriovorax sp. | reverse complement strand
GGTGAGGAAGTTGAAATTGTTGGTATTAAGCCAACAGCGAAGACAACTGTAACTGGAGTTGAGATGTTCAATAAGCAACTCGACCAGGCACAGGCTGGAGACAACGCAGGTATTCTCCTCCGTGGTACTGCAAAGGATGATGTACACCGAGGACAGGTTCTTGCAGCGAAGGGCTCAGTTAATCCTCACACAGAATTTGAAGCTGAGGTATACGTTCTCTCAAAGGATGAAGGAGGTCGTCACACACCATTCTTCTCTGGATACAAGCCACAATTCTACATTCGAACAACTGACGTAACAGGAGATGTTACTCTCGCTGAGGGAACAGAGATGGTTATGCCAGGAGATACAGCTAAGTTCAAAGTGAAGCTCGTTGCACCAGTTGCACTCGAGGAACAGCAGAACTTTGCGATTCGTGAAGGTGGACGAACTGTAGGAGCGGGTGTCGTAACAAAGATTGTTGCGTAATAACGCGAAAGCGTGAAGCATTAATTACTGAACCATGACAACTAAAGCAACAACTGAGCCAAAGAAGCGAAAGAGTACGAAGGCCTCTGTGAGCGAAGAAATCCAGAAACTTCGGATTCGTGTTCGTGCGTACGAGCACAAGATACTTGATGCTTCAGTGAAGCAGATCATTGATACGGCATTGCGTTTCGACGCAAAGGTTGTGGGACCAATTCCACTTCCAACCGAAATCAAAAAGTATACGGTGAATCGCGCTGCATTCGTGCACAAGGATGCGCGAGAACAATTCGAGATGCGAATGCATAAGCGTGTCATCGATATCATGAATCCAGGAGCAAAAGTGATTGAAGCGTTGACGAATCTTTCTCTTCCTTCGGGCGTCAATATTGATGTAAAAATGATGTAGGTTTTTGAAAATCGCGAACTGCTTTGTCAAAGCTGCGATTTGATTGGTCACAATAGTTTACTATTGCTTCCTCTCAAATCTTGCTTTTCCTCACATTTCATCGATTTTCAAGAAACCTATTTGATTTGAAGTAGTTGTTGTCTAGCAAAACCCCGCGCCCATGGCGCGGGGTTTTGTATTGAAAAGGGCCTGCACGGAGTGCAGGCCCTTCGGATGCGCTTCAAAACTATTTCTAATTCTATCTCCTTCATGCAAAAAAA
>CAYWBR010000127.1:0-4556 GCA_964456675.1 uncultured Bacteriovorax sp. | reverse complement strand
GTCCTCCGTGTGGAGGCTCGCTTACCCATGCTCTTGAATGGCTTTCGCAGCGCTTGCTGAGCTGCTCGACGCTCGGCTTGTTGTAGGTCGAAGAGAAATTGTCCAGTCAACTTCAGTGATGCAAGCATGTAGTACGCCCACAGCACGTTTACATTCGGAACATACATGGCAGGCCTCCTTGTGTGCACCAGCGCATGTTATAGCATACGGTACGATTTTGTATACTGAGAGTCACATCATTGCCGTTAGCTTCTCTACGTGGAGATATAGGAAATCATAGTATAATCTCTCGTACTTATGCGGAAGCTTGAAAAAGTCTATCGAACAATATCGGCAATAGAAGGTGCTGGAGTACATCTCAAGCGTGGTTTTAGTAATACTGAAGCAGAGTTGTTTGACCCATTTCTCCTGTTTGATGATTTTAGTAACACTGAAGCTAAAGACTACGAACGTGGTTTCCCTGGGCATCCACACCGGGGTATTGAGACAGTGACCTACATTCTTAAAGGTGAGGTAGAACATAAGGATAGTCTTGGAAATGCAGGAAGTATTAAAGAAAACGAAATCCAGTGGATGACCGCAGGGAGTGGTATTTTGCATGATGAGATGCCGATTGTGCACAAGGAAGGAATTCAGGGTTTTCAACTGTGGATCAATCTCCCTCGTGCTCATAAAATGATGTCGCCAAGATATCAAGAAATAAAAAGTGGAGAGATACCTTTGGTGAAGGGCGATGGAATTGAGGTGCGCGTCATTGCAGGAGTACACATGGATGTCACTGGTCCTGTGCAAGACTTGATGGTCAGTCCAACGTATCTGGACGTTACGCTCGGTGAACGAGCACCTTTTGTATTTCCTACACACGAAGATGATACTTTCTTCGTGTATGTATTTAAGGGACGAATTTCACTTCGCGATGACAGGAGCGAATCATGGCTTGGAGAGGGGGAGATTGGGTTGCTTACCCATGACACGAAGTTTGCTTGTGCGGGTGGAAAAGATGGTGCACGCTTCCTCCTTATTGGTGGCAAGCCCCTCAAAGAACCAATTGCTTGGTACGGCCCAATTGTCATGAACACAGAAGAAGAAATCAAAACCGCGCTTGAAGAGTTAAGGACAGGTAAGTTCATAAAAACGAACAAATAAAGGGCGTACCAAGGGCACGCTTTTAGGTTCTGGCTCATGCAAAGCTGCAACATCTGCTTTTGTTCGTCAAACTTTCCATTTTGGCCAAGTCATACATGGATTCTTGTCCTACCCTGTACTCGCAGGCTTCTCTGTTTGGACAAGTTTGAGCAGGGAAATAGATAGCGCAGGAAAGGTAAGGTAACTTGACAAAATGATAGATTATATGTTATAATAGACGCAGAATTACAAGCGGTCCCACACCGCTTTTTCTTTTTTATCCCAGGCAATTGTGGGAGTCTGGGTGGGAGATCTGCAATGGCAAAGAAAGGTGGTAAGAAGGATAACGTCAAGGGGCGGCGTGATGCGCCGTCGGATCAACGTCGGCGGGCCGCTCGTGATGCACTGAAAAGGGTGGTAGTCGCCACGGTGGAGCCCAAGGTGGATTACACACCCAAGGTTAAGCCGGTTAGCTGTGCGCTCGTCACCTACCCGTCGGCCACGGCGTCGGAATTACTCGCCGAGGGGATGGTTGGCGTTTACGACGTCAGCAACGTTCCCGGCCTCCGTGTCGAGTTTCTCCGCGACCACGCCAACCGTGTTGGGGTGCGCATCTTGCGCCTCCCGGAAAGCAACTCGACCAGCAATGCCTGGGAGAAGAGGAAGGATACCTTTCTCCTCCTCACCTTCATCGGGTGGACGAAGTTCGTTTCAAAGGTCCCCGTAGCGGAAATGCGCGAGGTCCAGCAGATGATCTACGACCTGCTTCATCCGTACTGGGCGGGGTGGAAGGTGCAAAAGCAGCAACAACAGGTAACTCCGCCCTCGGCGTCGCCGTCAACTGCGCTGGCTCTCGCCCTGGGCGACATTCGGCCGCAGGTTGTGCTGAAGTCCGAGGAAGAGAATGCCGACATCCACTCCTTCTTTAAGGGAGTACCCGGCAAGTATGCGTTTCCCCGCAAAGGACCAAAGGCCAGGTTCGTCGTCGAAGACCTCAATGGAGTTCCTGGCTATCGGCTGGTCGCTGTCGAAGCAGGGAACCCCCTCGAGGGAGTGCTGGTCCCGACGATGGTGTCTCGCAATCAGGTTCTCGGAAGTGCGGGGATTGCGGTGACCGCAAAGAAGCGGGGGGCAGTTGTCCTTTGCGCCACGCTCCTCAAGTTCTTCCAAATGTTCAATCTGGTAGGAGAGGTTAAGGAAAGGATGGTCGTATAACACGGCTTAGTCCAACCGGCTCTCCCACAAACGCGGAGGCAAATATGATCGACGAATGTCGACCATACGAGCCTCCGCGTTTTTTTATCTTGCCAAATAAAGGATTTAGGGTATACTCACCCCTAGCTTTTTAAAGACCTACGTACGCCAATTTGGCGGACCAATGGGCACAAAACCGCGATTTTTTAGTCGTCGAGCTTGTGCTCGCGACAAGAAAATCGCGGTTTTTGTAAGTCTAAGAGAAAGAGAATCATATCTATTTCCCTTAGACTCACCTCGGTCATGAAAGCTTTATTAGTTAAGTTTCGAATTTGTGAAGTTTATACTCGGAACGAAGGAGCGAATGACCCAAGTGTTCGATGAGAACGGGGTAGCGCATCCTGCGACCATCCTCCGCGTTTCCTCTGCAACTATTACGCAGGTGAAGACGGGAGAGAAAGACGGCTATTCAGCTGTTCAGGTGGGAACCGGTGATCAAAAGATTCACCGAGTTGGAAAGGCAGAGAAAGGTCATTTTGGTCGTGCATTTAAGCACGTACAAGAGTTTCGCCCACGTGAGACCCATAATGAGTCTGTAGGCGGACTTGAAAAGGGAGCTGTACTCGATGCGACTGTCTTTACGCCAGGCGACATCATTACGGTCTCAGCTATCTCAAAGGGAAAGGGATTCCAGGGAGTCGTGAAGCGATATAACTTCCTTGGAGGTCCAGCAAGTCATGGTATGAAGAATACACTTCGTACTCCAGGTTCTATTGGTGCGACTGGTCCACAGCGCGTATTCAAAGGAACTCGTATGGCAGGACGCATGGGAGGAGAGCGAGTGTCAGTTAAAAATCTCAAGGTACTTCAAGTCAATGCGGCGGAGAATATGCTCCTCGTATCTGGCGCAGTCCCTGGTCGAAAAGGAACATTAGTGGAAGTGCGTAGCGTCTAAATATGGCTAAGAAAACAACAGAGAAGACAAGCGTTAAGCTTGAGTCACGTATCTACTCGAAGGAGGGTAAGGAAGTTGGAGTAATTTCACTTCCGGAGAGTGTGTTCGGAGTAGCATGGAACGCGGACCTCGTGCACGAAGTAACGGTATCAATGCAGTCAAATGCACGAACCGGAACAGCGCACACGAAGTTTCGTGGTGAAGTACGCGGAGGTGGTAAGAAGCCATGGAAGCAGAAAGGAACAGGCCGCGCACGACATGGTTCATCTCGCTCTCCAATTTGGAGTGGAGGAGGTGTTGCGCATGGTCCACGAAATGTGAAGGACTACGGTAAGAAGATAAACCGAAATGTTCGCGCGAAAGCGCTTGCGACAGTGCTCTCACGAAAGTTCGCTGATGGAGAAATTCTCTTCATTGATGCACTTACGTTTGATGCGCCAAAGGCAAAGGAAGCGAAGGGAATCTTGAATGCGCTCGGTACGATTTCTGGAAAGGAAACGATCAGCACAAAGCGAACAAATGCAGCACTCATTGTGCTCACTGGTCGTGACGAGAACACCGAAAAGAGCTTCAGGAACTTCGGTCAGGTTATGGTTTCACACATTAAAGATGTGAATCCGGTTGAATTACTCACCTATAAGTATGTTGTAGTCGCAAAGCCCGAGGAGGCACTCGAAACACTATCGAAGCGAGTGACCACCAAAGTGGCACGTAAGGTTACAACCGCAAGCAAGTAATATGGCACTTTTTGGAAAGAAAAAGACTGCTGATGTTGCAGAGGCAACAGAAGTAGTTGTGAAGGCAAAACCACAGACACAGACAGGTGTGTATGATATGACAAGTGTGCTTGGACGACCTCGAGTTACAGAAAAGGCTGCACTACTACTCGATAAGAATGTCTATACATTTGAAGTCAAAAAAGGTGCAACGAAGCATGCAGTACGTGACGCAGTAAAGGCACTCTATAAGGTAACTCCTGTATCAGTACGTATCGTAAATAAGGCAGCACGAAGAACTATGGTAGCAGCGCGTGGTCGACGTGCAACTGAGCATGGTCTAAGAAAGGCATACGTCTACCTCAAGAAAGGTGATCGTATTGATTTGGTTTAAATTTATCAGTAAGTAATTAAAGAGTGGTGGTGATTTAGAGTGGGGCGCTCGTCAACGAAGCATTAGGAATAGCAACGTTGCGACGGCCAAGAATTTCTACATTCGCTACGCTCATAAGAAATTTGGCATGAAAAAATATAAACCAACATCAGCAGGACGACGCGGAATGACT
>CAYWBR010000126.1:0-5770 GCA_964456675.1 uncultured Bacteriovorax sp. | reverse complement strand
AAAGATGATAATGGGCCTAAGAAAAAAAATAAAGACACACGAACGATTAACAGTGAAGATGAAGGACCAAATCCTATTTACGATTCTTTAAAAAATGGGCACAACCCAATCTTATTACGAGATATCGTTAAGGCAGGACAGCCTATTACTAACCCAGGAAGACCGAATACAAATTTTTAAATGTTAATGAGGATATTAAAATGATTCACGCACTTGTAACAATAAACGCATTATTGATCACTTATTTTATGACTGAGAGTCTGTTTAAGGCAATGGGGGGCGCGATTGGAATGTATATTTTTTATTTTGCCTTACAAATAAAATCCAATGTGCAGATGAGTAATTTAAAGCTTCGCTATGGGGCTTCAGTTTTGTTTACCATAATTGCAATAGTACTATATTTATTTTTTAAAGATGCCTCTAACTCAGTGATATTTATTTATATGGGGATAGTAAATCTAATAGGTATAGTTGATAGACAGAAATAGGGATGGCAGATGCTGTCTATGGTTTCTTACTGTGTTTAAAGTAGCTTTTTTTTCGATTACTTTATTCGATTACAAGCAGGTATTTGAGCATTAGGGTATTCTGATAAGTTTAAGCATGTAAAGTTTACCCGAATAACAAAAAATAATTTAGTAACATGATAAATTTAAGCATAAAAAATTTCTGGTATTTATTTTTAGAGGTTGTAATGAAGAAAAATATTTTTTTAATCCTATTAGTTTTTGTTGCCTGCAAAAAAGAAGTTGTCATTGAGAAGCAGGTATCTAGCAACGATCAATTCGTAAAAAATCAAGAAAATTCAAGCGAAAATAAAATATCTACAAAAGAGCGTAATATAATTTTCAATCAATCACGAAAAACAGAATTGGAGTATGACGAAAGTAATGAGTATGTGACCAATATGGATAAATTCATTTCAGATTCTGATCGTCGTATCATTGAAGTAAAAGTTGAAAATCAACCTCTTACAAACGGAAACCTAAAGTGCTTTAATGTTTCTGATAGTACAAATAAAATTATTATGGTCGATCAATCGTTCTTAAATGAAGGCACAACTGTTAGAGCTGAAATCCTTATTCAACCAAATGGGTTTAATGAAATTAAAGCAGAATGCAATATAAGCGATGATTCTTCTGAGAATATAGCGAACGTAAGTTTTGAGCTACGGAACGACTTAATAATAGAAGAACAAAAAACTATAGATGAACTTAATTTAAAAGGCGATAATATGCCAAATAAAGTAGATCATCTAGTTATCCTAGAAAACGGTGTATTGAAATTGCTCGATAGGAATATCTCAGTTAATGCTAAAAATATCCTAGCAATTAAGGGCGCAAAAATCGAAACATTTGGTTCAGATACAGATGCAATGGATAATTTGGATGGACTAAATGGTGGAAGTTTTTCATTGTTTTCAAATAATGCCTCGGGTTATTTGCAATTTATTTTAAATGGTCAAAATGCAGGTAGGGTGACGAAGGTACCCGACGCACCAAAAAACTATCCTAGTATTTATAGAGAGGGAATTCTTGATGGAGAGAGTGCCACAATTGAATATGTCGAATTTTGCGATGATCGGGATGATCGGCCAAGATGTCACGGTGAGAATTCGGTAACGGTCTATCCAACTTCTGGTAAAGATGGCTTAAAGGGCGTTCCTGGATTTCGGGGATATCCTGGAAAACGTGGTGGAAATTCTGGCATTGCAAAAATCTATATTAAAAACAATTCTACAATTCAATTTAAAGTTGAAGCTCTTCCTGGAAAATTTTCTCTAGGGGGGGCGGGATCAGTTGGAGGCCCAGGAACTCCTGGGGGAAAAGCTGATTGTTACAGACATGATATGCTTATTTCCCTATGTGAAAGCTCTAATATTCATGATGGAGCACCCGGAGTGATAGGTGATACTGGTTCAGATGGAAATAAAGGTGAAAATGGAGTTAGGTTTGAATCTATCTATATGAATCAAGAAAACAGTTTACTAAATCGAGTGTTTTAAGGACAGGTTATGCAGAATAAAATAATATCAATGCTTTTAATGACATCAATGATAGCTACTTCTTGTGGTTCAAAAAAAGAAGGGGCAAATGAAGTAGTTTCCGGTCAAAATCAAATTAAAAATGAGAACAATAAGATTTCTCCTAAGAAAGAAATGGATCCGGTTTTTAAGGCGTGGTTAACTCTAGTGACTCATGAAGAAAAAAATAATCTTGCGCTCGCGCATGTTATTTCTTCATACGTTCGCAATAAAAGCAAAGAAGATGCACTAATTTTTATCGAAGAAAATTTAGATGATACAGAAATTGAAAAAATCATTAAAAACGTCAATAATCAATTTGACCAAAAAGAACTAGATCAACTTTTTTTGGGGTATACTGATGACCGTGATGCCTTCTATGAAAAATCGCTCTACTTTTCACTAAAGAGTGAAATAAAAGGAAAGCTTGAAAAGCAATTGTTTTTAGAGACCATCTCAGTCGTTAGAACAAAATACCTAGAAGAAATCAATCGAACTTATGAAAATGCTTTGGCCGAAAATATTAAAGAGATTGCGCCCAAAATACAAAAAGAACTCGTAGAGTCACTTCCAAATGAAGCAAGAAATATTGAAAATGAGATTTTAAACGGTGAAAAAGAAAATGCTATTGTAAAACTAAAAAACGCTTTAATTAAACTTGAAGGTATAAAAATTATTAAACAGGAAGCGGGCTTAAGTGATACCGACATGATTGTCGGTACGCTTGCAGGACTTGTTGCCTACGAAATCTATCAAAGCGTGAAAGATTCCAGAACAATTCGTAATGTAAAAATGATCATTGAAGACGTGAAGGTGTTTCAGCAGAAAATTAAAACGGCCGGAGTGCTTCTTCGAGAGATAAAAAAAATAAACAAGGATTCAGCAGTCGAATACGAAAAAATAAAAATAGCTACAAAAGATCTTAAGTTGAATTCAAAAGACTTGATTGAACAAATAAAAAAAGATCTTAATAATAATCCAGAAAAAGATTTTAGTTTTACAGAAAAGATAAAAGCTTTAAATAATTCGTTATTTAAAAAGAAATCATTTAAAGATAATAGTAAACTTGGGACATATCAAAAAAAGGTGGAATCAGTTATTGCAGATGTTGCATCAATTAATGGATCAATTGCAAGTATAAACTCTAATTTCAATGCAACTTTGCAAACCTTTGAAAAAATAACTCAAACTTTAGGAATACCTCTTGGAAAAGATGCTCAAAAAATATTAAAAAGTGCTAGAAAAGTTTCAAATATGGTTAATATGGCAACAAGTATTACTTCTGGGTTCCTATCTGGTGGCCCGATAGGAGCAATGAGTGCTCTTTCTGGAGTTATTGGTGGCACTAGTTCGGATGCGGCACTAGGAGAAATTTCTTCGAGGTTAAGTGAGATTGATCGAAAACTTGATGAAGTTATTGCACTTCAAAAGCAAATGATAGAACTGCAATTTGAAACAATGAAAATGATTCGTGACTTAAGTCTTTTAGTTGATGAGCTTCATCAAAAAGAAATGATTAAACTGCATGAGCTTAGAAATGATGTGCTTGTTAATATTGAAATGACAAAAGCACTTTTGAACAGAGAAATTAGATCGTGTGAGAATATTGTTTTCAATCATATGATTAAGGTGAACAAACCAGATTCACTGGAGAGGCTATTTGATTATAGTGCAGATGCAAGTATAGTTCAAATGACTCACAAAGAATTTTATACTGAATTTAAAAATGCTAAAGGTCTTTCAAAAATATTTTTAGGTGATAATTCTAATTTTGAAATTTGCCAATATGCTATGTCGAATGTTTTTGGCATGAGGACATTAAATGAAAATCCAACTGTCGCAATCTATAATTCTGGAGAAGAAAATACTCTTCTTTTTTATAAAAATAAATACTTGCCACTCGCGAAAAAATTTCAAACTCTTAAAAGGACAAATTTAATTAATCTTGCGCGACTTCATTTGCCTGTAAAAAAAATAAAAGATTTAAACTCAATTACTTTTTCAAATGGGTTATCAAGCTCAATTGATTTTGATACTTACTTTGACATGAATAAATTAATTTCATCAAATGCACTTATTCGTTACAATAATTCTTTACTTATACTTTATCCATTACTTGATTATCAGCTCCCTGTTATTCATAGTGGGATTGAGGCGATGATCACTGATTTTTTTAATGATTTGGAATCTGACTCTAAAAGCCTTACTTATCTTAAAAATTCACTCTTTCTTATTAACAATGCAATAGCTCAAGAAAATTTAATGTCTGGATCATTACTCTTGGAGGATTTAAGTACAGAACTTCCAAAACTTTTTTCTAAAACCCAAGAATGTAGCACAAGCGTGGCCAGTTACGAATGTGCTATTTTCAATAATAAAATTATCTTACAGAACTTAGTTAATTACTTGTCATTAAAAGCCGACAGTTACCATCCAGCATTGGTTGCTAAAAACGTAGCGGAAATGGAAAATGCACTGGGGATGGGAACAGATGTTTTTAAAGGTAAGGTTCTTATTAATGGAGATAAGATGTTCTTAAGATTTAGCTATAAAATGAAGAGTGCTGAAAATTCTTCAGAAGAAATAATTCGTGATATTGAACTTAAAAGTTTAATTGAACTCAGAAAAAGTGATGTTGTCTATTCAGAAAATATGGAAAAACTTGTAAAACTTCAAGCTAAAATTATTGAAGCAATAAATTCGGTTTCACCGCATTTTCTAGATAGAGAGATGAGCAAAAAATATGCTTCGCTCATTCTACTAAAAGCAATTTAGACTTTATGAAACGGGCCTAGGTTTTAGGCCCTTTTTTGTTCTGTAAATTAGACCGTCCTTGGTTGGCAGTGGATGACACAGCAATTAAGAATGGAATAATCCTTATAGTCTGTTAAAATATCTAAATTCAACTAAAGGATAGGGTAAATCAATGGATTTTGTAATTATTTTTGGCCCCCCCGCTGTTGGCAAAATGGCAGTCGGTATGGAGCTTGAGAAATTAACAGGACTAAAACTATTTCATAACCACATGTCGATTGAGTTCGTTCAACCATTCTTTAACTATGGAACGGAAACTGGTAAATTGCTTGTTTATGAATTCAGAAAGAGGATATTTGAAGAATTTGCAAAGAGCAGTCAGAAGGGAATGATATTTACTTATTTTTGGGATCTAAGTGATCCCGAAGATAAAAATTATATAGATGAAGTTGTAAGTATTTTTACAAGTTACGGAGCACGTGTATTTTTTGTTGAACTGTACGCCAATATCGAAACCAGACTAGTAAGAAATTCTCACCCTTTGAGATTACTACATAAAAAATCAAAAAATGATCTTGATTGGTCAAATAACGACTTAATTAATGCTGATAATTTTTGTAAAACCAATAGCGATAATGATTTTTTCTACAAAGAGAGCTATTTGAGGATCGATAATACAAATATCGATCCTATAAATGTAGCAGTTGCAATAAAAAATCATTTCCTTTTAGGATAGTCATCAATCAGGGGGGAACTTATGCTTGGCCAGAGTTCTCACTTTACGTGGTCAAACACATTCAAGGGTTATGTTTAAAGTTGGTTTTAATTTTTCGATAAAATTGTTTGCTCTTGTGGAATCTAA
Source organism: uncultured Bacteriovorax sp. (assembly GCA_964456675.1). Taxonomy (GTDB): domain Bacteria; phylum Bdellovibrionota; class Bacteriovoracia; order Bacteriovoracales; family Bacteriovoracaceae; genus Bacteriovorax. Next base: position 131 of record CAYWBR010000126.1, on the reverse strand, counting down.
ATACCATTTTTCACAAACTGTAAGTTTTTATTTATATGAACGATTCTCTTAAACCCGTTGAATGTTTAAAATGGAGGTGATTTTCCATGAATATTTTTAAAGTACTTTACTAGCTCTTTTTTTTCTGTTTC
>CAYWBR010000125.1:0-5851 GCA_964456675.1 uncultured Bacteriovorax sp. | reverse complement strand
CAAATATGAATATTAAATTAAAAGAAAAAATGTTCAAAGAAAGAATGAGACCTAGAGCTAAAGGCAAAGAGGTAATAGGTTGAAAATTAATTTAAAAACTTGGTGTGAATCAGAAAAACATTCAGAAGTATTTGAAGAATTTATCAAGGGATTAAAAAATGAATAGTAGCGAAATTTATTCTCAAATAATGAAAGATCCTAAATATAAAAAAGAATTTGAAAAAGTAAGAAAAGCACTTACAAAAAATTATTCAAAAAACTTTGTACCATCTTATGAGATTGATCGTGCAGTAGTCATTATCAAAAAGAAGGAGCCTTTTTTGGATTGGGTTAAAAATTTACCAGATCAAGATCTAGAAGTAACAATAGATGATTTGAATAGTGAGCCATCAACTTATCTAATTCCTGCTTATGAAGAAAACTATTTATTGCTTGCCCACTTAAGTGCAATTTGCCATGAAATTTTTGTACTTGAAATGAATGGATGGTGGATAGAAGAAGAATCATGGGAAAAAGATTTATCTTGGGAAAATTTTAATAATTGGTTTGATTATGATATTTGCTCATTGCCGATTGATTTAGGAGAAGATGAAATTTATCGAGAAGAATATTAAGTAATGAATAAATTTTTTGAAGTGATGGATATGGTGCAGTTTGAACTACTCGGAGTTACCGAGTCGTTCAACGCGAATGTGAATATTGATATTGAACTAACTAGCAAAATTGTATTATTCTATGATCATTTCTATATTTGATCTCCCTAGATTAGCGTTTCTGTTAATACCGGGAGAATATTTATTAATTCTCAATCATTGCTGTTAAACAAATAATTTGATAAAACTATACCCCTCAGGGTATAGTTTTATGTTTTTGTTGAGTTTTATACCTTTTCGGGTATAATTAAATTAATAGATATGTAGTTATACCCGATCGGTGATATTTAAGATGGAAAAACGACCACTTACAGCAGACATAGTTAAAAATAAAAGGAAGGAATTGAAACTTTCTCAGGAAGAGCTTGCGATGAGAGCAGGCGTTGGACTGAGGTTCATTCGAGATGTTGAACAGGGAAAAGAGAGTATTCGTTTAGATAAATTAAATCAAGTTTTGAATTATTTTGGCCTTGAAGTAAGTGCAGTTAAAATGAGACGAGATAATGAATAAGGTTTCAGTTTTTTATAAAAATATATTGGCTGGGGTTTTAGAAAAAACAGGAGATGAAAATTTTATCTTTAGTTATGATGAAAAATATCTAATCTCAGAGAATCCTTCAATAAGCTTAACTCTACCTAAGAATGAAAAAATATTTGAATCAGATAGTCTATTTCCATTTTTTGATGGGCTCATACCTGAAGGTTGGCTTTTAAATTTAGCAAGTAAAGAGCTTCGCTTAAATCCGCTTCGAGATCGATTTGAACTGCTAGTAAATCTTTGCAGCGATAGCATTGGAGCCGTTCATATTGGTGAGAAAAAAAGTAAAATAGAAAAATCTCCAATAAAGCCATCAAAGGAAAAAGAAGTTAAGCTATTTGGGAAATGCTTAATCTGCTATGAAGAATCAGATGACATCTATCATGATGAGTGCATGATTAAAATTTTTGGAAAAAGGATTAATCCGGTAGTCGATATTGATAACAAAACTTTAGAAAAGCTTGCTAAAAGCCAATTGAATAAAAAACTTACCATATCAGGGGTTCAGAAAAAACTTTCTCTAGAACTAGTAGAAGATCAGGGAAAGAATTCTCGAATGACGGTGACTGATTTATGGGGAAGATTTATTTTTAAGCCAAAAGGGGAGCCACCTCATCTTCCTGAAAATGAGCATCTTTGCTTAAGGCTTGCTGAAGCATCTAATATACAAGTTGAAAAAGGGGCATTGATACCAACTAGCTCTGGTGAGCTTGGATTTATCGCCGTTCGTTTTGATCGAAATGAATTGCATAGAGAATTTCATCAAGAAGACTTTTGCCAAATACTAAACAAAGAAACGTTTAAAAAATACAATGGTAGTCTTGAACAAGTTGGAAAAATCTTAAAACAACACTCTGACTTTCCTGGAGATAATCTCTATAGACTTTACGAGCTTACAATTTTTAATTTTCTCATTGGAAACGTTGATGCCCATCTTAAAAATATATCTTTGATCTATGAAAATAACGACGGTGTGAAAACCTTACTAAGTCCTGCCTATGATTTAATTTCAACTGATCTCTATATAAGTGATGACAATGAAGAGTCAGCACTAGCTATAAATGGAAAGAAGAATAAATTAGAAAAAGCTGATTTTTTAGTACTTGCTAAAAATTATGGAATAAGTGAAAAAGTGCATGAGAAAATTATTTTAAAATTTAAAAAAATAATGCCGACTTGGGACAAAATTATAGATAAAAGTTTTATAGAAGAAGATAAGAAAAAAGAATTTAAAAAATTGATTAGAAAAAAAATGAAGAGATTTGAATCGTAGCTGATTTATACTTTTCAAATATCAAAATTTAAATTAATCTTAATTCAACGTTACACTTAAGAGTAGTAAAGACGTTTAGGGAAAATCTCTCGGGCCGTGGCTATTTTGGCTACAAGTTGCGAATGAGAGTGAGTAAAAACTTTTACTTACAAAGGCCACTCCACCACCGCCAATGGCGGTTATGAAACCTCCTATGGAGGTTGACCTCTGAGAGAAAATTTGATATAATATTCTCATGTTGGAAAAAATCTTAGGCAGTGATATTGCCATGAAAATCATGCTTCATTTAATTCATTACGGTGAGATTTATCCATCGGCAGTGGCCAATGACTATAAAGTTTCATTGAGTGGTACTCAAAAACAATTTGAACGTTTTGAGGAAGCTGGAATTTTAGTATCAAAGCTAGTTGGGAAATCTCGAGTGTACTTTTTCAATAAAAAATCTCCTGCCGTGAAGCCGTTCATTGATTTAGTTAAAGTTTATTACGATGGTCTTTCTCTTGAGGATAAGGAAATGATTTTTGGAAATCGAAGACGACCAAGAAGACCCGGAAAGCCAGTAATCGGTAAAGGCCAATCACTTGAAGATTAATTTTAAAACTTGTTCAGAAAAAGAATTGTGGGAATACGTTGCAGTTTATCTTAAGAAAAAAGGAATTGATACAATTCTAGTTGGTGGAGCTGTTGTTTCAATTTATTCCAAAGGTGCTTATCATTCGGGTGATCTGGATTTTATTCGATCAAGCATGTTTGTTACAACTCTTGAAGAATCAATGAATGAAATAGGATTTATTAAGCAGGGCCGCCATTATATCCATCCAGATTGCAAACATCTATTCGTTGAATTTCCGGGGGGACCTCCTCTGGGGATTGGGGAAGATAACAAAATTATTCCAGACGAAGTTGAGGTTGATGGAACAATTATAAAAATTTTTTCACCCACAGATTGTGTTAAAGATCGATTGGCTTCTTATATTCATTTCAAAGCACCTGAAGGATTAGACCAAGCAGTCCTTGTTGCAAAAAATCAGGAAGTGAATTTAAGAAGTATTAAAAAATGGTGCAAAGGTGAAAATGCATTAGATGCGTTTGAAGAATTTGTTAATGCATTAAAAAAATAAATTTTTCTTTGTATGCTAGGGCCCAAATTTATGGGCCCTAGGATCGATTGCTAAGTGGTAGCTTCAATTTTAGGGAACTTAACAATTATTTTATTTTGCTCCTTTAAAATTTCTGCTTTCTTCTCATTTACTCCAGGCGGTATTGACAAGGTTCGACTAACCGATGATGCAAAAGAAGAATACATTTTATGATTGTCGTTATCTTCTTTTTTTTCATCTTTTATTTCCCCATAAATTCTGATTAATCCATTATCAATATCTACTTTTAGATAATCCTTATTATTATCATGAGAGTCGATTTCAACATATTTATATTTATCATCCTCTCTAGTTTTGATTTCAATGCTCTCTTTTAGACTTAATGGATCCTTTTGACTGAAGTTAAAATCAGAAAAAAGTTTTTCTTGCTCTTCTCTAATTCGTTTAAAATGTTCCTCCATTTTGATTTCAAAATTGTTCATATAATTATCGGAAAACATTTTTACGTCTGTATCTTTTTTTTCAGTAGTTTTCTTATCTACTTTTAAAACTTCGGCCATTGAATTATTAGTGACCGCAAAATGTGTAATGCCACCAATGAAAAAAGCTAGTAAAAATATTGTCCAACGGGAATTAAAAAAGTTTTTAATTTTTGTTTTCATAATTTCCTCCAACTATAAAATAAAAACTTTATTAATTAGCTAATGATTCAGTTTCACTTTTCTTAAAGCTTAAAAAATTACTCCAAGTTTTAGGTTTTTCACCGGTTAAAACCTGAATTTTTTTCTTGGTTTTTGTCGCTTCTATTTTAGGGATATTTAATCCCAGTACTCCATTTTCATAGTGTGCACTAATTTTTTCCTTATCAATATTCTTAGGGAGCAAATAGGATTGAGAGTACTTCTTAATTACGCTCCCGTCCTTATCAAAAGGGTTCTTTCTGTCTGCTGAAATGGTTAAGTAATCTTCATCAAGTTCGATATTAATGTCTGAAAAATTTATTCCAGGCATATCATAACTTATGAAAAATCCATTTTCGTTTTCCAGCAATTGAGTAGACGCAGGGGAGCCTACTATCTTTGTTTCAAATTCCCTCTCAAAATCATTAAATAGCTCATTAAATGGTGAAAAAAATGGTCTTCTTACGCTTACAAATGTTCCTTGTCTCATAAATTCCTCCAATTAAATTCTTTCCCGTTTTAAGGGGTTAATGTTCATACCCAAAAAATATTATCAAAAAAAAAGATGTCAAGATTTTCCCCTCAAAAAAATTTTAATGCCAGGACTTGACGTGTATTTTTTTGAAATTATTATAATTTTTGCCGGAATAAAAATTATTAATTCATGTTATCTACGGAGGAATTTCATGAAAGCAAGTAAAAGCAAAATTAAGGTGCCTAAAAAAGTTGTCAATTTTAACAAGTTAAGCATCGAAGAAAATGACAAAAGTTTTCAAAGTCTACTTGAGGGCATTATCAATGATAATGTTCAAAGCTCTACAAAGTTTAATAATGATCCATTTGATGAGTATAAAGTTATTGTCCCACGGCAGGGAAAATTTTGGGATAATGGATATGAGGATATTGAAATCAATTCAGCAATTTAATTATTTTATAGATACATAAAAGGAGGTCATATGCTAAAAGTTAATGATTTGCTTAATTCTAAATCCAAAAAATTGGGAAAAGATATAATTATCTCTCCATATTCCTCAATAGCAGAATCAATTAAAAAAATGACAGAACAAAATATTGATGCTCTGGCAATTATCGACGAAGGTAAAATTGTTGGGGTAATTGAAAAAAATATTTTTCTTAAAAAGTTTTTTGAAAATAAACTCATCGATATGGGCCAGCCAGTTTTCAGAATTATGGAGATGAAAGTGCTGTATGTGAATAAAGATTTTACCCTGGAAGAGTGTCTTGCTTTGATGTCGAACAAAAAAATATTCTATTTACCTGTTCTTGAAGGTGAGACCTTTCTAGACATGATCTCTCTTCATGAGGTTTCAGAAAGAATCGTGGAAGAAAAAGAATATTTAGTTTCTCACTTAAGTCAGTATATTTCAGGGAACTTTGTGTTCAACACAACTACAGCACTTCCTACTTATGTCCCAGAAAAGATTTTAGACACTTCTGAATGCAAAAAAAAATATAAAGAATTATCGATCTAGTATGTATTGAGCACTTGCTCAGTATAATTAAATCCTCAAAAAACTTGATCGTAACAGAGAAAGTTACGATCAGGTTGTATTTGTTACGATCCAATAAACAACTTTCCAAAAAAC
>CAYWBR010000124.1:0-5964 GCA_964456675.1 uncultured Bacteriovorax sp. | reverse complement strand
CTCCAGTTTTTTTTAATTTGATCTAGGGTGCTGGTTGTCGCAGAGTTATCTGCTAAAACAGCTAAAGGGTTAAGAGCAAGAGAGAAAATAATAATCAAGTTTTCATTTTAATTCCTAAGAAGTATCCAGTGGACATAATGCTTCTGTGTTTTTATCGGATTATCTTAATGGATGGTTAATTAAATATATTTGACTAAAATATTCAGGAAATTAGGGGGCTAGACTCTTCGAACACTGAAGTTCTTACCCCAATGATAAGTCATCTTTTCAAGTGATTCGACGTTAAAAATGGAAAAGCGAGGTTTAAAACCTGGAACAATGGCACCTTGCTGATTTAAACCGAGGGCATGGGCAGAGTTAAGTGTAATGGCTGCCCAAATTTCAGCAAAATTCATTTTCAATGTAGGAGCGCTCATTAGTGCGATTTGTATGACATTATCAAAATGACAAGAGCCTGGATTAAAATCTGATGAAATGGCTACTTTAACATTGTTATCTAAAAGTTTTCGAGCAGGGGCTTGAGGTTTACCTAGAAAGAAAGCAGTTCCAGGTAAAAGATTTGCAACCGTTTTCGAATTTGCCAAATTTTTGATTCCACTATCTGAAATTTTTAAAAGATGGTCACAGGAAAGTGCATTGAATTGTGCTCCTAAATGCGCACCATCGTTGTCGTTAAGTTCGTCAGCATGAAGTTTAACAGGCAAACCTAAGCGCTGCGCTCTCTCAAATAAAGCAATTGCATCGTCATTTGAAAAATAATTTTGCTCATGAAAGATATCAACGGCATCAACTAAGCCTTCAGTATGTAGTTTGTCTAATAAAGGTAAGACGACGTCACGCATGTACTGATAGCTTGATTCATATTCTTTCGGAACGGCATGTGCCGCCATATAAGTATGAAGAATTTGGACTTCAGGTTGAAAGATTTTTTTTAAATCGTTTATTACTAAAGCCAATTCATATTCTTTTTCGAAATTTAAACCATATCCTGATTTAATTTCAATTGTTCCTACGCCATAGGCACGCAATGCTCTCACGCGTTCTTGTGCTAGTTTTAACAATTCTGTACGAGAAAGAGCATTTGTAGCTTTCATTGTTGAAACAATTCCACCACCATGTTGAGCAATTTCTTCGTACGTAGCCCCAGATAATCTCATCATATATTCGTGTGAGCGATCTCCTCCAAATACAAGATGTGTATGAGCATCGACAATTTCAGGTAATAAAATATGACCTTCTAAATCGATAGATTCGAATGATTGATATTCTTCAGGGAGATCTTTATCTTCTCCCACCCATAAAATTTCATCGTTGTTATAAACAACGCTAGCGTTACTTAAAATTGAAAGATCGTCTGGTTTTAAGCCACGACCATCTTTTTCAAGTGCCATTTTCATGGTTACGATTTGATTTAAGTTTTTGTATACGCGCATTGTTTATTCCAACCTTAATAGAATCTAAAAAGTGCCTGGCACCTACATGTTAATTTTGAGAGAAGGAAATTTAATTCGTGTTGTTGGTGCAACATTTTTTGCAATGTCATAACCAGCATCGGCGTGACGAACAATTCCCATTCCTGGATCAGAATTTAGAACGCGAGATAATCTCTCGTCCATATCTTTTGTTCCATCACAAACTATAACCATACCAGAGTGTTGTGAGTATCCAATACCAACTCCACCACCGTGATGGAAGCTCATCCACGATGCACCATTCATAACATTGATCATTAAGTTTAATAACGACCAATCTGAAACGGCATCAGTTCCATCTAACATAGCTTCAGTTTCTCGATTTGGACTTGTTACAGAGCCACAATCTAAATGGTCACGACCGATTACGATTGGTGCTTTAACTTTTCCTTCACGAACAAGCTTGTTAAATAATAGAGCTGCTTTTTCTCTTTCTCCATATTTCAACCAGCAAATTCTTGCTGGAAGTCCTTGGAAAGAAATCATCTTCTCGGCTTTATCTAACCAATTATGAAGCTTTTTATTATCTGGAAATAATTCTCTTAAGGCATCGTCAGTAACTTTAATATCTTGAGGGTCCCCAGATAAAGCAACCCATCTAAATGGTCCAGAACCTTGACAGAAAAGTGGTCTAATATAGGCCGGAACAAATCCTGGAAAATCAAAAGCATTTGTTACGCCAACTTTTTCTGCACCTGCTCGAAGATTATTTCCGTAATCAAAAACATGAGATCCTGCTTTTTGAAAAGCTAACATTGCTTTTACATGTTCACCCATAGTTTTATATGAAAGCTCAGTATATTTTTCTGGATTTGTTTTTCGAAGCAGAAGAGCCGCTTCAACACTCATCCCATTAGGTACATAACCATTAAGTGGATCGTGAGCAGAAGTTTGATCAGTTACTAAGTCAGGAATAATTCCTTTATCGAAAACATATTTAAAAAAGTTAGCTGCATTTCCAACAACACCTATTGAAATTGCTTTTTTCTCAGCTTTAGATTTTAAAGCTAGGTTAATAGCTTCATCGAATGAATGACAAAGAACATCTAAGTATTTTGTCTTAAGACGTTTTTCAATTCTCCATCCTTCAACATCACAAGCTAAGCAAACACCATTGGCCATTTTGACAGCAAGTGGTTGAGCTCCACCCATTCCACCGATACCACCAGTTAAAACAAGTTTTCCAGTTAAATCTTTTCCTTCTCCGTAATGTTTTTCGGCAGCGGCCATAAATGTCTCGTATGTGCCCTGTAGAATTCCTTGTGAGCCAATGTAGATCCATGAGCCAGCAGTCATCTGACCATACATCATCAATCCTTCATCTTTTAATTTATTGAAGTGATCCCATGTTGCCCAATGAGGAACTAGGTTAGAGTTCGCTATTAAAACTCTAGGACCATGTGAGTGAGAGGGAAAAATGGCAACTGGTTTTCCTGATTGTATGAGAAGAGTTTCATTGTTTTCTAGTTTTTTTAATGAATCGATTATGTCAAAAAGTGCTTGATGATTTCTTGCTGCTTGTCCATTTCCACCATAAACAATTAAGTTGTCACGATCTTCAGCAACATCTGGGTGTAGGTTATTTAGCATACAACGAAGTGCTGCTTCCTGATGCCATCCTTTACAATTAAGAGTTGAGCCAGTTGGTGGTAGAGGGATTTCTCTTTTTTCTGTCATATATTTCTCCGATTCGTTTTTATTTTCTATTAAAATTTAATTCGAGCGCCAATTCCAGCATCAAAGCTCACATCAGTATCAGGAATCAAGTCTAGTGTAGCTGATAATTCAATGAATGCTTGAACAGGAACTTGAGTAAAGTCATAAGAAAAACCAATTGGTGCTCGAGGGCCAATAGCAATTTTATCTCTATTTTTGCCTTCATCAATAAATGCTAATCTTCCACCAACTCCGTAATAAAGATTTAGAGTCGCAAGATCTTGTATGTGAAGAGCAAATTGATTCTCCAATAAATAATTTCCATGAATAACTAAGCTTTCATCAGATCTTAGTGAATAAGCAAGTGCTCCATCAGTTGAGCGATTACTGCCTAAAGAATACTTTCCAGAAATACCAGTGGGTGCTCCTAGAATAAAACCTAGTTGTTTATTTTCGGCAAAAGTAGATGCTGCAATGAAAATTGCAAAAATGAAAAAAATGGCTTTGTTCATTAGGATCTCCTGTCAAATTTTCAATAACGAATAGAGTATAGTTCATAAGCATTCAGAATTATATGGGCAGAACGTAAAAAATGAGACCCCAAAAATAGAAAAAAACATGTAATATCAAATAATTACGCATGCTTTGTAAGGGCCTCTATAAAAATTTCAAATTAAAAAAGTGTAAATATTTTTTATGCTATAAGTTAAAAATATAAATGGATTAGGAGCTATATATGAGTTTAAACAAAATATTATGTTTGGCAGGAATTATTATCGTTTCTGCATGTTCAAAAAATAAAACTGAAAATAATTTCTTAGCCCAATCTTCACAGAATGAAGCCACCCAAGAATCAACAAAAAGAGTCAATTCATCAGGAGATGTAGAATTAACGGCAACTCATTTAAATACAGATCTAAAGTTTTTTATTCATAAAGGAATATTACCAAAGAAAGAATCAGTGGATTACTTTTCTATTGTTGAAAAAAAGCCAGATTCGAACACTCGAATGCTTTTTGTAGATGGGGTTGTGGTTAGAATTGCAGATGGATCACAAACAGACATAAATACAAATCAAAATTTATCTTTAGTAGAAATTAATGCAGACGAATTAATTATTGAAAAGCCACTACATTTTCCAGGCGCAAGTGTAGTCATCAATGCTCGTTCACTTGTGTTTAAAGGAAATGGATCTTTATCAATTATTCCAAACGATTACTCGTCACAAGCAAATCAAACAATAGATGGGAAAAAAGGTCAGGATGCTGGCTCAGTTACACTTAATGTAGAAAATATTGATCTTGGAGAAGTAAATAAGCGGTTCATTTTGTCAGGCGGAAAAGGACAAGGTGCAGGACTTGGGATTCCTGGGAAAGCAGGTAAAAGTGTTGCAGATTTTGGAGATGGTGTTGTTGGAACATGTGTAACAACGATTACAACATGCCGTGAAAAAGAACTTGGTGAAGTTGAATCATCAAAAAGTGGACCTAAGTGTAATACACAAATACCGTCTAATGGAGAAAGAGGAGTTCGCGCAGGAGCTCCAGGTGCCGGTGGTAATGGAGGTGAACTTATAATTAGGGATGGCATTACTATTACAAAAGAATTTGTCGAATTAGAAGCAGGTAAGCTTGGAGCGATTGCTTTAAAAACTAAGGGTGGATTAGCTGGAAATCCAAAAGTCTTTTTTGAAAATTATATTGTTGAACATAAATCAAAAGGTCTTTGTTCTAATGGCGGAGGCGGCGGTAAATTTGGTCCTAAAAATTATCCAGGCTTTGTGGGAAAAATAAAAATAGGTGAAGTTCTTGATGGAGAAGATCTTGATTCACCAACAGAAGCGAAGGAAGTTGGAAAAGTTGGCTTAATGAAAGTGAAAAATGATTTAAAATTCATTCCTTCATCTAAACTTTTAAATCATAAACTAGTCTACGCTAAAGATTTGTATCGTAACAATTATTTTGAGGAAGCCCTTAAGGAATTACAAGCGCTAGAAAATGAATCAAGAGAAAACTCAGAGGCACTTTCATTACTAATTAATAAATAGTCAGCCCAACTAGTTAATCAATTGAAATACCATAAAGACATATAGTGATTGTCCATAAATCATGTACCTGATTTGTCTCTTTCTAGGATAATTTCTGCCTATAATGCAGAAACAGAAAGAGCATTTCAAACACTACATTTTACTAGTGCTTTTTTGAGAAATGTTCATTCTGTAAAAGAAAAAAGTGAAAAGCTAAAAGAAAAGAAAAGTGATCTATCAGATGAGATGGTAGAAATTCATAAACAAAATCGAGTAGCACATGAAGCCTTGGTTGATGTGATGAGATTAAGTTCAGAAGTAGAATCCATTAAGCTATCTTTTGATGAAGCCTTAAAAAAATTAGAAAATGAAATAGAAAATGAAGCTCAAAGAAATATCCATTCAAAAGAGAAAAAAAGAAAGCTTCTTGGTTCAATCAGATTAATCGCAAATTTGGCGAAGGTTTTTCCCGCAGGTCAGCCAGCAGTTGGTGCTATTGGTTCTGGGATTGACTCTGTTGTAGCTATGAGTGAAAAAGAGGAAGGATCTTGGCAAGATAAAGTACAGGAAGGTTATAAAATATATGGTAATTTAAGAGAATCTCTATCTTCAAAAAATTGGGAAAAATCAAAAGAAGACTGGAATACAAATTACAAGAAGTTATTTTATGAAAAGTTTAAAGAAGCCAATCCAGAAATTAAGGGAAAGAAGTTCGAAAAATATTTAAAGGAAACCATTGAAAAAACTAAACCACTCTATTCAGAAGTAAATAAATATTACAAAGATGTATATAGCCGACAGGTGCCGAAG
>CAYWBR010000123.1:0-5971 GCA_964456675.1 uncultured Bacteriovorax sp. | reverse complement strand
ATTAATTAAGGCCATTCAAGAGGGGATCGCTTTAGATAACTTAGAGCCTTTTAAGAAAATATCTGAGGCCTTGGGTATAAGTGAGGATGACGTCATCCAATCAATTAAAGATTTAAAGGCCAACAAATCAATCAAACGATTTGGCCCAGTCTTAAAAAATAGAGAAGTGGGGTTTAAGCAAAATGCCATGACCACCCTAAAAGTTCTTCCTGAAAACGTAGCACGTTTAGGGGAAATAATTTCAAGTTTTGATTTTGTAACTCTTTGCTACGAACGGGATATAGTTCCTGGAGTTTGGGAATACAATTTATATTTTATGATTCATGGAAAAGAAAGAGGCAAGGTTGAAAGTCAAATTCAACAAGTGATTGACGTGATAAAGGCAGACCTTATCGACTACAAAATACTTTTTAGTAGCCACTGTTTCAAACAAAAAGGAGCAAGTTACTAATGAATGCCCATTATAAGTTAACAGACAATGATTTAAAAGTTTTAAGAGTTGCTCAAAAACATATGGGATTTTCGACACGACCATACTTAGAGATTGCAAACATTACAGGACTTCAAGAAAGCGAAGTTATAGATATTTTAAAGAATTTAAAGAATGAAGGCTTCGTTACTCGGATAGGTCCATTTTTTAACCTGGATCGCTCAAGTGGGCATGTAAGCCTTGTTGCCATGATAGTCCCTGAAAATAGATTTAATGAAGTAACAGAAGTTGTTAACTCCTATCAGGAAGTGGCCCATAATTATAAGCGCGATCATGAGTTTAATATGTGGTTTGTGTTAGCGGCCAATTCCAAAACTGAGGCGGACAGAGTTCTTTTTGAAATAGAGTTAAAGACAGAATTGAAAACATACGATCTTCCAAAGCTTAAAGAATATAATTTGGATTTGTATTTAGAAGTATAGGGTGGATTGTGAATAATAAATTTGAAATAAATAATTACGAACAAGATGAACTGGATTTAGCGATAATTAAGGCCACACAGGTCGGTCTTGATATAACAGAGCGACCGTATCAAAGTTTGGCCTTGAAGTTAAATATTTCAGAAGAAGAAATTTGTAAGCGATTAGAGAAAATGCATGAAGTAAATTTTGTAAGAAAAATTGCAGTGGCAACAAATCATTATAAATTAGGCTATACCTTCAATGCTATGACTGTTTGGGAAATTAAAGAAGGGGAGCTTGATAATGTCGGTGGCCTGTTTAAAAAATTAGGTTTTGCTAGTCATTGCTATGAACGACCAAAAATTCCGCCACACTGGAATTATAATTTATTTGCGATGGTTCATGCTAAAAACGCTCATGGCATGGAAGAGCAGATCTTAAAAATGAAAGAAGTTGCCGCCGGTTTATTTATTAATATGGATAAAATCGTGAGTACAAAAATTTTAAAAAAAACTGGTATACAACTAAAGGGTATTTAATATGTTTAGACTAACTCATTACATGGAACACTTAATAGAACCAAAGGCTTTTTCAAAAAGAAAAGCTCAAGGGCCAGTAGTTATTTGGAATTTACTTCGTCGCTGTAATTTGTCTTGTCGGCATTGTTATGCCAATTCATTTGATAAAGATTTCCCCGGTGAACTTACGTTATCGCAATGTTTAGAAAATGTCAGTGCTATTAAAAGAGCAAAATCTCCTGCGGTTATTTTATCAGGGGGAGAGCCACTTTTGCATCCTCATGTTTTTGACATCGCTCGCGAAGTAAAAAAACAAGGGTTCTATTTGGCACTGTCTTCTAATGGAATTCTTTTAACAGACGAAGTAGCTCAAACCCTAAAAGAAATTGATTTTAATTATGTAGGTGTAAGTCTTGATGGTATTGGCGCTGTTCATGATCATATTCGTGGAAAAGTTGGAGCCTTTGAAGAATCTTTAGAGGGTGTAAGAAACGGTGTTCGTCATGGACTAAAGATGGGGCTTAGAACCACTTTGACTAATACGAATTTTCACCAAATTGATGACATGCTTAAAGTTTGTATCGATAACGGTGTTTCAAAATTTTATCTATCACATCTAAATTACGGTGGACGTGGAAATAAAAAAGAAGACGCACATTTTAAAATGACTAGAGACGTGATGAATCTATTATTTGATCGCTCATTTGAGTTTATCAAAAAAGGAATAGATCTAGAGATTGTTACGGGAAATAACGATGCTGATGCCGCATTTATGCTTATGTGGGCAAAAGATAAATTTCCTGAAGAAAATATCGAACATGTTAAGGAAATGCTTGTTCACTGGGGAGGAAATGCTTCAGGTACTGGAGTAGCAAATATTGATTCCCAAGGGGATGTGCACCCCGATACATTTTGGCCAGGAGTTAAAATGGGTTCCATCAAAGAACAATCATTTGATGTGATTTGGCACCATACAACCCATCCGTTAGTGAAGTTTTTACGTGAGAGTAGAAGTGAAATTCACGGTCGCTGTGCCAGTTGCCAGTATTTTTCACTTTGTAATGGAAATACACGAGTGCGCGCCCATCAACTTTTATCTGATCCTAGAGCGTCAGATCCGGGCTGCTACTTAAGTGATGAAGAAATTTTTAGTAACGATTCATATTTATCAGATGCATGTTGCATTTAAACTCACATTTTCCATGGAGGTATTAATGGATGCGAGTCAAAACAAAGGATTTAAGATTGGTGCAGGTCTAATCTTAGGTGCTTTATTATCAATCACACCTGCTGAAATCTTAGCCGCTGGTAAAGGCAAAAATCCAGAAGCTAAGTATATGGGTGGAGCAAGCCCAATTTCTGTTAATGCGCCTAAAAAAAGCGAATTAAAAGGAACTGAGCTCTCTGATGCTGAAACCACAAAAGCTAACAAAATCTACTTTGAAAGATGTGCTGGCTGTCACGGGGTTTTAAGAAAAGGTGCTACTGGTAAGCCGTTAACTACAGACAAAACAAGACCACTAGGGACTAGATACCTAGAGAGCTTTATTGCTGAAGGTTCAGGCGGTGGTATGCCAGCTTGGGAATCGGAACTTTCAAAAGACGATATCAAGCTTATGGCCAAATACATTCAAAACGAGCCAATCGCTCCGCCTGAATTTGGTCTAAAAGAAATGAATGAAACTTGGAAAGTTAGAATTCCTGTAGCTAATCGTCCAACAAAAAAGATGAACAACTACAATATCAAAAACTTTTTTGGTGTAACTCTACGTGATTCAGGGGAAGTTGCCATTATCGACGGTGATACAAAAGAAATCGTAAACATCGTTAAAACTGGTTATGCTGTTCACATTTCTCGTCTTTCTCACTCAGGTCGTTATATGTATACAATTGGTCGTGATGCAAAAATCGATCTAATTGACCTTTGGATGGAGAAACCAGATATCGTAGCAACTATTAAAATTGGTCTAGAAGCAAGATCGGTTGAAACTTCTAAGTACAAAGGCTTTGAAGATAAATACGCTATTGCTGGAGCTTACTGGCCACCTCAATACGTAATCATGGATGGAGAGACTCTTGAACCAAAAAGAATCGTTTCTACTCGTGGAAATGTTGTAGGAACTCAAGAATACCACCCAGAGCCTCGTGTTGCTGCAATTGTAGCAAGTCACCAGCACCCTGAGTTTATCGTTAACGTTAAAGAAACTGGTAAAATTTTATTAGTTAACTATAGCGATATTGATAACCTTTCAACTACAGAGCTTCAAGCCGCTCCATTTTTACATGATGGTGGATGGGACTCGACAAGACGCTTTTTCTTTACTGCTGCTAACAAGTCTAACAAGATTGCCATTGTTGACTCTAAAGAGCGTAAAATGGCAGCACTCGTAGAAGTTGGAAGTATTCCACACCCAGGACGTGGGGCAAACTTTAAGACTAAAGAATTTGGCCGCGTATGGGCAACTTCACACTTAGGGGATGCAACTATTTCATTAATTGGTTCTGATCCATCAAATAAAAAACATGCTTGGAAAGTTGTTAAAACTCTTAAAGGTCAAGGCGGGGGATCGTTATTTATTAAGACTCACCCTGAATCTACTAACCTTTATGTAGATACTACTTTAAACCCAGATCCAAAAATTTCTCAATCTATTGCGGTATTTGACATCAATAATTTAGATGCACCTTACAAAGTTCTACCTATTGCAGAATGGGCAAATCTTGGTGAAGGCTCTAAAAAAGTTGTTCAGCCAGAATTCAATGAAGAAGGTAATGAAGTTTGGTTCTCTGTTTGGAATGAAATGAAAAATCGTTCGGCAATCGTAGTTGTTGATGATAAAACTCTTAAACTTAAAAAAGTAATTGATGATAAGAGAATTATCACTCCAACTGGTAAGTTTAACGTTCATAACACAGTTGAAGATGTTTACTAATTAAAAAAGACTAGGACTTAAAATTTATGAGAAAAAATGTTTTTACAATATTATTTATCATGAACCTTTTAAGTCTTAGTTTTATTACTTTAGGAAATACAGAAATTGGCAAGAAGTTATATTTGGAAAAATGTGCTTCTTGCCATCATGAAAACCGCATTGGATTCTCTGGCCCGCCTTTAATGCCATTGACTCTTGAAAAATTAAAAGATGAAAAAATCTATAAAATAATTAAAGAGGGAATTCCTAATACTTTAATGGAAGGAAATCCAAAGCTCACAGAAGATGAAATTAAATCCATTACGGCTTTTATAAAAACGGAATCAATTGTAGTTTGGAACAAATCACATATCGAAAAAAGCCAGACTCTATTTCCAGTGAAAAACCTTAATATAGAATTAAAAGACCCTCAGAATCTAACTACAGTAGTTGAGCGAGGGCAAAATAAAATATGGCTTATGGAAGATCTTAAAATCTTAGATAAGTTTGAATTTCCAGATGTTCACGGCGGTATAAAATACAATCGGGACTATTCAAGATTTTATATCCCAAGTCGCGCTGGTTTCATTGGGGCCTATGATTTAAAAAACGGACATGAAAGAACTATTCGCGCTTGTGTATCTCTTCGCAATATTACCACCTCAAATGACAATAAGTATCTTGTTGCCAGTTGTCTTTTGCCACAAACCTTGGTCATTCTTGATCAACAAAATTTCAAAGTGAAAAAAATACTGCCACTGAAAGGAAAAATTAGTGGGGTCTACACTTTTATTAACGAAAATAAAGCACTTTTTACTTATCGCGATCAAAATA
The DNA here is from genome assembly GCA_964456675.1 of uncultured Bacteriovorax sp. Taxonomy (GTDB): domain Bacteria; phylum Bdellovibrionota; class Bacteriovoracia; order Bacteriovoracales; family Bacteriovoracaceae; genus Bacteriovorax. The sequence goes on along the minus strand of CAYWBR010000123.1, from coordinate 816 downwards.
TTCTTGGAGTTCTAGATTTATCGAAACTCACGATAACATACAAAAATATACCAATGCCTATCGAAGATTTTTTTATTGATCCACTTGATAAGTTTTTAGTTGGATCTTCAAAAAATGGCGAAAAATTTGTGGTTTATGATCTTGAAAAAAACAAAGTAGTTTTTGAGGAAGATATTAATGGTATGCCACATTTGTCTTCGGCCGCTTACTGGTATGACCAAGGGCAGTTTTATTTTGCTACTTTTCATATAAAATCCAATTTTATTACCGTTTGGAAAATGTATGATTGGAAATTAGTTAAAAAAATTGAAGTGGGGGGAAATGGATTTTTTGTTAAGACCCATCCTAAATCTAATCATCTTTGGGTGGATAAAGGTGATGATGAGTTGGTATTAGTTGATAAAAAGTCTTTTGAAATTAAAAAAATTAAGCCATTGCCTGGAAAAAAATTTACTCATACTGAGTTTTCTAAAGACGGGCGCTATGCCTATTTAAGTATTTTTGACAGAAATGGGCAGCTACTCATTTATGACACTATTATGCATACTGAATTGGCACGCTTTGATAATAGCTTGCCGGTGGGTAAATATAACGTATTTAATAAAGAAAGAGAGTTTTTACCAGTGAGTCTTGGTTCATCAGTTTTTACGGCGAAATGCTGGGGCTGTCACCATGAGACCAGTATGGCCTTTGGGCCTAGTTTTACAAAAATTGCTAGTACGCGGGATGCTCAAATGATTCGGACTCATTTGGATAATCCAAGAATAAACGCAGTTAATCTAGGTTACAAGAACCCAACCATGCCAAATATACCTC
>CAYWBR010000122.1:0-6114 GCA_964456675.1 uncultured Bacteriovorax sp. | reverse complement strand
ATGGCCAGGTACCATCGATAACAAATACATTAATATTTTTATCTGAAGAATAATCGTGCTTTAAAGTTGTCGCCTCCAGACTTTCTTTATCTCTACTTAAATCAATCGAATCCTCACCCGGATAAAGCAAATAACAACTATTCTTTGGGTTATTTATAATCTCATTAACAATTTGATCATTAGTAAAATCTATTCCTGAAATAAGTCTTGAGTTTTTAAGGCTTAAGTGAGTTAGGCGACCAGTTCCCATCTTTTCTTTTTTGGCTTCCATTGGGTGAATCAATATTACAACTCTAACCATCGGCTCTATCTGTAGTATTTTATGGCAAAAACAGATATTTTTGGGCCGCATGCATAAAAAACAATAATCTTTTCTAGGAATTTTTGAAAATTTTTCTAGATCTTTTGCTTTATTTTTTAAATATTCTTCTTTTGTAATTTTCATTTAATTATAATTTTTCAAACAATTTACCGATTGCCAAAACTACCAAACCATTTTCATCTTCAACTATTGGTCTAATAATCATAGATGGATTATCAATAATAAACTGTAATTTTTTATCATGACTATTTAATGCTTCAAATTCTTCTCCTACTTTTCGATAAGTAGTTCCCTTTTTATTGACAGGGTAATCTTTTAAAACTTCAAACCACACATTGATTTTTTCTTTTGCAGGAAGCTCTTTTTTGTAATCAAAAAAAACTACACCATAATCTTTTTCCCCTAAATATTTTAGAGCTTTTTTAACCGTGTCGCAGTTTTTAATTCCATAAACTCGGACACTCTTCATTTTTTTCTCCATAGAAAATATTTTTTTTTATCACTGGCAACTAATTCGAGCCCAAACTCCCTAGCGAGCACGGATAAAGCTTCCATGGTATAGATGCTTACATGTGTAGGATCATTTTTATACCACCAATTACTAAAAGTTTTCACATCAATATTTTTATTTAAAATATGGGTCACAACATATAAAAAACCACCTGTTTTAAGTAGTTTTATTATTTCCATCCAAGATTTTTTCGGTTCTCTAAAATGCTCAACCACCTCTATGGCAGTAATTAAATCAAATACCGTGTTGCCAGGTGCATGAACATCTGGCCTATGTTCTGGAGAAAAATAAAGATCGTAGGAATAGCTCTTATTGCTTGTGAGGCTCCATTCTTTTAAAATATGCTCGCAGGTAGTACTTTTCCCAGAGCCAAAATCTAAATGAAACAAAGAAGAATTACTGTCTTGAAAATAAAGTTTAACGGGTGATAACATTTCACTTAAATAATTTCTATAGCTAATATCATTGTTATCATTTTCATGAAATCGATAACGCTCACTTTCTTCAGCTACAGTCAATTGTGTAATTGGATCAACATAAAAAAATGAGCAATTCTCACAACGAAAAAAGTCTCTTTTTTTCTGATGAAAAGAGCTTAGGGCAAAGTTCATATTATGATTACAAATTGGGCATTTCACTCTTCAAGTTTTACCCTAAGGACTTGGTATTGAAAACTTCTTTTAAAATTTTACCAGGCTCTCGCTTTTCTAAATTTATCAAATCTATACTTGATTTTTCATGCAATTTTTTCCAGAGCATATTAGGTAAAGATCCGTTTTCAGATGAGCTCATGTATGCCCCCATGATAATCATGTCGGCATTATAAGTATTTAAAATTTGCTGTGTCTGCATTTGGCCATTTTTAGTATCGCACTGCTCACTTGTGCCTACAACTGCGTTTGTTCGACAAACACTTGGTCTATCTTCATAAACACTACATGTTTGATCTTCTTTCAAAAAAACACAGCGTCTATCGCTGAATGGAATTTTCATAAATTCAAGAAATTGATCTCCAGAAGATTTTTGTTTATGCAAGTTTGCCCAATTTAGAGCTGCCCCATCCATTACTCTTGCTGCCAAGAGATCTGCCTCATCACTTGTCACACTTACCTGTGTGTGGCAACAAGCAGAGCACCCTTTTTTACACGCCGTAAGCTTCATCACCGATTCATTCTTAAACAATTCAACCATTTCATGATCGATCATTTCATGCACAAACTTAGCACGCTCTATCGGGCGAACCATTTTTCCAAGAGTTGTAAGAATTGCTTGCGTGAAACGAAAGAAAACTGGGTATTCTTTTAATTTTAAGTAAGATCTTAAAGCAACTTGCGGAAAGCTTTTTGGTGGTGTTTCTATTTTTCTATGCCCGCTTTTCAATCCTTCCATTTTGCCTCCAAAGGGGGTGGAAGTAATCTTCGTAATTTAATCGTAACACAGTCGATAGATTTACTTTGGCAACTAGGAATTATTTGCCGGAGGCACCTATATGTCTGTATACTTCACAAATGGCACTTCTATGTACTTTAAAAAATTTAACTCTTACTTTTGGCAATAAAGAGCTCTTTAATAGCGCCGAAATATCCATCGAATCAAAAGATCGAATTGGTTTATTAGGTCTTAACGGTCAAGGTAAGTCTTCACTTTTTAAAATTCTTGCGGGTGACATAAGTGCAGACCACAGCGTTCCTCCCTTTGAATTTTCAAAGGCCAAAGGAGACGAAGCAGGCGCTGTCGCTTTTTCACTATTTACGGTTCCCCAAGATTTGCCTGACGAAGCTAAAAAACTGCACTCTATTAAAGACGTATTTTTCTTTTTCCGACCTGAATTTAAAAGAGATTTTCAAATAATTTCCCACCCAATGGACTATCCAAATCAACTTGATGAGGCCGAACATCGTTTTCACCATCTTGGTGGCTGGGATCTTTTACAAAAATTTGAGTCCTATTTAAAGCTTTTCTCATTAACTACCGGTCAAATAGAAATTTCCGCACTCTCAGGTGGCGAGCAAAAAAAAATCTTGCTTGCCCTAGGCCTATCGGCAAATGAAAACCTAATACTCTGGGATGAACCTACTAACCATTTAGATATAGAAACAATTTCACTTTTAGAAGACGAATTAGAATCTTGTGACAAAGCGTTCATATTAATATCTCATGATAGAACATTACTCTCTAAGCTGACTAAAAAAATATTTCAAATTAGAAGGGGTAAAATCGAATCTTTTCAAGGCTCTTATACTGACTACCTAGACCATTTACGTCTTAGTGAAGCAAGTCGAGTTAAGCTGCTCGAACGTTTAAAAAATCATCTATCTAGAGAAACTGCATGGATGCGCCAAGGAATAAAAGCTCGCGGAACTCGCAGTAAAAAACGAGTAGAGAATTATTTAGATCTAAAAAGCAAAGTTACAACGATTAAGGCGGAAGCAAAAAAATCATTAGATCTAATGCTCAGTGAATCTAGGCGACAAACCAAAATACTGGCAGAATTCATAGACGTAAGCTTTGGTTACAGTGCGAATATCACACTCTTTCAAAATCTCAATTTGATAATTCAAAAAGGTGATAAAATAGGTCTTATTGGAAAAAATGGGGTTGGTAAATCAACACTTGTTAAATTAATTAATCGCGAGCTTAAAGCCTCTAAGGGATCAGTTAAAAGCCAAGATGATTTAAAAGTACAATATCTTTCTCAAAAAAGAGAAATGCTACTTCCTGATTTAACGCCCTATCAGCTACTAACGAAGGGTTCTGATTATATTTTGTTTCCCAATGGATCGAGTCTTCACGTCGTAAGCTATTTTGAAAGCTTTCTTTTTCATCGCGATGAACTCCACAGACCTCTTAAAACATTTTCTGGTGGAGAAAAAAGTCGCCTGCAACTAGCTTATAATCTGACTCTCCCTGGTGATTTACTTATTTTTGATGAACCAACTAATGATCTTGATCTAGAAACGATACAAATTTTAGAAGATAAACTCGCTGACTTTGAAGGTTCACTCATTTTAATTTCCCACGATCGTGCATTTTTACAAAATGTTACTAATAAAGTTTGGCTTTTAGATAACCAAAAAATCGAGTCCTTTGCTGGTGGCTATGAGCAAGTTGCACCATACATAGATGCTCTAAATTTAGAAAAAGACCTTATTGAAAAAGAACTCGATGATAATTCAGAGGATTTAAAAAAAGTACCAACAAAAAAATTCTCTAATAAAGACAAAGAGAAGCTTAAAATCATCAACGATGAAATCTATAAAACTGAAGAAAAACTATCGGTCATTGAAGAAAAAATGCAGAATTTTGACTACACCAAACTCAATGATCCTAAAAACGGTGAATATAAAATCCTAGCAGATGCTAAAGATTTTTTAGAAAACAAGCTTTTAGAGCTTTATTCCGAGCAAGACAGTCTGGAAAAAAGTTAACTGTCTAATAATTTAAAATCTCATTTAATTTTCTTAAGTATTATTCCGATAAAGCCTCTAGGAAATGAGGTTTTTATGAAAAAATTAATCAGCGCTTTATTATTTTTTACTTTTATTGCTTCAGTAGGCTTATCTAAAAATACTTATGCAAACAGGGCGCCTTCAATTAATGAATTTCAAGAAATTGATATGGAACAAGAATGGAAAGATTCTGATAAAAAGGGATTTAATTTTGATCAAAAAAAACCTGTAACAACAAATCAAACGGCAAGCCAACCTAAAAAATCGAGATATCCGGCCAATTCTAAATACGATGCTAGTCAATCTTCAGGTTATTATATTGGGCCAATATTTTTCTTACTAGCTCTTCCGTTAGCATTTTGGATTCTTATGTCTAAAAAACTAAAATCAGAGGCAGAAGACCAACATCAATCAAAATTTTTTAATAAAACAATTCAGTTTAAACCTTACCAAACTGACTATCAAAAAAATGATGACGACGATGATGACATTTCACAAATTCCAAAAGCATCCTAATCTAAATGATAATTAGCAGATTTAAACAAATTCTCATCTTGATCAATTTTGTAAGCAATAAAGTTATCAATTACGAGAATATCAATTGCAGTACTGTTAAAACAGTTTATTCCATCAAGAGGAGTACACACTAGGGGCTCTCCTCGCACATTAAATGAGGTATTTATAATAACAGGCATGTTGGTTATTTTTTTGAACTCAATTAATAAATCATAAAATCTCTTGTTTCTCACTGAACACACCGTTTGCACCCTTGCACTATAATCGAGATGTGTTACTGCTGGTATAATTGATCTACACTGATTTATTAAATTCACGCCCATAATTTTAGTTTCATTTTCAACGACCTTTCTATGATGATTTAATACATTTGCAGTAAATAACATATAAGGTGATTGATCATTTAATTCAAAATATTCTTTGGCATGTTCAAATGTAACAGCTGGGGCAAAAGGGCGGAATGATTCTCTATATTTTATTTTTTTATTCATAAAATATTGCATATTTGGATTTCTCGGATCTCCTAATATACTTCGATTACCTAATGCACGTGGACCAAACTCCATTCTGCCATGAAACCATCCTACAATTTTACCATTCGCAAGTTGTTGTGCTACAATTTTTATCAATTTTTCGGTGTCATTAATTTCATTATAGATTACACCTGAAGAATTTAATGATAATAAAATTTCTTCACGTGTATAATCCGGTCCCAAAAAAGCACCTTCCATAGAATCCATTTCTTTTACTTCTCGATTTTTTTCAATCTGGTAATAATATGCTAACGCCGCTCCAATTGCCCCTCCAGCATCTCCTGATGCAGGCTGAATCCAAATAGACTCAAAAATTTTTTGATCTCTTAACACTGAATTGGCCACACAATTCAAGGCTACACCTCCTGCCATTACCAGATTTTTTACACCCGTTATCTTTTGAAGTGTCTTTGCCAATTTAACAATTATTTCTTCTAGTACATTTTGTATTGAGGAAGCCATATCCATATAGAATTGAGAAATTTCGCTTTCAGGCTCTCGTGGTAAAAATCCAAATAATTGATTAAATTTTTCATTAGTCATTTTTAATCCAGTGGAAAATTCAAAAAATTTCATGTTTAGTTTAAATGATCCATCCTCCTTTATGTCGATTAAATTATCTTTTATTCTGCTTGAATAAATAGGCTTACCGAATGGTGCTAACCCCATTAGCTTATACTCTCCACTATTGACCTTGAAGCCGCAGTAGTATGTAAAAGCAGAATATAATAACCCCAAACTATTTGGATAATGAAGCTCTTCTAATATTTTGATTTCTGTCCC
>CAYWBR010000121.1:0-6223 GCA_964456675.1 uncultured Bacteriovorax sp. | reverse complement strand
TAAGACTGGAACAAATAATTGAAATCTGATAATTTAGTCGGAATTTGAAGTCGGAAAAAGTCGGAATGAAAATTTCCGACCTATTTTTCATTAACAATTTTAATAAAATAAAAACGTATGCCTGAACTCCCCGAGGCAATTTTTTAACTTATTAAACATCTAACGAAATTAGCATCTTAAGAATGAAAATTGAGATTTTGCGCTTATGTCTTTTTCACAAAAAATAATACATTTTAATGCCATTTAATGGCTTTGGACGGAATGGACGGAACTAGACTCAATTAAGCTCAATTTAAATTACAGATTACTTATCAATTAGGAATTCTGTCATTATCGTCACAAGCGTCAGATGTACTAGGCTCTAAATTGTATCAACATCTCTTCCTATTATAACTACGTCTGCTTTAAATCCCTGTAAAATTGAAATTGCTCCCTCCTCAGTAGATTCTACAAACCTAACGTTATCAAAAATAGTTGTATTCTTTTTAAATTCAGCTTGCTCTTCTTTGTCAACATTTACGAGAAGAATTAACATTTTTTACATCCTTTTATTTATTTAAATATGTTCCAAGTTCATTTTTCATTTCTTTTGTATGAAGAATTAAATCTTTTCCAATATTGTCTATTTCCTTTAGGGATTGCTTTAAACTTGTTTTGAAAATCATTAAATCATTTAGAAGTCCTAATAACTCTTCAGGCTCATCTATTTTTACGGCTTCAATCTTTCCTGTTATTCCGACAATATCTAGAGCAGTCGTAAGTTTTGCAATTTCATTGAAGATGCTTGAAAACTGATCAAAAACTTTTTCTACTTTATTAAGACTATCCTGAACTTGTTCAATTCCTTTAATGCTTAATTCTTCCAGCAATCTCATTTCTAGGTTTTTATCAATTGGGGTTTCCTTCGTTTCACTTTTGAAAAAATCAAGAAGATCTTTTGTGAGAATCAAATTACAAACATCAAGTTGGCAATTTCTTACATTTTTCTTAATTGAATTTCCAAGGTTTCCCGAATTTAAAAACTTTTCAGTCTCTATCTGAATTTGTTGTGAAATAGTACCGTACTGCGATGATACTACTGAAATGGTGGCAGCATGTGAACCAATTCGTGCAGCTTGCACTTCTAAATTAAGAGGTACATAAGCTATCTTTTTATATTCAGTCGAAATTTCTTCACATTTTTTTTGAAGCTCCTCTCCGAGAGATAGAATTTTTCTTAAATTAACAATTGCTTTAATCGGTTCTAGATTTAACATCTTTTGTCGACATTCAATCTCATTAGTCAAAGATTCTGTCATAAAATGATGATAATCTTGAAAGTTCATTTCCTTTATACTTGTTAACAACAATTCGTGAGAATCTTTCGGAGACAATTTTTTTCTTTCTCAATTTTTAAAAGCTCTGCATACTTTATTTTCACAAGATCGAAAATAGGACTACTTGGCTTTAAGCGAATAGATAAAAAACCATTTTCTATTGGAGAAACTAAAGCATACACCCAATAATAAGAATCATCTTTTGATTTATTAACAACATAAGCACCAGTTAACTTATCTGATAAAATGTAATCCCAAAAAAGATAAAAAACCCCTCTAGGCATTCCAGGGTGTCGGATAACATTGTGAGGCTTATTTAAAAATTCATCCCAATTATATTTACTTACTCGCTGAAAAACAGAGTTTCCAGACAGGACAATTCCTTTTTTATTTGTTCTAGAAAAAAACAGTTCATTGAACTTAAAATCACTTTCTTTCTCAAAAAACATACATTATTCCTGTGTAAATATTAAAATTGGATATTTAAGATTAATAAAAAATGATAAGTATTTATTTGAGAAATTCTTTAGAATAAAGTTTTTTAGAATAGATTTTTTTTAAATAGAAATTGGACATTAAACATTTATAACTATTATGTGCATGTAACATTTTAACAATTTTTATATCTGGAAAAGTATCTTTTTTCATATTTTCTCAAAAAAAGAATCCAGTCACAGGAAATCCTTTGTTAATGTTTAAAGCTTCAAGAACTCTAATTTTAACTGAGGATGCCTGTGACTATTGATAGGCAATCTTTTTAGTCTACATGTAAACGCATTTCTTAACTAAGCCAATTGTGCCCATAAAAATTCTTCCCTATTACAAAAAATTAACTGACGCTATTCTTGCTGCAAATCTTTAAGACCGCCAGGGCAGCACTTTTGCTGATTAAGAAAGCAAGCGCGGGGAATACTTTCGAACTTTAACTAATGGCCAGAAATAGAAACGGCGTGTAAGTTTATAATTCTCAGGCCGTTTCTATTTCTTTCTCAAATGAATGCTACTTAGAACCAATCATTATTTATTGAAGTCAATTGGCATATACTTGCAAAGTGCTTCACCAACCAAAGTTGCCCTGTATGAATTTGTATTAGGTTGGGCACCATTATCTCTAGCTAGCTTAACCTTACCCTTTGGCATCCTTTTGTTGTTAATCATGTTCGATGGGATATACGCATGGAGATTGCCATCTAGTTTAAAGTCATGAACGGCCCCGCCTTCCTCGTCAGTGCCTGAAAAGAGGTTTTGTCGCTTAATCGTACGCCACTCTCTTGAATCAATCGCATCTGCAACATGAATAGATTCACCATGAGATGGAATGAACACAAAGCTAACTTGCTCACCATCACTCTGGGAAGATGAACATGAATAATGTTCAGGTGTGGGTACTCCAGCAAAAGCTGAAACTGACATACCAAGTAATGCAATTTTTACTAAATTTTTCATGTTGACTCCGAAATTTGGTTAATGTCCCGAGAGGGGTGGGCTCTACCACCCTGCATACCGAGACGGTTAATAGTAATAACTCCATTATTCAACAGATCTGGATGGCCTCATAGAGGGTATGTACAAATTACATAGGGTGGCCGTAAATGGTATTGACAGTGATTTTTAAAAAGCATGGTCTAAACAGTTAAAATCTTGATTACTATGTCAAAGTCTTTAACCAAGGATTGCCCATGCTTAATAAGCAATTTTGCTCTTAATCTCTCGCCTTGTCTAACAGGACCTGCATTTTCCTTTGAAGAACTAATCATCAAGACCAAGTCCCTCTTCGAGCGAGAAGGAGTCTTTGGCCTTCATAGGGAAAAGTTCCGTTGCCGAGGTGATGAAGAGTCACGGTCTCAATCATCTCTTCGAAAGAAAGATGAGACTTCCTATGATGCTACCTCTTTAAAACTTTACACTAAATTAATTCAAGGTCTGTTCAAAGTAACCTCTTAACCTTTAGAGAAACTGAAATATGATCTAGTTTTTGATTAAAACAAGGTGTTGAACTTAATTAGTCGGACTTGGAGCAAGCACGAATTTTTCATCAGGCATAAAATCTAAGAGCGTATTTTTTACACCGACATCGGCGGTAACCATTAGTGGAATTTTTGATTCTTGAAAAAGATTAATGATCATTGCATCTGAAGAACCAATTCCAGAAAGCCCTACAATCTTCACCATGTTTTCCCAAGATGGATGTTTATCGAAAAATTCTTTGCTTTCGATTTCTCTAGTTCCTAGAAAGTTGATCTTCATATCCGTTACAGCTTCAGACCAAATGTTTTGGATATATGGATAAAGATAATACTGACAAAAATATTGCCACATATCCTGGCCGGATGAATGTTTCAGCGTTTTGAACATTCGCGAATATTGATTAATATCTGAATCGCTAAATTTAAAAGTTCTATTCTCATTGTTAGCTTTATTTTTTCTTGTCTTAAGTGATTTTAAACTGGCTTCGATTTCACCAATAAATAATTCTGAGTAATCATCATAAAAATCGACAAGTCCTTCTGGAATAAGAACTCTTCTATTAAGATCAATAAACTCTGATCTCACATTTTGATTTGTATAGATTGGAATATTTAAACGATGTAGGACTTCGATAACTTCTTCAGCCCATTCATTAAAAGTGTCTAATGGAAAAGAGAAAGCAAAGGCAATATTAGTATCAATTACACAACCTTTTTTTAACTCGGGTATTTTAGAAATTCTTTCTTCTAGTTCTTCGATCTTAAGTAACATTAAACCCCAGCTTCAGGACGATGTGGCCTTGCAACTTTCTTATTGCTCTCTTCTTTTTTCTTTAAAACTTCTTCTTTATGTTTTTCTAAAATTTCTTTTATCTCAGGAGAAAATTTACGATTTTTTTTCTTTTCATAAAATCGCTCTCTCATTAATTGTCCTGCTGTTTTATTTTCATTATTACTCATAAATTTCCTCCGGCCAAAGTTTCACCTAAGCCTAAGATACCATGACTTTAAAAGCCGGCAACTATCTTGATTTATTAGATTTTAAAGGCTAGATATCAGCCCCCACCAGACCCATCACCACCGATACGAACAGCAGCTTTAGTGTTCATTCTCATCATTGGAGAACCACCAGAACCATCTCCACCAAAATTCATTGGAGCACCACCACCTGCATCTCCTCCACCTTTTACAAGCATTTTAAAAATGCGAGGTGAAATAAGAGAGTGAGCGTTTGTCTCGTCAACGATTTCGATTGCACGAACTTCATCTAACGAAGAATAAGATTCATCTTGAACAGAAACAACGTCACCATTTTTTAAGTGAATTGCTTCAACCTCAAATGAGTTAGCAAGCAAGGTATTGGAATATAAAAGAGTCAAAAGTAAAAGTGTTCTCATTGAAGCACCTCTGTCGTGTTGTGTTTAAAATCAATTCCCGTAAACGTATCACAAAACGCCACAGAGAACATAGGTATCGGCCCTAAATTATTTTCATTTCTCATAACTTCTATTAAGTCTGCGTGAAATTTACGATGCAGTGCTTGAACTTTTTCAACACCATCAACATTAAGTCCATCAGTTAGTGAATGAACATAGTTTCTTTTCTTTCCTACGTGCTCGACTTTGTAATGCTCTGCATATGTTTTTAGGTGTCATTTGATACTCTCAAAAGAACGAACAAGGATTTCGTTTTCATTAACTGGCTTAAAGACTTCGCCTTCTTCTTTTAGAATTCCCTTTGAAACGAGAATTTTAAGTGCACCAAGGCCCTTTGCTCCAATTACATGAGTAACTTCCGCTTCAGTTGTTCCAGAAGATCTAGAGGCCAAAAGATAAGCTATAAAATTGTCTCGATCATCAAGGGCCTCTTCAAATTCAGGAGTCGTAAGATTTTTATTCTTTTCTGTAATGGCCACTTGAATATGATTCATTGGGCTTGATGTAAGAGCATCGTCATAGGCAAACAAGGCTTCATTCATTAGTTGCCCATTGCCTGAACCACTGATGATTTTAATGTAATTGTCTAACTGAGGCTTTGCACCCTCGTTTACAATCCGGCTTAGTGTGCTTCGATTAACGTTAATCTTTGCTGCAATCGAAGTCAGGTTCAAAGTAGGATACTTTGCCTTCATGTCGGTTACAGATTTCTTAACAAAATCTTCCCACGTCGAAAGTGGAGTTTGTTCCAAGTTCATCTATTTATCCTTATAAATAAATTTTAGAACTTCTTACATGTCGGGCCGCAACTTGGTTGGCAAGTCCCAAAATAGTCGTTTTGGCCCCAATTAAGGTTGATTTTTCACTTTTGAAGTAATTGTTCATGGTGAACATTAAAATTGATTGCGATGAACAGTGACAAGAGTTCAAATTTATCAATCTAGCTTGCTATTCCAATAGCGTACATATGCCTGATAGGATTCAAGTGAAATTAAAAATTTTGTATGATCTTTAGGAGTGATTCTATAGGCTCGAATTTTTGTTATATCACTTCGATATGCTCTTTCTAGTCGATGATTTCCATCAATGACATTAAAGTAATTTGGGGCAATTTCTGCCAATATAATGGGATTCTCAAGGTTTGCCTTGGCAATCGTTGCTTCATCAAAGTTATCTTTAAAAGAATTGTGAATATCCTTAACTAGAACTTCTTCTATTGGAAAATTTGATTGATTTTGCATTATGTATTCAAGCATCTTTGTGATGTTAAAATGGAAAAAACCATTTTGATAAATTTCATCACCGTCGGTAGTTGGGCACTGTTGGAATTTAGGATTGATTTTTAATTTCATTTGTTGCCTCTTCTACCATTTTTAACAAAAATATTACTTCAATTCAACATTGCATTGTTGGTTTTAGTGATCAAAAAGTCACCCACAAGTGTGGCCTAAAAATCACCCACCTTATGGTTAATAAAAAAGATCCGAACGGATCAAATTGCTTT
>CAYWBR010000120.1:4591-6324 GCA_964456675.1 uncultured Bacteriovorax sp. | reverse complement strand
ATAAAGTATCAGACGTGCAATTACATTCGAAATAGAGATCTAATTTACCTAGATAACCTAATCTCAAATTTCTGTATATATCAATATCATTTAAATACAACCCACTACTTTTGCCTCGAAACTCCATAAATCCATTTTCTAAACTGACTGATGCCCAGGCATTAAGACTTGCTTTAAATTTTTTTATAATAATATCGCTAAATTCTAAAACATTATTTTTCAATGAAAAATTCATTTCTAGTGAATCAAATCTTTCGCCTTTTATATTTCCATCTACGCCCTTAACACTTCCACGAACGAGCATGTCCTTTGTTTGGAATGCTCCTTGGAGCTTAATATCGCCGCTAAAATTAAAATCAAGATAATTTGGCATCGGCAATCCCTTAAAAATCAAAGGTATCATTTTCACCAAATTTAAATAGCTAGCTTTTTCAATTTTTAAATCTATATCCATGCCTGGTTTTTCACCGAAATAGAGCATTCCGTGGCCATTATATTTATTTAGCAGCGAAACTCCTTCGAGCTTAGAGATACCTAAGCTTAGGTCTTTAAGTGAAAAGTCAAAAGCTCCCTTGACGTCACCGAATTTTATGTTCACAACTTCAAAGTTTCTCCAATCAACATCAAAGGAAAAGACAACGTCATCCAGTGGTCCAAAAATTCTCCCGGCGGTTTTACCTGAGCCTAATATCTCAACCCCTGCAATACCTCCAAATCGACTCCAGTTAAAGAAAGAATTTGGCATCAGCTTCACATCGATTCCATTACTATCAATCGCACCATCAATTTCTGCTAAATATTTACCATCACTAATTTTTCCGGCCAATGATACTTTAAAGCTTGAATCAATAGATACTGTAAATTTTTTTGCAAGATAATTTTTAGCATTTATAATTTTTGACTTTGAACTGTCGAACGCCAAACTAATTTCTTTTAACAACACTTCATTCAATAAAAAAGAGACTTTTTTATTTATGTATTCTACTTGTACTTTTCCCGAAGCAGTAATTTTTAATGGCTTTAAACTAGGAATGGCCTGTAAAAAATTTTGTGAATTTGCATTTTCTACGCTGAGTTGATAGATTCCTTCCTTAAACCAAACTTTATTCAAATTAAAAAATTCTGCAGGCTTGTCTAGTATGTATTTTTGAGAGTTTTTCTCCCCACGAAAACTTCTCACAATAAGAATATTATTTTCTTCTACTACTACTGCTGAAAGTGAGTCAAAATCAATCCATGCATTTTCAATTTTTTGGGCATCTATACTGATCTTTTTAAATGAACGCAATATATTACCATCCAAAGTTACATCAATCTTAGCACTACCATCGAAATCTCCAAGTTCAGGTAATAGCTTTTGCAAATACTTAAATACTGGATTTAAATTTGCTTTTAATTTGATATTTCCTGCAACGGCCAAAAGATCACTTTTATTATTAAATATTAAATTCCCGTTTATATGTGCGGCTGAATGCTCCGCTTGGACTTGTATTAAATTTAAACTATCTTTTGTCCAGTTACCATTTAGTGCAATATCTCTAATTTCTTCATGGTAAGTGCATAGCTTATTTGCACATAGCCTCATCTGTGAAATGGATGTCCTCGCTCTTAGGTTTTTTTTATTAAAACTTCCCATAAAAGTATTAACCGATATAAAACTTTTATCGATGTTCAAATCAAGATCATTAACCTCTAGCCGATTTACTAGAACCGGTGAATTATTAAAAAAGAGA
>CAYWBR010000120.1:0-4568 GCA_964456675.1 uncultured Bacteriovorax sp. | reverse complement strand
TCAAGAACTTGCAACTCTATATTCCCCCCCTTAATCGAAACATTACTTATTTCGATTTTGTTAGAAAACAAGTTTGCCAAGCTAAATTCCACCACTACTTCATTCGCGCGTGCTGTCGTAGATAGTTTTTGTGGTATCAGTTTTGAAATTTTTACATCTTTAAAAATCGTACGTGGAGGAAATGCTACAAAGTTTACCTTCTTAAAACTTAAATCTACCTGTGCTCTATCTTTTAGAATTTTTGAAACTTTGCTCGATAAATCTTGAGAGAATGAATTTGAATTAATGAATATCCATACCCCGACCACCATTGCGGAAATCAACAGCAAAAACAAAACAAGTATTATATTAATTTTTTTTAATTTCATTTATTCTTGCTTTTGCCTTACCGTGAAATATTTCATCGTGCTGAAGCGTTAAAAAGATATCTAGAGCTTTTTCATATTTCTCACTACGTAGATAAGAGTCTCCAAGTAAATACAGAAACGGCATCACCTCGTTTTTTTTTAATGGCAGTGTTAATATCTCTGTTTTTATAAGAGCAATTGCCTGCCGACACTTTCTTTCCTCAATTAGTGAACTCACCTTATAAAAACTATATGACAAATATTGATCGATGTTTTTTTTAAAAGAAAAACTAATAACATCACTAATCTTGTAAATACTCACATAATCTTTGATGCAAAAAAGTGAAAACAAGATGTCATTCAGGTATCGTTTCAGTATTTCTTCATCTATTAAATTAATATTGATTTTTGTACTACTGTCTTCTTGTTTTTCGTTTGAATTGTAAATCACGACCGAATCATTTTCTTCTACTTTTTTTGACGAATCTTGTAAGCGAATTTCTTTTGTTAAATTGAATTCTTTTATGAGTTTACGTTTTACATCTTGGTTAGAATCTAATGTTAATAGCGACACGATCTTTCCAGCAAGGTCTTGCTCGATTCCATGGCACAAGATCCCCAAATAGACCAAGCGATACATCTCTATCGAATATTTAGTTTTATCTAACGAATAAACCCAGGAGATGAAAACTTCTTTAGTTGCTAAATCTCTTTCGACAATTATGGGAGAAGAAGTGTTCTCATATTTTAGACTGTTATTCTTAGAAATTTTTGTCAAATTTAGTATTGCTTCCTCTGCAATTTTTCTCTGCACCTGGTTTCGCCTACCAGTGTTTTTTATAATTTTCTTCAACAGCCAGATTCGTTTTTCTTGAACAGAGTGCTTTATAAGAACGTTTAGAATATTGTCTGCCCTATCAATGAATCCAAAATTTTTACAGTCAGTCCAAAATTCATAAAGAGCGTTTAAATTCAAATTAAATTGTTGTAGCAACAAATTAAAATTTTCATTAATTAGTAGTATCTTTTCTTTTTCGTCCAATGAAGAATAATTACTATATCTTGGATCTCTAACCATATACCTAAAAGCCCTAAAAAATTAATAATTCTGGTTAGTTAAATTGTATCAGTGAGTGCAAGCGAAGCAGAGTGGGGGCAAATTTTTCGAGCAAGATTATGTAAAAAGGGGCAAGGATAAACCAGCCCCTATAGATAGATTATTTCGTAACTCTTTCCATATATTCACCAGTTCTGGTGTCGATTCTAATTAATTCACCTTCTTTGATAAAAAGAGGAACTCGTACTTGAAGTCCTGTTTCCATAACCGCTTTTTTCATGGCCCCTTGGGCAGAGTCCCCTTTCAAACCTGGATCAGTTTCAACTACTTTAAGTTCAATAAAATTTGGATATTCAATCGAAATTGGACGACCTTTATAGTAAAGAACTGTTATTTTTTTGCCTTCTTGTAAATAATATTTATCTTCACCAACTTGATCCAATGTTAAATGTATTGTTTCAAATGTAGATGAATCTAAAAAGTTAAAACCTTCCTGATCAGAATATGTGTATTCCATTTCTTTTTCATCGAGATCTGGAGCTGAACAGCCCGTAGATACACCTGATTTAAAAGTTCTCTCTATTACTTGGCCAGTTTCTAAATTTTTTATTCTCGCAGTAACAAAGGCGGATCCTTTACCTGGATTTGTAAAATCCGACTTTAAGATAACGTATGGCTTACTTTCTAGTTCAATTTTTAAACCTTTTTTTAATTCTGTTGTATCAAACATGCTAATTCCTTTTTCAAAGTAATTGAGATTTTATTGCTAAATAATAGGCATTCTTCCCGAGGCCTTCCATTATGATAGTAGAGGCCTTAGCAGTCAACTTTACAGTACGAAAATCTTCCCTTCGATGGGTATTTGATAAATGAACTTCAATTATTGGGCATTTAACCAACTTTAAACTATCTAGCAAAGCAACAGAAGTATGAGAATAGCCACCGGGATTTACAATCAATGCATCAATTTTTTCGTTTAGCGACTTCTGAATTCTGATTATCAACTCCCCTTCGATATTAGATTGATACCACTCAGTTTGTATGCTTAAACCTTCACTTCTTATTTTTTCATCTGTGTATGCTTGAATTTCGTTGAGTGATTGTGATCCATAAATTTCAGGTTCTCTTAAACCAAGCATATTCAAATTTGGACCATTTAATATTAAAAATTTTTTTTTCATATTGATTTTAATTTTTCAGATTTTTTTCTAACTTCTGTTAAAAAAGCTAGTAGTAATTTTTCTTTTTTCTTAGAAATTTCCAGTGCTGTTTTAAGTTTTAAATTTTCCTGATCTTCTTGGTCTAAAAATTTATCTACATTAACTAGACTTATTTCATCCATTAAAACTTTTCGACCTTCGTCTTCTGATTCCACCAAAGAAAGATCATACTTTTTTGTACTTTTGCTATCACTTAAAGTCATATTGGCGTTTTCAGCAGGTGATAATAATTGCTCAAAACCGCTTACTTCAATAATTCTGTTCTCCGAAGAGCTATCACTATCACTTTTTACATCTTTTAACTTACTTCCATCACTTGTGGAAGTCGTAATTAAAAGCATTTTTATTTCGTTTAATTTTTCTTTGGTTTTTAAATCATCTGGATTTAGAAGTAGTATTTTTTCCAGTAACTCTAATGCTTTTTCTAGATATCCTTGCCCAATGTATAAATCAACTAAGGTGTGAGTAATTATAGGTGCAGCGTTAACACTTTTAACTACTTGCACTTTTTCTTCGACCTGAATTGGTTTTTCTAAGTCCAAAACTATTTTGAATTCTCTTTTTTCTGGTTCAGCTTCAATTTTATGAATTTCTTGGCTATAGACTGAGTTGTTTTTTTGCATCTCCCAGGACAAAGGATCCTCACTCTCTAAAATAGAATGATTATTATTCATTGAAAGTTGCGTCCATGAATCGGGGTCAAAAATTACACTTGTCGGATTCGAGGTAATCGATTGGGTATTTCTTTGATTATTTAAAATATTTGAGTCTGCTAACTTGATCGGATTATGAATTGGCTTATAGAGATTATGTAGATCATCTTCAAGTTTTTTAACATACTCTGCAATTTCTTTGTCTTTAGGAACCATAAACAGAAGATACTTAAATGTATTCAAGGCTTCTTCTTTTTTATCTAACCTTAGACAAGTTTCAGCATAAAGGCGCTGAAGCTTTATATTATCACGATCGACTTCAATAAATGGCTTTAAGGTAGTGTATGCCAAAGAAAACTGTTGAATATCAAAGTAACAATTGGCCATGCCAACATGGCCAAGCACATACGTTGGATGGTTTCTAATTCCATTTGCAAGAATTTCCATTGCTCGATCGGTCATTCCAACTTTTCTATATAGATCAGCTAATGGAGCAAATACTCTACTGTTAGGATTTTTTTCATACTCCGACTGGTATTTTAGAAACAGTGGGGATAGAAATCCTTTCTTATCCTTCATTTCTTATTTACCCTTGTCTACAAGTCCAGCTTCTTCTTGATTAATAATTCTTGGAGTTAAAAATACCAACAACTCTCTTTTTTCAACTCGAGGATTATATTTTGTTCTAAATAGCCATCCCAGAAATGGAATATCTTTTAAAAAAGGAATACCAGAGTGAGATTCAAATTGTGAATATGTATACACCCCCCCCAGAACAATAGTTGATCCGTTATCAACCAATACTTTTGTTTTTATTTCTCTTTTCGTTACATCTTGTGGAGAAGTTTGATCGACTTTGTTGCCTAATGAATCTTTTGATAAAGCTACAGTTAAGTCAATTGATCCTTCATTTGTAACAATTGGCGTAACGCTAATATTTAATTTTGCTTCTTGCGATTTCCAAGTAACATTAGTGTCCCCTGCTTCAGTCGTCGAAGAGTCCGCATACCATGTCATTTCATCACTTGATAGCTTAGCTTCTGTTTTATTCATTGCTATGACTTTTGGAGAAGAAACAATTTTGGCTTTTGATTCTGACTCCATTAAGCGCAATTGAAAATCTAGATTTAATAAACGATTAAACCTTGTAACCTGTACCCCAAACAAATTTCTACTTGCAGTTGGCGCAGAAGAAAAAGTAAAACCTGGTCCAACATTTCCGGAATCCGGAATGGCGCCAACAGAATCATAGCCAAAGCCAATTCCATTTTCTAATCCAATTTCTTTTGCG
>CAYWBR010000119.1:0-6348 GCA_964456675.1 uncultured Bacteriovorax sp. | reverse complement strand
AAAAAAATCGAGCAACAATGTATGTGAACCGCGGAATTGGAACTTCAATTGTTCCGTTTCGTTTTCTTTGCAGACCCGAAATAAGTATTTTTGAAATTAGCTATTAACCTAGATTATTGGGAACATTCTTATCTTTTTTAGACACTGGAGTTTCATCTCCTTTTACTATTCTGATTTCATAGAAAGGATAATTTCCCATTTTGATTTCCGATATAAATTCACTTCTTGATAGGATTAATGATTTTCAAAATCAAAATATAATAGATTTTTTCCTTTCTTTGACTCTTTAACTACGAATACTTTATTTTTTATATTGATCTTACTCGATGAAACCTCATTAATTCGAGGATCATTTTCTGGATCAATAATCAACTCACCATAATATTCTTAGAATTAGGACTGTTGGAACTTGAATTACCTCCAAAAGGAACTAATTCATTCATTTCACCTAAAATCTCTGTTACTTTTTCACCATATTCTTGCGTAAATACACCTGAAGTATAGGCATGTCTTATGGCATCTATATCGTTGTCGTAAATCCGAAAATTCATAAGATTCAATTTCACAGGTTGCTTTTAGGGCCAATATGTTTAACTTTATCATTTAACTTGCTTTTTTATCTTCAACAAAAACTTTTCTCAGAACATCGTTCATTAGTGTTGTGTATGAAACATGATGTTTTTTAGCTAATTTTCTGATGATCTCTAATAAGTCAGCATCAAAATTAGCTGTAATTTTTTCTCTTTCGGATTTCTTTAAACAAGGTAATGTAGACAAATCCACTTTGACATTTCCATACAATTCTTTTGGTGCCTTATCTACCTTACTCAAGGCTTTTTTTAGGCTAGGTTTTTTTCTTGTTTTCATGTAACTTCTCCCATGCATCAATTAATATGTCATAGTTTTGATGCACATA
Source organism: uncultured Bacteriovorax sp. (assembly GCA_964456675.1). Lineage (GTDB taxonomy): Bacteria > Bdellovibrionota > Bacteriovoracia > Bacteriovoracales > Bacteriovoracaceae > Bacteriovorax. The sequence goes on along the minus strand of CAYWBR010000119.1, from coordinate 5,432 downwards.
CTTAATGATACCTTTAACTGTCTGTTTACTAAATTTAGTCTTCCCTATTATTTCCAAATTTATCAATGAAATCTTAACTTCTGCCTTCTCACCTTTTGCAATAACATGAACATGTGCTGGACCATGTTCTTTGGGGGGTGCAAAAACCTTAATTTTCCATTTTTCGTTCTCAATAATAGTTCCAACTTTCATTTAAACATTGTACCATACTTTTGTATGGCTTTAAATATGTATTTATTGCCATATAAACTTGAAATAACAAGGGGTTTTATATCCCAGAGTTACCCGAACAGATGGAATTTCAGAGACAATTATTTACTATTAATAAGTTGGATTGATTAATTTTCGAGTGCCACATTTACCTTTTCACTCTATTTACTTTTATTTCATTTGATTTCATAAAACCAAAATTTAAATCAGTTCCTATCACCGTAATAAGTGAACTCATGCGTATCCTTAAGCGCACTTAGTAAAAACTTAGGAAAGAGTCTGACCGTGTCGACTTCAAGTGAAAGCCAGCAAATACCAGTTTGCCCGACGTCGGGTCGAGTTGCTGCAGATTCATTAATTCCCGAAATTAATTTGCAATAAAAATAAAACTCAACTTGGTGAAAATCAGAATCAGTTTCCGCAAACTCATGATTTTTTCCGATATATTCGCGGCACAAAATCATTTTACCAACTTCGACTTCTGCTCCAATCTCTTCTTTGCATTCTCTTTTTAAAGTTTCTATTAGAGTTTCTCCAAACTCTTGACCTCCACCTGGTAGAAGATACCAAGGGCCATTCTCATCTACTTTTTCGATCGCAAGGATCTTATTGTCATTTATGATTACAGCTTTTGCTGAATTTCTAAATCTCATTTTTTTTCCATTTAAAAATAATTGAATTTTGAAACTCACGAAGGCACTCACTTAACATTTGAACATCAGCCTTAAGTTCATCTTTACGATGAATTCGAATTTCTTTTTCAAGTAAAACAATGATTAATATGTCTACCATTTTCCAATCTGGTCTATTTTGAATTTTTTCATATACATAACTTTGAAGTTTTGGCTTCTTCACAAGCTGAACCCACAACATTGCAAGATCATATCCAACTACTCTCTGTCCAAAAAACTCCCAATCAAAAACATACATCGTATCTTTTGCTTCGATAATATTTCTCAATAAAAAATCGCCATGAGAAAACCCTAACTCAAATTCTTCATGTAAAATAAAATTGACAAGATTTTCCTTTAATTCGATTAAGCCTAAATTGATTAGATAAATTCTCTCTAATGAATTTATCATTTTTTTTGCGATCTCTGATTTTGATTCAACCTCGGTTCCATAAAACTCTGCTCTGGAGATCTCTTCCATAATTGACCAGATTTTATCTATTTGAGAAAATGTTAAAACTTCATCGCTAACAAATCTATTATTAGACAAGGCTGATCCTTCGATAAATTCTAGCGCAATAATGCCTTCAACCTCATTACCATACACAAAGTTCGGCAAATTAAACTTATGAAATTTAAAGTTTTGATATAATTTATAAAACTTAATTTCATTGCAAAAATAGTCATCCCATAATTTTTCTTTTGATATTATTTTTTTTACAAAATAGGATTTAATACCATTATCAATGTAAAAATAATGGCATTTTATGCTCGAAAATTTTGGACATACATCCCTTAACATTTTTGCATTGAAGGTCATTTGTGAACAAATCCTCTATTACCTTATTCTTTTTTCGCATTCCATTTTCAGATTCAGTTTTATGCTGCCAAATTGAACTCAATCTTATCGTATTCAACAATCGGCTTTCTCACATTTCGTCCACCGACCTTCATCTCTTTGAGTTTTAAAACTCCAAACTCTTCAAAAAAGAGCATGATTTTGTTAAGATTTGAGGCATCAATATTGGCAAGTTTTGCAAGTTCATAAACCGAACGAGGTTTATAATTAATAATCATCGACAATAAAAAAATATTTTTCACGAATCTTTCAAAATCTTTTTTATTATCAAAAGAGACTTCATAATGCTCCGATTTTAACTTTCCTTTTCGTGCACTCTTCAGAGCATGCTTGAAATCATCAAGTGCATCGGTCGAAGTTTTAAGAGAGACAATTAAAGATTTCATATTTTAATCTCCAGATGATCAAAGACCATTCGTTTAAAGTCTTCAATTAAAGTATCTTCATCAATAAACTCATACGGCAATTCAATTTCATCGATATAAAAATGTGGACCTTTAGGATGATGATTATCAAGAAGAACTTTTTTATCAGTTTTAGTATCAATACAAATTAGGCCATACTTAATTCCGTCAGGATAATTCTTTTTATCATTTACTTCATGAATCGTGAGCTGCATCACGTAGCGATTCTTAATGGTCAGTTTATTTGAATATTTTAACACAGCCTTCATATTGGTAATATTATACCCACATTGAATCACTGTCTAATATTATGCTCATTTACTCTTTACTTTTTTTAGATTAACGTTAAAGAAAATCTAACAATTTAAAGAGGTTAGTCACATTCCAGAGTTACCCGAAATGGTCAGGGGCAATAAATCAATCGAGAAATTTTAGTAGTTTGTAATTGAATTGCTAGTCTTCTTCTTCACGTTACTTCATCAGATTTAATTTTATCCAATGAGAAAATCGGAAAACTAGAAAATTTTAGAAATTGAGCTGCTAAATTTCCATTATCAATCTTGATTTACATCAATTTCCTTATGCGCATTTATTGAAAAATGCTATTATTTACACATGAGAAAGATTGGTAGAAATGACAAGTGCCCCTGCAAAAGTGGAAAAAAATATAAAAAATGTCATGGCATGAACAGTAGTATTCGCGATACGCATAGTTCAATTACCAAAGAAGAAATCCAAATTTTATTTGAACAACAAGAAGGAAGGAGAATTCAGAAAGAAAAGCAACAAGGTAAAGGCAAAGGTATCATTGCGACAAAATTTCAAGGTGGTATTGCATTAGCTCTAGGTAACAGAGTTTACAATTTTCCAAAGGCTCAAACATTTCATGATGTTTTATTCAATTATCCTATCTCACTTTTTGGACAAAATTGGTTTAAACAGCAACTTTCTAAAGAATCAAATCCCCCACTTTTTTGTCTTTTGGTATAAAAAAGCAAATGAACAAATGAGTGCAAACCAGAAAGGTAATGGATCAATAAATAATATCCCTATGACAGGTGCGATTCGAGCTTATCTTGATCTATCTTGGAACTTATTTTTAATTCAAAACGATACTACAATTCAAAATATCTTACTTAAGAGACTTAAAAGTACGCATGGCCCTTCATTTCAAGGTGTATTGTATGAAACTTATGTTGCGTCTGCTTTTATTAAAGCGGGATTTAAGATTGTATTTGAAAATGAAACAGACTGCACAACAACTCATGGAGAGTTCTTTGCTATTCACCCAAATGGGAAAAAATATCTAGTTGAAGCGAAAACAAAGCAACCTAATTCAAATATTGAAAATTTCACAAACAGTCTCAAAAAAACTCTCACAAAAGACACTGAGCTAGAAAGGATTGTCTTAATTGAGCTGAATCTTCTAACAATAGATGATAATACGTCTGAAAAAATATTAAAGAGAATGTATGAATGCCAAAGTACATTAACTATTAACGGAAATCCTTCACCTAAAGCTTATGTCTTTTTTACTAACCATCCTGCTCAATTTAACCTTGAGACTATTCCTCAATCATTCGCCTTTTTCTTTGATGGATATAAAATTCAAGACTTTCCTGCGTACTTTGAACACTTGGGTGGTAATAAATACGTTGAAGCCAAAAAAAGAGATGCTCCACTATATGATTTGATAGACTCTTTAATCACCCATAATGATATTCCATCGACTATAGATGGAGAATTGCCTGAATTTGCATACAATTTTCCCAAAGATTCACCCTCAAGACTTATAATTGGTAATCATATTCTAGTAGCTACTCCATTGGGCGAAAAAGAAGCAATAATTGAAGATGGATTTATACTAGAAAATAAAAAAATAGCTGTTTGCACTCTAAAGCTTAAAAATAATAATAGAATTATTTATAACTTCCCTTTAACAGATATTGAAATGAGTGCTTTCAAAAGGTCACCAGATACATTTTTTGGCGTTCATAAAGAAGTTTCTAACAAAGAAGCAAAAACTCCCTCAGAGTTTTTTGATTTTCTATTTAACTGCTACCATAAAACACCTAAAAATAAGTTAATCGAGTTCTTGAATCCCTTATTATCCAATCAAGACCTAGAGTCAAAAACACAAGAAGAATTAGCTATCTTATACTGCGAAAAGATGACCATTATGGAATCAGGTAATCTTATTCAACGAATAAAACCAGAGTGATTTAATTAAGAATCTAAAGTAAATATTCTTCGCCTTAAATTGTACGAATCAATTCTTTAAGAGATAATTTTATATAAAAATAAAGGATTCAAAGATGCTTATTAACAAAAACATAATACTTATTTTATTATTTACTTACACTTCAATACTTTTTGCTGATGACAAGTGTAGCTTTTACCTGGAACAAGAAATTGAAAAAACATGTCTTTTCAATGAAAAATCAAGCAGTGACTATTTTACAAACTATGGTTATTTTTATTGCAGAAAATTTCAAACACTTTCGACCGCCTCTGACAATATTAAAAGTTTTGTTAATAAAACAAGAGGCTGTCTCCAAGAAGAATTAAAAAAGAAAAATAAACTACCCTGTAGTAAAATTGAAAATGTCGCATTCGATTCACATCCTAAATGCTACAAAAATTCAGGCTACTGCTTACTGCCCCCAAACGAGAGACAAAAAATTTTTTCCATAGTTTTTGGTTTAAACTTATTAAACAAACTAGATAAATCGATTATTCAATATGCATCGATATTGCATGAGTGCTCAAATTCAAATGAGAATGATAGTATGTTCGAGGTGTATCAATTAATTAGTGAAGATATTTACAATGTTAAAACTTTAAGCTTTGAATTGATAAAAAGTATTTTTTATCAAATACCAGATTCGGTAGACAAAACTGACAAATTTTTTAAGAAAGCTTTATCTGTACTAAAATATGGTTCCTCGAATAAAAACACAGACAAAGTAACAGATGCCTACCTTTCTGAAAAATACAAAACAAAAAACATAAGCAATGAATTTGAACTATGTTTTAACTCTTATCAAAAAAGCTGTAACAATTACTATCAACGATATCAAATTGAGAATTCAATTTCTCAAGCAACAGCAATGGATAATAAAATACATATTAGTGATATTAATCAAAAATTAAAAGATATCAACGACTTAAAGAATCAATTTGAATACTAAACAGATATCAGTTACAACTTGACCTCCATGTGCGGATTGCCGTACAATACTACCATGAAGCAACTTCAAATCTTAAAGACACCTGAATTCATCAATT
>CAYWBR010000118.1:0-6352 GCA_964456675.1 uncultured Bacteriovorax sp. | reverse complement strand
GATTCAATAGGACAAGATCCGTTACATGTATAAATTTTAAGTTCTGGAAAATTAGCAAGTGTATAAGAAATTGATCCACCTGGAACTTGAACAGTTGATGGTGTTGAAATAGCAAAACCATTATCTTCAACCATAAATAGTACTGGAAGTTTATTCACACAAGCAGTTGTTAATCCTTCCCAGAATTCACCTTGAGCGATAGTTCCGTCACCTGTAGAGACATAGATAATTTCATCGTCGTTAAACTTAAAACCAGAGACATCTACTTTGTGCTCATCTCTTAATGCTTGAAACCATCTTCCTGCTTCTGCTAATCCACAAGCTTGAAGAAATTGAGTTCCCGTACAAGATGACTTGTTTACGATATTATATTTTACATGTCCCCAGTGTGCTGGCATCTGTCTTCCATGAGAAGCCATATCCCCAGTGTTCCCATTTGCCTGACAAAGCATTTCATAAGGAGTTACTCCAAGGCCCAGATTTAAGGCACGATCGCGGTAGTAGCAAAGAAAATAATCATATGCTGACTTCATGGCCATGGCCGCTGCTGTGTTTATTCCTTCATGTCCTGCACCAGAAATTTGAAAGAATGCTTTAGACTGCTTCTTCATAGTAATTTCAGCATCGTCAGTTTTTCTGGAAGTATAAACGTTTTTAAGCATGGCAATCATCTCTGATTTTCCAAGACCATATTTTTTAGCAATTTCTAATTTTTTTTGAATTTCTGCTTTACCATTTGTTAATGACTTCGCAGCAACTGCAGGCTTTGCTGATTTAGTTTCTATTGGAGCCTTTTTCGTTGGGATTTTATTTGTAGATTTTCTTGATTTGTGCAACATGGCAACACCCTATATTTTTCGCATTAAAGTTTCAGTAAAAATTATAAATACACTACAATAAATAGGGCGATTTTGTCTAAAAAAACAAAATATTTGGAACTGTTTAGGGATTTTTCTGTAAATGTGCCACTAAAGTTAATGCTTTAGTATTTCTATAGTACCTGCACCAATAAATTAAACTCCTTTTTTTATAGTCCATTTTTAATAAGACGGGATTTGTTTTTAACAAATCTTCTAAAGTATGCAGATGATTCATTTGAATACACAATACAGCTTTTTGGATTTCTTCACGACATTTTATTTTTTCTTCACTTATCAATTGAGAATTCGTCGCATACACTGCATAGATTAAAATTACTAATATTAAACTCGGTGCAAATGCCATTATTGCAAGTGCTAAAAATGCACCAAATATATTTTTAGATATTAAAAAACTTTCAAAAGAAAAAAAGATAGACATAAAATATTCGACTAAATATTTTAAGCGTAGAGGGTGTAAACCAAGTCCAATAGCACTCATTAACCTTTTTACATTTTCCATTTTAAAAGTTTAAAACACCCAACGGACAAATCCTAATGATATCGCCAAGTATCTATATTTACGAGTATGTTCTCTATAATCAATGTCTCAAAATATAGGCAAATTCTTAGGGCCGACATGATTTAATGGCTAGAAACCTGATGAAAAACTCATGGCAAATCGTCGATCTTCTTTGCCACGAAAGCTAGAAGATGTGGTGTCCACTGCATAAGTCGTTAAATCAAATTCTAATTTTCGATGTTTAATTCCAAGACCTGCTGAACCAAATCCATCGCCATAACCAAAACGCATAAAAAATGTTCGAGCAAAATCCAACTCCATCCCCAAAAGAAGTTTTCGTGTTGATGAAATATCAGGAAATTCTTTATTTAAATCTTTGTAATTTACTTCCAAATGCACTCGTGTAGATTGTCCTATTTGTGGAGTGATAGAGAACGCCACGTCTACTGCAGGTTTAATTTTATCTGGCTCTCCACCATCACGAACACCCATTGTAAAGCCTTTATCTGTCATATTATGCATTGTAACTGCAAACGTAGGAAGAAATGTAATTGGTAAAGTTAGTTTTGCCCCACCTGTTACAATGAAACCTGTACCTTTTTTATATTGAGAATCTGGTACATCTAAAGTGACTTGCGGATCTGCTTCTCCAAACGCTTCAGATCTTGACAGCATAATACCAGAAACACCTGCTTTAAACACACCACCAAATAGCGAAAGATTTAATGCGGCATATGGACCATGGTCTAAACGATCTGCATACTCAAAACCGGTAGCGGAGCTTGAGTCTGTAACTGTACTTCTAATTCGTTTTGAAAATAAATATCCCATACTAAAATAGCGAGCAGTAAAATTTGGAATAGCATGAAGCCTGGAATGACTTATGAGTCCTGGACTATTTTTTAATAGCTCTCTTTGACCATCGAGTGAAAAACCCTTGGTGAGATTAGTTGGTACATCACTAGCCTTCCCTCCGCCAGACGAATCAATCCACCCTTTATTTAATTCCAAATGAAAATTGGACAAATGTAAATGAGGATATCGAACAGTCCCAAGCCCTGCGGGGTTATAAAAAACCGCTGAAGAATCATCGGCTTTTGCCACATAAGCGTTTCCCATGGCGAGCGCCCGAGCGCTAGTGGCAAGCTCTGGAAAAATAGCATCTTCAAATTCAATTGCCTGAACTTGAGTAATCGCTGCTAAAAAAATGGAAAAGAATATTACCTTTTTGCATTTCATAGTACTATTATAGTTTTTTTTAAGCTGCCGATGAAGGCTAGGCAATAAAGCTCTCTAAAACTTGAGCTTTTTAGACGGTTAGTGATTGAGAATCAACTTTTTTCTTGGGTAACATTACAATTTCTTTATTAAAACTTAAATCTAAGTAAAGACCCGACAATTTAGCATTGAAGACATTTTTTATTTTAAAATTTACTGCTAAATTCCTATGATCCGTTTTCATTGCTTTAAAAATTGAATTCATGGTTTTTGCTTCATTTTTCCCAATAGCATAGGTAATTTTCTGACTTAAGTCAGAGGGCTGCAATTGGATACCGGGTATAAATGCACTCATCATATAACGCTTATCGGTTTCATCTACATTTAGCACAATTTCATTTATATTTTTTTTATAATGCGCGACTTGAAACACGATTCTAAGATAGTTTTCAATTACGTTTTGTATAGATAAATAATTAAAACTTTCTTTTGGAAGTGCTATTCCATCTGCTCCATTAATACTTATGAGCGCTGAAAAATTTTGCAGTCGTGCTAATATAGATTCGATCATATCGTGAATAGTATGATCTTCAACTTGAACGGATTCAATTTTTTGTATATTTGTGTCCGTGCTCCATGATATATCCCAAAGAAAAAAAACCTTTGCGCCGTTCCTATCTTCACTTATTGTTTGTATTAAAAATCGCGAATCAATTTCACCTTGAAGTTTATATAAATTATTTGCACCTAAAATTCTTTCATCTTTTACAAATGTAGAGTTGAAAAATGTTTTCCAATTTTTTTGTTTGCCAAAAGAATTAATAAAATAAGAATTGGCATACAGAACTTGATCAAAAGAACCAACCTTACAAATCGACACTCCCTCTAGTGTTTTTAAATCGACCTGAATGTTTGCAGAAAGATTTTCTTTTTGTATTTTTTTTGTTTTAAAATTCTTCTTTTCAATTTCTTTTTTTGCACTTACTTTAAATGAATTTAGCTTTACTATTCCCATTTTTCTTCTAAACACTAAAAACAAATAACCTGTAAAAACAGTAAAGAAAATTATACTTTCATCACGAGCCGATATTTCATTTATTGTTCCCTGGATCTTTTTCCATAGTGGCTGTGAATCTGCATCTGGAGCACTATAAATAAAGGATGGTACAATCTCGTTTTCATTTACAAATTTCTTCTTTAAAAGCGACAATTTTGTTAGCTGAAGATAGTCACCGTCATATCGAACAAAAGCTAGGTTTTTATTTGCATTAGATTGGCTATTTACACTTTGAAGCAAACTAAATAACTGCTCCTCCAAATTATCAAAATCATTTATCGATCGAAAATGCATTTCACCGACTTGTCCCTGAATGCTCTTGATAAAATATGCTTGAGGATATTTTTTTGCTAACAACTCTAGTCGTAATTTTTCTAAGCTTTGGACAAGTGAGTTTTTAAAAATATCAACTTCCTTAAGATATGATATTTGAAACACTCTTTTTGGCCCATCTGCATTCATTGAATCAATGGCCATACTTTTCAAAGAAAACATCAACAAGAATACAAAAATCATTAAATTTACAGACTTCATGACTTACTCCAACGAAGGCACTTATCACTCAATTAGTTTAACAATGAGAAACAATGAGGAGAAAGCAGAGGCAAAATAAACCCGTTTAAAATGCACTAAAACTTAAGCTTAGATATTTAAATGACGGTAATTGAGTATTGGCAGACTTAATTAATCGACCAATACTCACCCCTTATGACTAACGAGTTGAAAGATTAATTATATTATTTAGAGCATTGAGTGCGCCCTGTTGATCGCCAAAATTAACGGCATCTTTGGCAACTATCGCATTTTTTCTTATGGCATCTAGTCGTCTTTGGTCAACTGGAGGATTAGGTGTCACAATTCTTCCAAGGTCTACCAAGCACTGCATTTTATCATTATCACTAAAAACACCAGTACATGCTTGCAACTCTCCATTGGTATAGTTTTTGTTTGCAACTTTTGTCAGACATTCAATTTTATCGTCATCATTAAAAAATTTTTGGCAAAGATCTAATGCTTGTCCTTGAAAATCTTTTCCCGATGCTTTTTTAAAGCATTCAATTTTTTTGTCTTGAAAAAAGAACTGATTACAGAATTGATCTACAGTAACTGCACTACACGCTAAAGAGAGAAAAAACATTGAAACAAAAGCTAATTTTCTCATATTCATCTCCAAAAAAAGAAAGGGCTCCACAGTGGGAGCCCTTGTATTAATTAATGTCTAGATTTTCTTCCAGGGAATCTTTGTGTGATATCACCTAGGTATTTTCCTTTAATTTTTTTCATTGATTCAATTCTTTGCTCTGCCATCATATCAGTTGCTTTATAAACTGGCAGATTATTCTCATCTGAAAATTTAAATATTTTGAGTGTCGAATCATAAATCTTATCAACCATACGAACAGCTTTATCCGCAGACCAGCCTTCGAATTCGATTGAAACGTTCATTAAACCACCAGCATTTACTAAGTAATCTGGAGCGTACAGAATACCTCTTTCTTTTAATATATCTCCGTGACGGTTTTCAGCTAATTGGTTGTTTGCAGCACCACAAACGATTTTTACTTTTAATCTTTCGATCGTTTTATCGTTTACAGTTGCACCAAGTGCACATGGAGCATAGATATCTGCTTTAACATCATAAATGTCATCCGCTCCAACGAATTCAGCAGTTGGAACAGCTTCTTTAAATCTTTGAATGTTTGCTTCATTAATATCAGTAAAATAAATTTTACCACCAGCTTCATTGATTAAACGACCTAAGTGAACACCAACTGACCCTGCGCCTTGAAGAGCAACAACTTTTCCGCGAAGAGATTTATCGCCAAATACTTTTTGAGTAGATGCTTCCATACCACGAAATACACCACGTGCAGTCCAAGGAGATGGATTACCAGATCCACCATGAATTTCTGCAACACCCGTTACTGAATTTGTTTCAGTAAAGATGTATTCCATATCTTCAACGTTAGTATTCACATCTTCTGCTGTAATATAGCGTCCATTAAGAGAATTTACATATCTACCAAAAGCTCTAAACAATGCTTCTGATTTATCTTTTGTCGGATCTCCAATAATAACTGCTTTACCACCACCAAGGTTTAATCCTGAGATGGCTGCTTTATAGGTCATACCACGTGACAAACGTAGAACATCCTCTACCGCTTCTTCTGTAGTTTTATATGGCCACATTCTCGTTCCGCCTAAAGCAGGGCCTAAGATTGTGTTGTGAATCGCAACTACTGCTTTCAAGTTGCATGAAGGGTCAGAAAAGAAAACCACTTCTTCGTGTCCCATGGAATAAAGTTTTTCAAAAGTTAACATGAAATTCCTCACTGTTTTAAAGTTGGAGTTTTAGAAACGCCGTGTATAATTAGTATAAAAATTGGCTCCATCTTAATGAAAAGAGGATAGTTTCAATATGCCCACCGTGTTAGTGAAATTCTTAAAAGATCAATTAATTCAGGAACTTGAATGTGATGTCGGGCAAAATCTTTTTCAATGTTTTGAAGAAAAAGGCATTAAATTACCCCACGGATGCCTTTCTGGGTCTTGTGGCAGCTGCCGCATTGAAATTCTTTCTGGCGAAGACAATCTTTTACCGGCCAGTTTTATCGAGCAAGATACCATTAATTCAATTATGCACGAGTATGATCCTTCTAAAAAAATTCGTCTAAGTTGCCGTGCTAAAGTTACTGG
>CAYWBR010000117.1:0-6363 GCA_964456675.1 uncultured Bacteriovorax sp. | reverse complement strand
CAACTTCAGTTAAAATTGTTCCATTCTTCACAAGATTATTAAACTCTGGAGTATTACCGTAATCTTGAACAGTACCAATATTTTTACCTTTAAGATCTTCTAACTTTTCCCATACCAAGGGTTTGTTGGTAGGCTCTGCAAATCCTACTGGTGATTTGAAAATCGTCTCTGATTTTGAAAAACCTTCGATTACGTCTTCTGGCCATGCGGGGTAGTAGCCTACAAAAGATGGATCCTTTGCCTGTTGAATTGCCCGCGACCATGGAACGAATTCAATTTCTAATTCAATACCTTCAGCCTTTAATGCCTCTCGAAGAATTACAGTTCCAGCGCCTCCACCAGGAAGAGATTTACCAGTGAATGGTGGCCACTCAAGAGAAGTGATTTTCCATTTTGTTTGGGCAAATGAATTAACTGAAAATAAAACTAGCAATGTTAAAATTACATTTTTCACAGAAGCTCCTCTTTCAACTATTATTAGATGAATGATGAAATTTTAGCAAAATTAAGAGTATTAACTAGAGAGAAAATTTTTATAATGTCCTACTAAAGTATTCTGCATTTTTTAGTAGGACATTATTGATTGATGTTTATGATCTTTTGATTGTTATTTTTTCAATTACGACATCTTTTATCGGGCGATCCATTCTACCTGTTTCAACTTTTCCAATATTCATAACGACATCAAGACCAGTGGTTACTTTACCAAAAACAGTGTGACGATTATTTAAATGGGGAGTTGGAACTAAAGTAATAAAAAATTGTGAGCCGTTAGTACCTGGCCCCGCATTGGCCATAGATAAAACACCAGGGACATCGTGTTTTAAATTTGGCTTAAATTCATCTGCAAATCGATACCCGGGTGTTCCCATTCCGGTACCATCAGGACAACCGCCTTGAATCATAAAACCATCTATTATTCGATGAAAAATTAATCCATCAAAATATGGTCCTTGTCTTTTTGTCTCTTGTCTTCCTTCTGCCAGGTTAACAAAATTCCAAACCGTTTCAGGACAATCCTTATGAAATAATTCAATTTCAAACTCTCCTAAGTTTGTCTTAAAGTGCGCTGATAATTTTTCAACGTTTTCTTGGTGCTCTGATTTTTTTACCGCTCCAAATCCAAACATGATTTTTCTCCTTATTTAATTAGATACTTTCCTAAAAGTAATCTGGAATAATCCATTTTTATACTATTTTTCGACCTATATACGACCACACTTTGGTGAGGTTTTATAAATGCATTTAAAACCAACCCCCAACTTGTTTTTGGTTGAAAATCTTCGCCGTAAGGTGCAACCCACTCCGCTCCAACTGAATAAGCACCAAATTCTTGAAACTTTGATTCTAATATATTCTGTGGAGTGCAAAACGATACAATAACCGGAACGCCTGCATTATGGATAGAGCTTCTTAAAAACTCCATTAGCATTTGATCGCTCTCACCATTTTTTGACCATTCTTCATAAATAATCAAATGTATTTTATTAAAATCTGGCAACCTCAAAGGATCAACTGAAGCCTTTGATACTTCAAGTGCATTAAAAAATGATAAGTCATAATCTTTTAAAGTTAGATTAGTGCCAATTACACCTAAACGACTTCTAATTTTATCTAAAGTTTGATTATAAAAATATTGAATTGCAAGTGATTCACGATAGGTCGTGTTAAATTCATTTTTAATTTTTTGCAAATCTAGAACTCTTAGATTTGAATTTCTAAAACAGCCAGCATCTGTAACAACATTGGCCCATCTAGGTACTTCTGCTAGAACAAAGTCAATTCCCCCAGTTGATTGATAAAACTCATCAGTATTCCTTGTTTTGTAACCAAGCGAAGAGTTTGTCTGGCAGCCTAACAAAAAGGACACGATAAAAATTAAAAATCTATTAATACAATTACTCATAACATGGGTCCAATTATTTTTGTCGTTCAAAAAAAGAAAGGATATCTTTCTCAATTGATTCAATATTATTTAATCCATGAGATAAATTATTGTTTCTTAAATCGTAGTAACCTGGCTCACTGTCCATCAACCCTTCATTGACAACATCTTGGGTATTAGATCTGTAACCTTTACCTACAATAATAATATCGGCAGGAACTGTTGTAATTTCTTCTTCTGCATTTTCCTCAAAGGTGTTTCTATCTCCCGCACGAAAGCTTGCTCTTTCGGCGGTGATAAACACGCCCTCTCGATCGAGTAACTTATCTATTGCCGTTACTGAAAAACCTGCGTAAAGCATAAAACGATTTACCGGCTCAACTGGTTTTTGGATTTTTACTTTTTCGTAATCTTCTAATTCTCGCCAATGTCGAATTGATTTTTCAAAATTTTTCTTTGCTTCTTCAAAACCTTTATTAGTCTCTTCAAAGAATGTTTTTAGTTTTTCTTGCATCCAAGGATTCGATATACTTTCAAAAGGTCGAACTTCGTCACAAAATAAATATAGTCTTACACTTAAATTATCTACAAACCAATTTTTGAGCTGCAAAAGCGAAAGAGCGATCGTTTCACCTGAACCGACAAGGACTATATGTTTGGCAAAATTTATATCAGGTGCTTTGGTTAAAAAATCTTTACCGTAAAATATAGTGGAAGGATGATTAAGACGTTCTTCGTTGAGCGCAAAAGTATTTGACGCCCCCATTGGATTTGCCCGAACATACTTACCACGACAATCAATAACTAAGTCAAAATCATGAAATCCTTCCACTGACTCACTTAAAGAATTTAAAACGTCACTGCCTAATTGATCAAACGCCTCTGGATATTCTTCAACTTGTTTCAAAATGGAATTTTTAGGATCAAGTGTATAAACGACACGGAAAAGATCATGCAATCTTGTTCGACCTTCAATGGTTTCTTTTTTTGATAAAAATCTTTTATGAACTCTTTTAACTTCAGCCGTTTTAGATATTTTAAAGAGTTCTGACGTCTCAACTAGCGGTTGAAAATACTCATTCCAATATTCTTTTATCGTCGGCTTCAATTTTAAATCGGAAATTTTGCACCTTGATATATTGCGACCTAATTCTGTCGTTAATTCTTCCCAGGTCTGCATAAATTTAAAATCTGGATATTTATTTAGGAGTAAATAAAGATTCCCACCAAACGAATCTTTTTTATAGACAGTTACTTCGGCACCTAAATGATGAAAATGAAGCGCTAAATGCACTGCTAATGGACCTTGGCCGAGGACAGCGAGTTTCATGTAATTCTGACTCCCAAATCTGTTTTTAGGAGCCAGACTCTATCATGAATTATTTATTTAAAATAGACTTTAGTGTCACCCTTATCAATAGCAGAGTGCTTAGCAAATTTATCCATAAAATCGATAAATGATTGCATTGCTTCAAAGGTAGAATTGGCCTTATCAAATTCACAACCATATTGCATATAAGTAGCACCATCCTCCATTACAATCTCTTTACCATGACGAACTGAGACAACTACTGGAATATATGATCCCTTTGTAAAATACATCCGCATTACAAATTCTGTATCGCGCAAAAGCTTTGAATCTTTACCTGGTCGCCATGGAACTTGAAACGAGCAGCCATCTTGCGAAATATCCACTAGAGTAATCGGATAAATTGAACCGTTGTCATCTAATACTGAATACGCACCAAGAAAATTTTGAAAAACCATACGCTCAAAAGCGCGGCGCTTCTGCTCAACATTTTCAGTTCTCTTTTTTACAAAATCTATTACCTTTGTTTCGTTTGACTCTGACATGGCTTCTCCTAGACTTAAGCTACCTAGAAGGTGTATCGGTCAAATGCATTCAGAACTTTTAGGATTTTTTTAAATAATCAGGTACCTGACGAATTTCCTCTAGCATCTTGAGATAAGACTCAAGCCTAGAATAAATTATTTTTGTTTCACGATCGTTTAAATTTAGTGAATTAAAAAAACAACCCTTCGAGTTTTCTGCATGACTACAATCATGAAACTTACACTTTGTACTTGCTTCTTCAACGTCTGGAAAAAGACTTAAAAGCTCAGTTTCTAGAAGATCATCAACTCCAAATGAACGAATTCCTGGAGAATCGATTATTGAGAACTCATTATGATGAATTATTTCACTCCAAGTTGTGGTGTGGGTACCTTTTCCAATTTTGCCAACATCCCGTGAAAGAAGCTCTATGGGAATTTCTGTGAGTGCCGTAATTGTTTTACTTTTACCCACTCCCGACTGTCCTAAAAAAATACTAGTTTTATTTTTTAATTCTTCCTTTAAGTCGAGAAAACCTAGTGCTAAAAATAATGGATTTAAATTTGGATTTTTTGCGCTTATTTCAAAACACTCAACACCAATTTCACGCAAACGATCTTCCTCAAAATTTAAATCAATTGAGCCGTCTACAAATTCATCCATTTTATTAAAAACAACAAGTGGCTTAATGCCCCACTGATGCGCTCTAACTAAAAATCTATCTACGATTCCACGTTTATATTCAGGCTTAGAAACAGAACTTAAAATTACCATGACATCACAATTGGCGGCAGTAACTTTCTTTTTCTTTTCACGAATCAATCTTCTAAAAATTTCATTTTTTCTTTCAAACACTTCTACGATCGTATTATTTTCATCTAAATAAACATAATCGCCAACAACCACACTTTCTTCATTTTTTAATAAATTTCCAAGCGCTGTTGCTTCAATCATTTCGCCAGTGTCCAATAAACATTGAAATACTCTTTGATGAGATTTAAAAATCCTTCCTCTTTTTTTGTTTTCCATATCTAACATGTCATAAAACCTTGAGGAAAAAATTGATTATACGGATCATGTATTTTTTTTAATTCTTTAAATGTCGTTAGCTGTACTTCTTTATGAAAAGGAGCAATAAATTTTTTCTTTAAAACACCTATTCCGTGTTCTGCAAATGGAGAGCCTTTCCAATTTAAAACCTTTGCATATAACTCATCAAATTTCTTTAAACATATCTCTTCTTCATTTTTTGTCGGCATATAATTAAAATGCAAATGAGCATCACCAAAATGTCCAAATAAATTACTTTTTACTCCTAGATTAACCATCTCTTTATACGTCAACAGTAGCTCTCGAAAGTGATTCGAATCCACCTGGACATCTGTACCTTTTTTTGTAACCCCCATACGTGAATTCATTTCAAAAATAGATCGCGGCACTAAAACTCTAAGAGCTCTACATTTAGAACCTGTCATTTCAAAAATTTGATCATCATGAACTTTTGTTAGGGTACTTACTAAATCTTCATAGATTGCTTCAAAATCATTTTGATCAATTTCTAAAAAAATTAAATCCATTCCTGGTGCAGGATTTTCATTTAATGGTATATATTCTAGAGATTGATAATCTAAAAACTCACAAGCGAAAACTCTATCTCTAAACTTTTGAACTTTTTCATAAATTTCTAAATGAGGTTCAAAATCCTCAGTCCATTTGGGCAATTTAAAAAATAAATAGGTCTCGTTAAAATTTTTTCTCACATTCAACGTTGCTTCGACAATTATTCCTAACTGGCCTTCTGTTCCAGTCATTAAATCAGTTTCTTTTAAAAAACGAGGGTAAGGTGCATTTTTATAATTTTCATAATGCTTAAATGCTTTTTGATATTCGTTCAACATTGACAATCGAGAGTCAAAAAAACGTTTATCACTAAATAGCTCTTTCATTTCACCATTAAAATCAAGATACTTTAACGACTTCACCTGCGATCTTAAATTTCCAAATCCAAATGATCTCTCACCTGTACAACTTGTTGCTATACCTGCAAGTACACCTGCTAATTCTTCAGTTGGAGATGTTAAAATCTGATAGCCTTTTGAATTGCAAAACTCCTTAACCTCCTTCCAGGTCACATGGCCTTTTACAATCAATTCATCCCCTACTAATTGCAACTCTCCTTTTACCCCTGACAAATCACAGACCACAGTATTTTGATCTAGCACTTTTTCTAATGCTTCAAAAGGAATCACCGTAGACGTTCCACTTGACACGTACAATGATGGTTGGTGAGTTTTTAGATGATCACGAAGATCACTTAGAGAATTAAAGTATTTTTTTATGATGGCCATAGTATCTCTTAAAAGCACATTATTGATTTTTTGTTTGCTCTTAAGTCTAACAGCTAAGGTCTTGAGAGAAAAGTTTTTAAACATTCTTTAATTTTCCATAACTTAACTAAAGATTTTGGCTTGACATTATGTGTGCTAAACTTTAATTTCTCAAGTACTTTTTTATTCCAAATATGCACCCGTAGCTCAGTTGGATAGAGCAACCGCCTTCTAAGCGGTAGGTCTGTGGTTCGAATCCACACGGGTGCGCCATAAAAAAATCTTTTTAAATTCATAAAATTGCAAACCGACCCGAA
>CAYWBR010000116.1:0-6519 GCA_964456675.1 uncultured Bacteriovorax sp. | reverse complement strand
GGTCTTTTCACCGTCCATTGTTTTTACTTTAAGCGAATCACGCTCTCTTTGCACCACATAAATTTTCTCACCACTGATGCTCTTCACACTTTGACCAGAGCAAGCTGATAAAATTGACAGCATCGTGATGTTAAGAAGTGCAAATATTTTATTTTTCATTTTATTAAATTCCTAAAGTTTATTGCTACTAGTTTTCAAACGATCAAAATATTTCTGGGCCTCATCGCGGATTTTTTTCATGCGGGAAGGACCCGGAGCAAGACTCTTTCTCATTTCCACCAATTCTAAAAATGCCTCTTCAATGCCATCAGGCATAGTTTCATCAAAATATTTTCGAAGAACGGCACTAAAGCCAGGAAGCATGCCATTTGAATTAATCGCAACGGTTATATTTCCACGCCTAACAATCGATGGGAAAATAAAATCGCAACAATCAAGAAGATCGACACAATTACAAAGGATTTTTTTTGACTTACATTCATCATAAATAGAGCGCTGTAATTTAGCATCATCAATGGCCACAATAACCATATCGGCATTGTCGAGGTCCCCACTCTCGTAGGCCCTTTCAAAATATTCAATATTGCTGTCTTGATTGTGAACATTAGACTCGCGAAAAGATTTAAAGTCTTCATTGAAATTAATCGCGACACATTTCAAATTCTGGGGTTTAAATTGGATAAGTTTATCGAACTTAAACCAAGCGATGCTTCCGCCACCAATCATTAAGACTCGTTTATTATCAAAGCGTAAGCTCATAGGAAAATAACTATTCATAAAACCTCTGAGAGAATAATCGCATCAAAAAGTCACAAAAATTATGACTTATGTCAGGTTGAATAAAGTTAATGGTCAGTTTAATGACTTTTCAAAAAAAGGTTTTACCCAAGCTTTTTTGTCAGAATATCGATTCTTTGAATTACATGATACAAGTCATATCTTTTGTCCTATAATAAATTATGATCCGAGCTAAAGGCACAATATGAATAAAACTAAAATTTCTTATATAGTATTAAAATTATTGAAAAATCTAAGTAATCTTAAGATTTTCTTTTGGGTAATGATTGGTTTAATGATTGTTACGATCATTGGAACCATCGAACAAAAAAATATCGGGCTTTTTGCTGCTTCTGAAAAGTATTTTGCTTCGCTATTTTTTACCTATAAAGGAATTCCTTTTCCTGGTGGTGGTTTACTTATTGTCATCTTAACAATTGGTCTTTTATCACAATTAATTTTTAAAACTCCCTATAAGTCTTTTGCCAAAAGTGGCATCACCCTTACTCATATTGGTGCCATAATCTTATTAATTGGATCTTTTATTACTTATATTAGTGCCATCGAAGGAAGTTTGGTTTTAAAAGAAAATGAAAGTAAAAATTCAATCCTGGATTATCGCAATCATGACTTAGTTTTTACTAGCGAAGATAATCAGAAAATTTTAAAAATGATTCCATTTGATGATTTAAAGTCTTTATCTAATAATTCAAAAATTGAAATTTTTAAAAATGTAACACTCACAAATGTAAAAATTTTAAAAACTTGCTCGCTTGTTCAAAACAGTGAGGCTAACGGATTCGAGATTGGATTTGCAAAGTTATTTAGGTTTGAAAGTTCAAATAGTACTAATCCTGACATGCAAAGTGAAGAGTGTGCAGAGTTTAGTTTAATAGAAAATGGCAAGAGTCAGATTTTTCGAATTTTTCTAAACATGGCAAAAACTCAAAGCTTTAATACGAACCAACATAGTGGTTTAGTAATGATTAAAAATCGCGAAATTCCACTTCCCTTTAGCGTTAAGCTTATTGATTTCGATAAAAAATTTCATCAAGGAACGATGATTTCAAAAAGCTTTAAATCTCTAGTTGAAATTAGAGACGGTAATCAGGTATTTAACCGTTTAATCGAAATGAATACTCCTCTTCGCTATAAGGGGTACACATTTTATCAGTCTTCTTTCTCTGAAAACAGCGATGGTGAAATGAGTGAATTGGCCGTGGTTCAAAATAAGGCGAAGTGGTTTCCCTACGTATCAAGCTTAATTTTATGTTTGGGAGTTCTGTGGCACCTTGTTCTTGTATCTAGACAAAAAAGGAAAATTTAAATGAAGTTTCTACTTCGATTTTTTATAACTCTTGCAATATTTTTTATTTCCACAAATAAAAATTTTGCACAAAATTTTACCATAGATAAATTTGAACAAATTAGCGTATTGCACGAAGGAAGGGTCAAGCCAATCGATAGCTTTTCTAAGTTGCTACTAAAAGATATTTATGGGAAAGAAAGCTTTAGTAATGAAAAAGAAAATCTTAATTCCAATCAATGGTTTATCGAATTATTATTTGAACCACAAAAAGCCTACAATCGTAAAATTTTTAAAATAAATAACCCAAGTGCCCTAGGCACACTCGGCCTAAAAGAAGATCAAAAATTCTATACCTTTATTGAACTTTATAAAAGCTTTTCTGAAAATCAAGAAATGCTTCATTCACTTTTAAGTGTGGACAAAAAAGACCTTGATCCAAATAATTTGTATCTGACTGAAGTTTATCAGCGCTTTATGACTTATATGGGGCTATCGCGCTCATTTTCATTTTTTTTCAAAGATTTTAATCTAAGCGAAACCTTAAAATACTCATACTTTGAATTAAAACAAATCCAAAGCCCAAATATACCAAAACCCATTTTAGATTTTTACTCTATTGCTGAAGATGATGCTCAATTTAAAAATCTGCTCATTTCCTTTAATGAAAAATCTGATTTATGGCTTACTCCTTGGGAAGAAATGCAAAAGGATCCTAATGGAATGTTTTTGAAAAAATGGAATGATTTGTATACCGCTTATTCTGCAAAAGACTCTTCCTCCTTTAATAAGGCAGTGGACGTATTAATACCAAAAACCAACCTATTAAAAACAAAATTAGAAATAATTCAAAATAAGATTCATTTCACCACATGGATAATTGCTCTTTATATAATTAGTTTTTTATTATTCTTTATTTTCATTGTCGCCAAAAAAGATTTTTTTCTTGAGTATGCAAGTCTTATTCTTTATACCGGAGCAGCTGTGCATTTTTTTATGATCTTATTTAGATCAATTATCTTATCAAGACCGCCTGTGACCAATCTTTATGAATCAGTTTTGTTTGTATCTCTAACTTCAGTTTTAGTTTCAATCGTATATTACCTAAAAACTAAAAATAATTTGGGCCTATTTCTAGGTTCTATCTTGGGTCTAACTCTTATGTATTTAAGTAAGGGCTATGAAAGAGATGGAGATAATCTTGGTATGATTGTAGCAGTTCTCGACACCAATTTTTGGTTAGCAACACATGTTTTAACAATAAGTATCGGCTATGGTTTTGCTTTAGTAACTAGTGCCATGGCACATTTTTATCTTCTGCGCTTTAGAAGCTTAGCCCCCATTGAAAATCAAAATTTAAAACAAAATATTCATTTAGTTTTACTTTTTTCACTTTTTTTCACAGTGCTTGGAACTATTCTTGGTGGAATTTGGGCCGATCAATCTTGGGGAAGATTTTGGGGCTGGGACCCAAAAGAAAACGGTGCTCTTCTCATATGTCTTTGGCTTCTTTGGATTGCCCATGCAAAAATTAGTCGGCAATTTAAAGATTTAAGCTATGCTTTTTTTACGGGACTTACGAGTGTTACTGTAATTCTTGCATGGTTTGGAGTGAATCTTTTAAACGTAGGACTTCACTCCTATGGTTTTTCCAACGATGCGGCCATGAATATTTTTATGTTTTCATTTGCAGAACTTGTTGTTTTAGTTCTGTTGGTGATTTATGCCAAAGGAAAAAAAGAAACTATGCCTCTGAAACAGTAATTTCCGGAATGGCCATAATTGATTTTTTCACAGTGCATCCCTCGATAGAGCGAAGTATTCCCAACTTATCTTTATCAGAAATTCCCGCAGGAAAAACCACTGAGAGATTAATAATTTGTTTGTAAGAGCCTGCTTCTTCTTTACGATTATTTTGAGTAATTTCAATTCCTGCTGTATCTATGCCTCTAGCATGACAATAACTTTTAACGTAATAGCCAGCGCATAAAGCAATTGATGATAAAAAATAATCATAGGGGCTCGGAAACTCATCATTGCCTTTATTGCTAACAGGCTGATCTGAAAAAACTGTGTGCTTATCAAATTGACATGAGAGCTTAAAACCTTCTAAAAGCGATACTTTTATTTCCATATAAATTTACTCCATAAATCGTTTTTAACTTCACTTAAATACTTTCACAATTCTTTTACAATCGTCCACTACTCTTATGCTTATAATTTATGTATTTTTAAAGCATGAAAGAAGCCATCTTAAAAATTCAAACAAAGGATGATAAACCACTTTTAAGGGGTCATTTTCATCAAGCATTTTTCTTTGTTATTTTCGGCGCTTCAACAATAATTATTTCAAAGCATTATCTAGGGCCATATTTTTTTGAACTCCTTATCTACTTACTTTCTCTCAATGCTCTTTTTTTAATAAGCGCACTATATCATAGACCCAATTGGTCACCAAAAAAACGCATGTGGATGAGGCGCCTAGATCACAGTGCTATTTTTATTTTAATTGCTGGTACTGGCACTCCCATCTTGCGTCTAAGAACTCCAGACGAAATGTCTAATTTATTACTATCTGCGAATTGGACAATTGCATTTTTCGGAATTCTTTTTTCTTTGGTATGGATAACTGCACCCAAAATAATAAACGCAACAGTCTACCTTGGGACCGGAGGATTTTGGTTTATATTTTTAAAAACTTTTTATAACACCATGGACCCAATAGAGTTTTTCTTGCTTCTTGGCGGTGGATTTGTCTATATACTTGGTGCCATTATCTACGCCAGCAAAAAACCTAATTTATTTAAATCAGTATTTGGTTATCACGAACTCTTCCACGTACTGGTAATCGTCGGCTCAATTCTTCATTTAATTCTTGTTCTTAAACTTTACTAGTCTTTTCAATTAAGCTAAAATCCGCCTTATTTAGGAAATCTATTATATCAACTCAAACATTCAAGGAAATGCAAATGGACAATCACAAGCACAACACCTTGGCCAATCCACCTGGTGGGCCTTTGGTTTGGTTTATTATTTTTATGGAAATGGTTACTTTCATCGCAGGCATCTTTTTTTTCTTTGCTTACAAACAAGACCAATACGCTCTCTTTACTGAAATGCAGGGAAAACTTAATCTTTATTATGCCGTTGCTAACACACTCTTTCTTGTGACCAGTGGATATTTTGCCGCCTTATCTCTTAATTATTTAAAAAATGGTTTACGAGAAAAAAGCCGAATCAATTTAATTATTAGTATTGTTCTAGGAGCAGGATTTTTAATTTTAAAAACGATTGAGTATAGTGAAAAACTTAATCAAGGTTTTCATACTTCTTACAATCATTTTTTTACTTTTTATTGGTTTTTAACATTTTTCCATTTCGCTCATGTTCTCTTTGCAACATTCATTCTACTCTTTTTATTCTTTAAAATTAAAAATAAATCCGAAGGTGAAGTTTTTGCACTGGAAGTTGGTACATCACTTTGGCATATGTGCGATCTAATTTGGATTTTATTATTCCCAACCCTTTTTGTTATTAGGTAATCAATATGATAAATATAAATGAAACACTGAAACTTACAATTACTTGGTTAATGCTTGTGGTGGCAACAATCCTTACAATTTTTGTAAGCCATCTCGATCGCAATATTTTTTTCATCGCCATTTTAACTATCAAAAAATTTCTCTTAATTGGATTTATCTACTTAGAAGGATATAAAACTCATTTATTTTACAAAATGATTTTAATTTTTGGAGCAATAAGCCTAGGCATTGCGTCTTTGATCTGGGGAAAACCTGGCCTCTGTTGATATTTTCTTTGCTAATAAATTAGCAATTTCTTCTTTGCCCAAAACTGCATCTACCCCACCAAGTTCAAGAGCAGCTTTGGGCATTCCAAAAACAACAGAAGACTTTTCATCTTGAACATATGTTTCAACACCTAGGTCGTGCAAACGCTTTAAACCTCTTGCCCCATCAGAGCCCATTCCCGTAAATATAAGAGCAATCATTTCAATTTCAGTAATTTTTGCAACAGAATCAAACAAATAATCGACTGAAGGTTTAAACAGGTTAACAGGAGGATCATCTGTCACCAGAAATCGCATTCCATCATCTTTAGACTTCACAATTTTAACTTGCTTACCACCTGGAGCAATATAAACATGGCCCTTGTGAAGTTGCTCGCCATTCTTTATTTCTTTAACTTTTACCTTCGCTATTGAGTTTAAGCTCTCAGCAAATAGATCAGTAAATCCAGAGGGCATATGCTGAACAATGGCAATAGGAGGACATTCACTATTAATAAATGGAGCTATATCGCGGATAAATCAAGCCAGACAAATTTTTTATTTTTACTTAAATTGCAAAATGTTCCTCGCCAGGTTTTTTTACTTTTAAGTGTTTGCCAAAGCTCTCGATAAAACTCCTCGGTATGCA
>CAYWBR010000115.1:0-6653 GCA_964456675.1 uncultured Bacteriovorax sp. | reverse complement strand
CCTGATTAACACGCAAGCGAACACCATTTTTATACATTCTTGCGTAATGATCGGTTAGAATTTTATGCTTAAAAGCTAAGATGTCGGGCAAAGTAAAATATTTTAATCCCTCAAGGTTAAGTGCCTTATTAGGCCAGTGATCTTTTGTGATCGAATCTTTCAACCCAAAATCTCCAATTGATTCTCTAAGAAGACCAGTTAAATGTCCTAAAGTTTCAAAATATTCTGCTATTTCTTCAAATAGAACACGAATGTAAGTGCCACTTGATACCTTTACCCTAAATTCTAAAATTGGATATTCAAATCTTTGAATTTCAATATCAAAAATAGTTCTTCTAACTGGTGTCACTTCTACTTCTTCACCATCTCTGGAATATTCGTAAAGTCTCTTGCCTTTTACTTTCACGGCCGAAACTTTATGTGGTCGTTGGAAATACTCCCCTATAAATTTTTCTTTTAAAATTCTTTGTAATTCACATTTGGAGATAGTCGCTAATTTTGATGAATTTTTTGTAAGATCCGAAGTGGCCAAAATCTCACCAGTGTGATCACCGGAGTTGGTTTTAGACCCAAATAATCCAACGGCCAGATATGTTTTAGGTGCCAACTCATGAATCAGGTCATTGGCCTTTTGTGCCCCATTTACACCTATCATAAGTAGCCCTTCGGCGAATGGATCGAGGGTTCCAATATGACCAATTTTATCAATGGGTCGGGGCAAATTATATTTAAAATACCTAACTACATCAGAGGAGCTTATCCCAACTGGTTTATTAACAAAAATAAAATAAGGAAAAAGATTAGTCATTCTCGTTTTCTGAATTGTCATTTGCTTTTAGAAGCTTATCAATTTTATTTTCTTCTTCAAATTGATTGTCATAAACAAACGACAAACTTGGAACATGACGAACTTCTAATTTATGCGCCAACTCACTTCTTAAAAACCCAGTGCTCTGTTCGATTGCTTTTTTAGCGTCTCCGCGATGACTTGAATCGAAAGTATCCCAGAAAACTGTAGCGTAACCATAATCTGGAGATAACTCGACTTTTGTAATAGACACAAACTGAAGCCTTGCATCTCTGGCTTCTTTTCGAAGAAGCTCGTTAAGTAAATTAACGAGCCTTTCTTCATATTTATCTTTTTTAAACGGATTTTTATTTCGCGCCATATTTACCTACAGACGTGCTTCGTGATTTGCAGAGCCTTGAGAAAAACCTTGCGCATCTTCAAGTGTACGTTTCTTTTTAATCATCATATAGGCTTCAAAAATATCTGCCTGGCGAATATCATTAAAATTCTCTAGGGCGATACCACACTCGTAGCCATTCTTAACTTCTTTAGCATCATCTTTAAATCGCTTAAGCGACGATAGCTTGCCATCATGAACTATTTTTCCGTTACGAAGCAAACGAATACCACAGCCTTGTGCTATTTTTCCTTCAATAACGTAAGAGCCCGCAATAATACCTGCTTTCGGAACATTAAACACTTCACGAACTTCTGCACGTCCAATGTATTCTTCTACTTCCTCTGGATCTAGAAGGCCTTCAAGGGCAAGCTTAATATCATTAATCAACTCATAGATGATTGAATAATTTTTGATATCGACCCCTTTATCTTCCGCCATTTTTCTAGCACTAGTTACTGGGCGCATATTAAAACCAATAATATAGCCACCTGTTGTTTGTGCCATTAAAACATCAGAATCAGTAATTGGGCCAACTCCGCCAGCAACTACTTTTACTGCAACTTCGTCATTACCTAAAGCTTCAAGCGCTTGCTTAATTGCTTCATATGAACCATTTACGTCTGATCTAATAATAAGGTTAAGCATTTTCTTTTCAGGTTGATCAGAATTAGAAGCCCCCGCAAAAAAATCTTCAAGAGACATTTTCTTTTTCTCTGGAACGGCCTCAAGAGTTTTTCTTTCTTGTATGCGGTTTTCAGAAATTTTCTTTGCTTCTCTTTCATTTTTTACAACGTTAAGCTTGTCACCTGGGCTCGGCGCTTGCTCTAAACCAAATATCTGTACTGGAGTCGAAGGACCTGCTGAATCTAAATTTTTTCCAAGATGATCAGTTAAGCTTCTTGCGCGCCCATGGGTTTCTCCAACAACAATACAGTCACCTTTATTAAGCGTTCCTGTTTGCACAAGAACAGTTGCCATTGGCCCTCTTCCTGGCTCAATTTTTGATTCAATAACCACAGCATCAACAACACCTTTTGGGTTTGCTCGTAAATCAAGAATTTCAGCTTGAAGAAGAATTGCCTCTAAAAGCTCGTCAATTCCCTGACCTTTAAGTGCTGAAACATGAACATACTGAGTCTGACCTCCCCACTCTTCTGGCATTAGGTTATAATCAGAAAGCTCTTGTTTAATTCTATCAGGATTCACCCCTGGTTTATCCATTTTATTAACAGCAACGATTATTGGAACACCTGCATTCTCGCAGTACTTAATCGATTCACGAGTCTGAGGCATAACTCCATCATCCGCAGCTACTACTAAAATAACGATATCGGTAACATTTGCGCCACGTTGTCTCATCGATGCAAATGCCGCATGTCCTGGTGTATCTAAAAATGCAATAGGTTGACCACTGTTAGTTTTAACAGAGTATGCCCCAATATGCTGAGTAATACCTCCTGCTTCACCATCGGCAACCTTCGCTTTTCTAACTGTATCTAAAAGTGTTGTCTTGCCATGGTCGACGTGCCCCATGATTGCAACAACAGGAGGACGATTTGGATATTTTGATTTTTCATCATCTGAAATAGGTCCATTTTTAATAATTTTAGATTCATCAAAAGCAACATCATCAACTCGGTAGTTCCAAAGTGCTGCAATTTCTTTTGCCAGCCCCGAACCAACATAGTCATTTTCTTTTACAAGTAAATTCACTTTAAGACATTCATCTGCAAAATCTCTAAACTTCATACTAAGTTTTTGAGCAAGCTCTGAACACGTTGCCCCTTTATGAATTTGAACAACTCGTTTTGAATCTTTTACTTGTGTCACTTCTGTTTCCCTTACTGGTCCAGAGTATTCTTTTTTACGTTTAATTGTCGAATAAAGAGGTCTCCCGGTACCTGACAAGGTATCGTAGGATTTCAACTCGTCTTCAGCACGACTCATATTTAACACTTGAGACTTACTTACTACTTTTTTTCCAGACATTAGCGAAGCTAATCCACCCATTCTTTTACGAGATTCTTCTTCGTCGTCTTTTTTCTTTTTCGATTCAATTTCATCAGCCTCTTCAACGCTTCCTGGAAATGCCGTTGAAGGGCGTACTTTTTTAGCAGCAACTTCTTCTTTTGGAGCATCTTTTGATGGAGTGAAAACTGGCGTAAAACGATGAACTTTTTCTTTATAAAGTTCTTTCGATTTTTGCGAAATTGTATCTGTTTCTAAAGGTCTAATTGTTTCACGTGGCAAAGCGTCTTCGATCTCTCTAGTTGCAACAACCGATTGCGGCTTCGATACTACTCTTAAACCCGAACCCTTTCTTTCAGAAGATTGTGTTTCAACAGGTGTATCATTTTCGGTACGATTAACATCATTCACCCGATCAAACTGTTTTTCTTCTGCCCGTAATGTAGCTGCTTCAAATGCACTTTCTTCTGCTTCACTAAAATTATCATCTGATTTTTTACGAATCACAGATGCTTTTTTCCTAACCACTGCACCTTTATTATCATCTGAGGATTCTTTAATCAGTTTATCCTCTTCTTTTTTCTCTGCTGCAGTTGCTACTTTTGGCACTTTAATCGTGTCTTTTGATGCATTAGAAGATTCTACAGAATCTTCTTTGGCTTTTTTTCGTACAACTTTTTTCTTATTCGAATCACTCTGAGAATCAGCATCTTTTGCCTTACTAAATGACGACATTATTTTTTCAACATCGTCATCAGAGAGTTCGGCCATATGGTTACGAATCGCAAATCCTTTGGCCTTGAGATCCTCCACTAAATCGAGAGGTCCCATTCCGAGATCTTTCGCCAATTCAAAAACTTTTCTAGGCATTTATTACTCCAATACTTTTAAATTCAATTTTTATTAATACTTAAATTCAAACTACTAACTTACTTCAATTTAAAAGCGGCAAGCTCCTCTCTTAAGCGTTTTTCAGCTTCAGAAAATTTATCTTTTGAATCTGACTTATCTTCACCATGTTTTTCAAGCATTCCACGGTATTGAGGAACTGCAGACGCTGAAACCAAATCTTCTTCCTCAGTATCTAAATTGATATTTCCTTCTTCGATTGCTTTGTGAGTTGTTGCCAAAATTTGTGCGGCATCAGCTTCAGAGAGATGAAGTATACTAGCAATTTGTGAAGCTTCTAAAGCAGAAAGATCTCCAACTGACATAACCCCATTTTGAACTAACATTTGAGCTCTAGCATCATTCAAATTTGGAATTTGTACAAGATTTTCAAATGCTTTTTTAATTCGCTCTTGTAATTTAGTTTTTGAAATAATGTTTATTTTATAACCAGTTAACATGGCCCCTAGGCGAACGTTTTGCCCACGTCTACCAATTGCCAAAGATAACTGATCTTCCTCTACAACCACATCCATTGAATGGTTACCATGGTCAACTTGAATATTTGAAATTTCTGCAGGTGCCAGTGCGGCTCTTGCAAAAACTTCAACATCGGCATTCCATTTTACGATGTCGATTTTTTCACCCTGAAGTTCATTGACCACATTTTGCACTCGAGACCCTTTCATACCAACACATGCACCTACTGGGTCAATATCTTTTTCTGAAGTATATACTGCTATTTTAGCACGTTGACCTGGCTCTCTGGCCGCTGATTTAATTTCGATTGTTCCGTCTAGTATCTCTGGAACTTCTACTTCGAATAGTTTCACCAAAAACAAAGGAGAAGTACGCGACAAGCGGATTTCTGGACCTCTATTTGTCATAACAACTTCAGATAAGTAAGCTTGAATTCTATCGCCTGTTTTAAAAGTTTCATTTGGTATGATTTCTTTTCTAGGCATTACCGCATCAGATTTACCAAGATCAACGATTACGTTTCCTCTTTCATATCTTCTAGCAATTCCTGTAACTAGTTCACCTTCTCTATGCTTGAAATCAGAGAAAAGAATTTCTCTTTCTGCATCACGAACTTTTTGAAAAATAATTTGACGAGCAGTCTGAACATCAACACGTGAAAAATTTGGATTTTCAATCTTAATACCAATTTGATCCCCAAGCTCTACTTCTTCGTCTAGTTTCTTTGCTTCATCAATTTTAATTTCGATAATTTTATCTTTAACATTTTCAACTACATTTTTATATTGATAGATTTCGATCTCATCATCTGCTTCATTGTAACGAGTTTCATACTCACCTTGAATTCCATATTTTTTTCTAGCAGTTACTAAAAATGCCTGCTCAATTGCTCTAACTACTACACGTTTATCGATACCACGATCTTTTCCAAGAGTGTCAATCATTCTACCTAATTCTGAAAAATTCATACTACATCCTTTGTGACTTATATTTTACTGTATATTTTTTTATTTATTATTCTTCTTTTGCCTGGCTTAAATCCGTTTCTAGATTTGCTTTTTTTATTTGCTCATACGGAAGATCAAACCTAATATCTTTAATTTCAACTTTTACCATTGCCTCAAATGCTTCAATAATCTTTACTTTGGGTTTCATATTGTGGCGAAATGCCCGAGGAAGTTCTGGGCATTGTTCTTCACTGATATTTTTGAATAAAGTTACCAATGCCTCTTGGCCCTCAATCATTTTAAAATGCTCTGCGCTTGTTAAATTTCTAAACAAACCTGGCGAAGAAACTTCCAGCACTAAATTCTCTGGCATCCATGTTTCATTTTCAATGTATGGGGATAATTCACGATCTATTTTTGCACAGTCATCAATAACAGCGCTTCCAGTTTTAGGATCCATAATAAAAAGCCTAAGCTCTCCACTACCAGGATGCCATTCAAGATCATAGAGCTTATAACCACAATCAGTTACAACTTTTAAACAAAGATCAAAAAAACGTTTTTCTAAGCCTTCGCGCTCTCCACGAAGGACACCTTTTTGGGCCACAATTTCTCCAGCACTAAAAAAAAAGGGTGGATCTTTAAGAAGCCACCCTTTGATTATTCAAAGAATTTTAATTTGTAAGTAAATTTACTTACAAATCATTTATAACAGAAAAACAATAATTTGCAAATAAAGACCTGGGATTTTCTCTATTAATTAGCTCACAGAATTTTTTGCATAAAAAGCGCTGTAGCACCATCTGAGTAATAACCTTTTTTCTTATGAATTGCCTTAAAATCATTTTTTAGATAGAAACCAACTGCCACTGGGTTCTCCTCTTCAACCTCTAAATACACACTCTCAATGTCGCTATGCAAAGCCCTTGAAATTAACAAACTTTTTTGTAATAACTTTGTTGACTCACCAGTTGATCTTGCTTTTTTTATTACTACTATCTTTAACAAGTGAAGCACTGAGTCGCCTAAATTTTTTTGAAAGAGAACAAAACCTAGATCTTGATCAAAGGCAAGTAACAAACTTGCATCCATCAGTGACTCGTTCCATGTTGCACTTGTCCATGAATACTTCATATTCTCTTTATCCATGGAGATTACAGGTTTTAAGTCTGACTCTGAA
>CAYWBR010000114.1:0-6726 GCA_964456675.1 uncultured Bacteriovorax sp. | reverse complement strand
TTTTTCTTTTAATTCTTTTTGAATAACGTGCCCCACGCCTTCGGTTTCGCCTTCTGCTGCAATGATGATAGAAGAAGTTTTACCGCGCTTAATACCGCGTTCAATATCATTGGCAATTTTGTTAAAATCAATTTCTTTAGATGGAAGAACTACGTTTTCTGCGCCAGTACAAATCCCTACACTCACTGCAATTGCAGGAGAGCGCTTGCCCATAACTTCAACGATAAATGTTCTTGCATGAGAGTTAGCGGTGTCGCGAATTTTATCGACTGCATCGACAGCATTCTTAACTGCAGTATCAAAACCAATAGTGTAGTCAGTACCAGATATGTCATTGTCAATCGTCCCAGGAATACCAATGACAGGAATATTGTGCTCAGTTTGTAGTTTGAATGCGCCATTAAATGACCCATCTCCACCAATAACGATTAAGGCGTCGATTTTTTTTCTTTTTAAAATATGAGCAGCTTCTTTTCTTGTTTCTGGATCATGAAATTCAGGACATCTAGATGTTTGAAGTATTGTACCGCCATGCTGAAGAATATTACCAACAGAAGAAACACTTAATGGGCGTATATTTCCTTCAAGAAGACCTTGATAACCTTTTTGAATACCGAAAATTTCAATTCCTTCATGGATAGCAGTTCTAACGATCGCTCGAATCGCACAATTCATTCCCGGACTATCACCACCACTACATAAAACTGCAATTGATTTGATTTTTTCCATATAAACTTCCTTTCTTATTCAAAAATAGGTCGGCCTTCAAAGTTAGGTGCCTGGGCAATACCCATTATATGTAACATTGTAGGACTAACATCTTTTAAAGCCAAGTCTGAACCATTTGGTTGTAATGTGATTCCTTTAAGGCGTTCATCAAAAACACAAAAAGGTACTTTGTTGTCTGTGTGGGAGGTGTGTGGGCTTCCGTCTTCATAGCACATTTGATCTGAATTCCCATGATCTGCAGTCACACACATGGTAACGTTTTCTTTGCGACACTTCTCCATAAGTTTTCCTACGCAAACATCTAACGCTTCAATGGCCTTTACTGCCGCTTCGAAATTACCAGAGTGTCCCACCATGTCTGAATTGGCAAAGTTTACTAGGTAGAAAGATATAGACTTATCTTCAAGCGCCTTTTCTAATTTTTCTAGAACAAGAAAAGCACTCATTTCAGGTTTATGATCATATGTTGGTACATCTTTTGGTGAAGGAATAAGAATTTGCTCTTCACCTGGAAAAGCTTTTTTCTCTCCACCATTAAAAAAGAATGTTACGTGTGCATACTTTTCTGTTTCGGCAATTTTAAATTGCTTTTTACCTTGTGTAGATAAGTACTCAGACATTGTTCCTGGTATTTTTTCTTTATCAAAAAGAATTGGAAGTCCTGGAACTTCATCTTGTACGTAAGGGGTCATGCATAAATAATACTGAGGTCTAACAGGAGTTTCAAACTCTTTAAAATGCGTATCTGTTAAGCACAAGCTCATTTGAATAGCACGATCAGGTCTAAAATTTATAAAAAATACTGCATCATCTTTTTTTATAGCAAGATTTTTATCAAAGAGTACGGGATTTAAAAATTCATCAAATCTTCCTTCACTATATTCTCGCTCAAGATACTGTACGGGATCTATTTGCTCAATTTTACCAAGCCCAATGAAGCATTTGTAGGCTTCTTCAATTTTATTCCAACGACGATCGCGATCCATACCAATTGATCTACCTTGGATAGATCCAATTTTTATTTCAGGAATTTTTTTAATTTCTTCCAGATATTTGCCACCAATATTTTTTGCCGTATCTCTTCCATCCATAAAGGCATGAAGAATAAGTTCAATTTTGTGAGAGCTTAAAATTTTAATTAATTCTTTTAAGTGATTAATATGGGAATGAACTCCACCATCGGATAATAACCCCATAAAGTGAACTCGGTTAGAGTTCTTCTTTGCGTTTTCGATTAATTTTTTTAACTCTGGCATGTCCTTTAAAGTATCAAGTTCAATTGCTTCGTTGATGCGAACTAGGTCTTGGCGTACAGGTTTTCCTGCACCAAGATTCATGTGACCAACTTCTGAGTTACCCGCAACACCTTTAGGAAGCCCAACCAAGACTCCACCTGGTTCAATTGTTGTCATTGGATAATTATTAAAGAGGAAATCGATATTAGGTTTTTTAGCGTGAAGAATGGCATTTTTCATATCTTTATTAGTTATTCCAAAACCATCTAAGATTACTAAAAGTGATCTGGAATTGAGATTTTTAATTTGCATGATTTGTCCTTACTTATTTTTTGCCAATGATGCTTTGACGAAAAAATTCACCAATTATAATTGAAGCTGCTACCGAGACATTTAAGCTTTCTACATTTCCAGTGCCATCAATTTGAAGTTTCAAAAAAGTTTTTAGTAAATTATTACTTAAGCCCGGACCTTCTTCACCAAACAAGACAATCGACTTAGGTTTAAATTTAAAATTACTTAATTTCTCACCACCGTGACTTGTAGTTGCAAGAATTTCTACTTTTAATTCTTTTGCTTTTAAAAGAAAGGCTTCAAAGTTTTTAACGCTTACTATTTCAACAAACTCAGCTCCACCTTCTGCCGTTCTATAAAGAGCACCACTATCTAATCCTTTTATTTCAGGAACTATTAAATATTGAACACCATAATGGGCCATAGATCGCATGATCGCGCCGATATTGTGAGGATTACTTACATTTTCAAGTGCTAATAAAAAACATTTTTTAGATTCTTTTAAATGTTTAAGTACTTCTTGTTCTGAAGTTGATTTTTTCTTTTTAACTACTAGGCAGACATCTTCATGGTGAGTTGATTTAGTTAGTTTTTCTAATTCAACTTTTTCAACAATGTGATATGCCTTTTTGGCTTTGGCCAGATTGCTTAATTCGGTCTTAAATTCTAAAGAAGCACTTTTAGTTAAAAATAAACTGATGATGTCTTCAGGGCGAGTTTTAAAAATTGTGCGGCAATGGTTTTTTCCATAGACGCGGGCTTCTGTTTCAGGATTAAACTTTTTCATGCACATATTTTAATCTATTGGCATTACTTTAGGTATAGGAATTTTAGGAAAAAAAAGGCTCATCATTGCGATGAGCCTTCTGTTTATTAAGCAGTTAGAGGGGAGATTATTGTAGAGCTGTAACGATAAGACCTGCAATTTGCTTATCAGACATTTGTTCAAAATCAGCTGATTTTGTTCTAATTTCTTTAATAGAAGCTTCTAGTACGTCTGATGATTCTGATCCCGCAAGAAAATTTAATGCGTCAGTTCTAACAGCTTCTAATTGTTCTTTTTCAACAAAAGATGCTGCAGTAGATGCGAATGGAGAAACAACTGTACCAACAGCAGATCTAATTAGATCAACTGCTGTATAAAGTGGTGATAAAGTAATATCTACGGCCATTGTGTTTACAGATGCAGCGATCATAAGAGCAGCGATAAATTTTTTCATAAAGATCCTCCGTTTTGTGGTCGTGTGTGTTTATAACGTGACTAAACATAACAGATAAAAAAAGTAAAAGTTGAAATCCTGTAAAAAATTAATGCTTTATTTTGAAAGCGTCTAAATTTTGGTCGGTTAATAATCAATTGGTGTCATATTTTAAACCATTTAAAAAATGGCAACATATTTGCTAGAGATTTATTGATGTTGAGCAATTAAATATTGTCTACGAGGTTATATATGGAACTAAATCATTTTAGAGTAGTTCGATTCGGCTGTTATTTATTAATTGCGTCGTTTATTTTAAGCGTGAGTACTCGTGCAGAATTTTATATAGATCTAGGAAATCTAAATGCTGATCAACAAGCGATTATGTTGGCAAAAGAAATTGCTGATGATCTTCCCGAATCCATTAAATCAACGCTCTCAAGCGGCGTTAAATTAAAGTTCAAAAATTTAAATAATAAGGAGCTTTCTGGGTTTGATGATCAGTGTAAGTCGGCCATTACGTTAGCAAGAGTTTCAAGGTTTCAAGGCGAGGAAGATCGCGTAGTTGAAGTCGATTCTGTGGTTTTAAAAGAATGGAAAAAAGAAAGACGTGATTTAAAATGCGCTCACCCTGATAATCATCGTTATGTATTGGCAACAATTGTCCATGAGATATTTCATCTTTATGATTTTAAAACGAGATTTTCAAAACGGCCTGAATTTTTAAATATCGCAGGTTTTGTTTCCAAAGGGCTTATAATAAAAAAGCGAATTAATTTAAATCAGCATGAAGCCAGATCTCCAGATCGCTATGAATATAAGAATAGCTTAGAAAATGCGGCAGTAAATTTTGAGCATTTTCTTTATGATCCAAGCTATAAATGTAGAAGACCAAATCATTATGATATTTTTTCACGAATATTAAATTTTTATCCTAATGAAAAATTTTCGTGTGAAAGTAACACGAAAATTACGATGTCCTCTCAAAACATGGGAGGAAGTCCTGTGGTGATTCGTCACTTGGATCCAAAACGTCTCTATGAAGTTCATTACTTGTTTGCAGGTAAAGGTGAGGCTGCAATGAGTAAGTTTGGACATTCAATGTTTAGACTTGTTATGTGTGCACCCGGAAGAGAAGTCGGACCAGCGTGCTTACAAGATCATGGCCATCATATAGTTGTAAGTTTTAGGGCCAACATTCAAGATGTCACGATGGACTATTCTAAAGGAATAACAGGTGAATACCCCTCGCAATTATTTTTCTTAACTTTAACTGATGTAGTTAATGAATATACAAAGGGTGAATTTCGTGAAATCCACTCGCTACCGTTAAGATTATCGCAAATAGAGAAAGATCGATTTATGGCAAGAGCTTCAGAACTTTATTGGAGCTATAAAGGTAAATATTATTTTTTCACCAATAACTGTGCCACGGAAGCAATGAATCTTTTAAGGGTTGCCATGGCCGAGAATAAAGAGGTTCAAAAGGAATCAATTATAACTCCGCTGGGGATGAATAAATATCTTTTGAAGAGCAAAATTGGTGACGATTCTGTTTTTAATGATTTAAAGCAAGCAGAGAAAAAAGGTTATTATTTCCCTGGAGCATCGGACAAGCTTTTAGATTCGATGAAGCTATTAAATGTAACTGAAAATAATTTTAATGATTTTGTTGAGAAGAATGATTCTGAAAAAAGAAACTTGATTTATAAAAAAGCATTGGATAATGCAGAAGATAAAATTAAAATTGCGGCAAATGCTCTAAGAATAGAAGATTTGATCGTGCGCTCACTTGAGCTTCGTTTTACCAAGGCAATTGGAGCTAAATTGTTTGGAAATGATCCAGATCCTAAATTGCAAGGAACCAAACTAGGTGAGCGAATTTTAGAGCTTCAAAGTCTTTACAATGAGCTATCGGCTGAAAACTTTGTTCAAAATGGATACGGGATTCCATTGAAAGAAGAGTTTGCAGAGATTCCTAAAGAGAGGATTGTCGAGGTTTCTGAAAAAATTAAATTATACTCTGGAGATCTACAGGAAATTGCAGGAGAATTCTTTGCAAATGAAGTAAAAGAGCTTAAAAAAGCAATGGAAAATAGAGTAGAGCTATTGCAAGTAATTGCGAATTTAAATTAAGGTAAATAAATGTTAACTGCATATCTTGCCCCAATAGGATTTGAAAAAGATTTAGAAGTAGAACTTAAGCTTCGCGGGGTAAATATTTTAGAAAAATTTGATCGCCTTTTATTAACAGAAGGTCATGCCTTGGATATTGTCTTTGCTCAAGACACTTGGGAAGAAGTAGAGTTTGTTGATTTTTCTTCCATTTCAGACGGAGCACTTAAGTTAAAAGAAATAGGTACTAGATTTCAACATTTACCGTTAAAGAATATTCGCCGAGGTGAATTGGTATTAGAGAAACTCCCTCGGGCACGGATAAAAAAATATGATTTTTTAGAAGTAATTCCAGAGGGGAAACTCAGCGCTTTTTCTTTATTGTCGGAGAATAAAGCATTAGTTGCAAAACGCACACAATCACCACTGCCCTTTGGTGAGATCAATTTTAACGAGGATAAGCTAAATCCTCCTTCTCGGGCTTATTTAAAGCTTTGGGAGTTGTTTACTTTATATGGCCATAGACCAAGCGCCAATGAGTCTGTAATGGATTTAGGTGCTTGTCCCGGAGGCTGGACATGGGTCTTAGCTTCTATGGGCTGTGATGTTTTAAGTGTTGATAAAGCACCGCTTGATCCAAAAATAATGGAGATGGCACAAGTTAAATTTTTACAAGAATCAGCATTTGGCCTTAGACCACAACATGTTGGGCAGAAAGCTTGGTTATTCTCGGATATCATTTGTTATCCTCATAAGCTTTTAGAGCTTGTTAATCGCTGGCGTGAATCTGGTTTAGTCGCCAATTATGCATGTACTATTAAGTTTCAAGCTCCCACTGACTTTGAGACGATGTTTAAGTTTATGGAGATTCCAGGATCGAGAGTAATTCACCTTTCTTGTAATAAGCATGAAGTCACTTGGGTTAATTGTCAGAAGACGCGAGTAAATTAATATCACTGTTTATTTTTTTTACACTGTATTTGTCTATAATTTATCCACTCACTATTTTTTTTATCTGTAATTTTCGCTCAATCAATAGTTTGAGTAGAATTTTCCCATTGGCATATTCCTTGCTTAAAGAATAGTGAAATTAAAAGTGTCAATTTTTCAATATTCCTAATGGAGGATATTTGTATGAAAAAACTACTACTTTC
>CAYWBR010000113.1:0-7084 GCA_964456675.1 uncultured Bacteriovorax sp. | reverse complement strand
CCTTGGTGCTTAATAGAAAAGACCAAACTTCATATAGACGATGTCATTTGATCGGTAATAGGTCCAATATGAATCTTCGCGTGGAGCTTTGAGCGCTTCAAGACCAAGGGCACAGGTAATGCGTTTTAAATATTCATACTTCAATTCTGCTTTTAGCACTTCATCTTTTCTGCTCACATCTAATTTGTAATCGACTTCAAGACTGTATTGATCGCTGAAACTGAAATCTATCTTTGCGCCAAATGCTCTTTTCCATTTTACTGTGTCTGAATAAAAATCATCTGCACCTCTTATATTATTACTTAAGAGATGGATATAATTTAAGCTTAAGGCATAACTTCCTCGATCAAAATTGAGTGAAAAATGAGAATAGGCTTCTCGATCATAGCGAGGCTTAATGCTAAAGTATTCTGACTCAAATTCTTGGCGTCCATTTTCTATACTCAACAGATTTAAGTCTTTGCCTATTTTGGTATTTGGATCAACATATGAAAGTCCACCCAATGCACGAGTTGACCCCATCCAATGTTGCCATAAAACCCCATAGTACGCATGATGATTGATGGTAGGATTTGCCGTAACGACAACTTTATCCAATACTGGATCATAAGCTGCACTTGCATTTATCCTTAAACGATTTTCTGGCTTATAAAGCGCAAAAATAGAAAACCATCCCTTAGAATAAAGGTAGCGAGCATTTAACCCCATCGACTTATTAAACAATATTTTTGAGTAATCGACTTCTCCTATTTGATAATAGAGAGGAATGACTCGAGCATTATAGAGAGTTCTCGTTGGCGGTAAACGTACCCAATCATTTTTTGCGCGGACTTCACCGTTTTTGATATCAATTGCCGGATTTATTGCAGGGATAAAAAAATAAGACACTAAACCTTCTATTTCAATATCTCCAAACTGTTTTTTAACAAATAACCCAGACACACCTTCCAGATCATCGCCTAAGAGTGAAAAACCTTGTGATGCATTTAAGTAACCCAATCCCCAATAGTGTTCATTTTGATTCCAGTCTAAAATTTTTCGACCTAAATACCATTCGTAATCATTGTACTTACCACTGACATATGCTTCTTGTAAGGAATATGCCAAATCATTATTATCCTGAAAATATAAACGCACATCTCCTTCTTCATAGGCTGAAAACTCTGATGTTGGCACATCTGTGTGGAAACTCAAATTAAGCCAATCCCCCGAACTAGACCGATAGGCCGGATCATTAAGGCGTAAATACTTTTCATACGATAGGGCGCCATCAAACGCATTTGTCTGGAAGCTTATTCCGTAAAAAAACACAACGAGGAAGGCCAATAAAATCTTAACAGAGCATCTTTGCATAATTTACACACTATATTTGGTCACATGTTTTAAAATACGAACTTGGAAACCATTAAAAATTCGTTATATTTAAGCTAATAACTCTTATTGTGCCCAAAAAAAAGACAGTTTGTAAAATAAACTTATTGCCGCGTTTTCCCTATATTTTCTGTGGAATCCTCTATAAAGTTTACGTTATGAAATTAAACACGAGCTACCTTCAATTCACACTTCATTGCCTATTGGCATCATTGCTATTCGCTAGTGGATGCGGCTTTACAGAAGACAAGCCAATTAGCAATCAAAGTGTGTATCAAACTGATGAGTTAAAAAGTAGCTGCAAGGTTAACGGTGACAAATTAAAAGATTTCACTCGCCAAGTGATCCCAGAAGAAATTACTTGTATTGAAAAAAGCCTCGAACAATATCTACAATTAGTTAAAACAAAAAATCCAAATTCAATTAACGAAAAAGAACTAAATTTGTTTATTTCACGTTTTTTTGCTGATCAGAGTAAAGAATTAATTGATGGATTAAGTGTTTTGTTTCAAACGAACATGCTTCTATTGCGAGATGAACAAAATGAAATCAGCCGGGAAAATTTACCAATTCTTTTTGAACTATTAAGAGAATCAAACGCGAAAATAGTAAAAATAAATGCGATTCTAGATCGATTATCGGAATTAAAAAAACTACCTTTTAACTTTCCTAAAAAAGTCAGCCGTTTAGAAGTTGAAATAGAGCGATTTAACGACGAAATTAAAGATTTAAGTGAAAAAATCGTTCAACGTCTAGAGACCAGAAAACGCCCTATTCAAAGCATTGACCTTTACTATTACATAAATGAAACAGTGAAAAAAATTGGCGCTACATCAATCAATACTGAAGACATTGAGAATATGATTTTCTTAAAGGCCCTCATTGTTGGTGGAGATGTTGAAATCATTAACTCCGATGAAGCCAAAATTCTAATAAGAAAATTGCCTGCCATCATGGATATTTGGGCAAACATCAACTACTTAAAACGAGAACTTTTTAAAGATAATCAAGACTATGCTGCATTTCTTAAAGATAATATTAAGAAAGTAGAAAATGCGGTTATTGCAGAACAACGAAGTAAAGTAGACTTGATTACAGAGAAAGAGATTGAATTTTTTGTACGAAAAATATTTAACAAAGATGACCTTAAAGAAAACCTCGAAACATTCTGGATCGTAAAACGTCTTATTATGGGCGGAGAAAAGCACATTGTCACCAATATCGAAGCTAAAGATTTGGTCAAAAAAATTCCTACGATTATTGATATTTGGGCACAATATGAAGATTATCCAGAAGAGAGCTTTAAAACGAAGAAAGATTATTATTCATTTTTAGGGGATTTGATTTTAGATGCAGATAAAAAATTACTAGTTAAAAATTTACCTAACGAATTAATTATTTCAAATCAAAAAATCGTTCAAATTGCTAAGCAATTTTTAAAAAAAGAAATTGCGATAGAAGATATTGATCTGTACATGAGAGTAAAACTCATTGTTACCGGCAATCGTAATGAATTAACCACCAATGATCTATACAATATTATCGAAAAGATACCTGGATTTTTATCAGAGCTTGGAGATCTGCAAGATCATCCAAAAGAATCATTTCCAACAACTGGTGACTATGCGCGCTTTTTAAGCATTAAACTTGAGTGGATAAAAAAGAATATTTTATTAAAAAATATACCTAATGAAGAATCTGAATTTCTTACTAAGCAAGAATTAAAAAAACTATTTGAAATCTTTATTAACGATCCCCAGACAAAATACAATGATCGAGAAGAACTTAGCGACGACGACTTTGATACAATCCTAAGTCTTAAAAGACTAATAACAGGCGAAGCAATCGAAAACTTATCGCTTAAAGAAATTAATATCATTCTTAATAAATCAAATTCATTGCTAGCCATCTATGGAAATATTATTGATTTAGTTAAAGAAGAATTCGACGATAAAACATTTTTTGCAAAAAAACTTTTAGAGACAGTAAATTTATTAGAAGCACAAATTACTTGGAATCAAGATAGCTATGAAGTGCTTAATAATCAAAAAATTATAAGTTTAATTAAAAAATCCATTGAAGATAATGAGCTTGACGTAACAAAATTTGAACCGTCGCTAGAATCGCTAAAGTTAAAACTTATTGGTGGCAATAAAGATACGTATCTTTTATCTGACATTCGTAAAATCTTTGACATTGTCAAAGATGCCAGCGAACAGTTTTTTTACGATAACTTTATGTATGATCAATACCGACAATCTTTTGAAAGCATAAAGGGGCCAATAAAGTTAAAGCCTGCTCCAGAGTATCCTGCCATTAATCATTTTTTCTCAACACATAGAAAAAATGAACTTTTCTCTCGTTTCAAGTTAATTGCCGAAAATTTTAAATATTTCCGCGATCCTAACGATAAATTACAAATGTACGCTTTTGATTACTACCGTAATAAATCTGGCTTTGTTGAAGTAGGTCTTTTGAAATTTCTAGCGACAAAGCTGGCCATCAGTTATGGCCATAAAATTCCCAATGGAAATTTTCACGTTAATATTGAAGAATTTGAAAAATTCTTAGTTGCCATGAAACCAATCCTTGAAGAGTTTAAGCTTTGGTCTCCAAATTTTCAAACATTTGCTAGAAATGCAATCCTTCTGGCCGATTTATTTCAAAACCAATCTAATGGTGATTTTGAAATGAATTCCAGTGAAACGGCTGAATATCTATCAATGATCCTATCTGCAGTAGAAATCAAAGGACGCTTTGAAAAGGAAATGTTACTTGTTTGTCGAAATCTATCGCCAAATCAAGATGAACCAATATTCAATGAACCGTGCTTTAAAGAACATTATTTTGATATTTTCTTAAATAAATTAAAGCTCGACAAAAATTTTCCAAGACTTGCAGAATATGTGCGCAAATCACCAAGAGATGAATATCAAAATTATTTAAAGGGAGTCACTGGTTTTGCTCGCGATGTTAATGATCCTCGTATACCAATAAATGGTAGAGATATGACTTTAATTATCGGAGCCATGCTCAATATAGAAACCACCTTTCTGCGCTTCGATGTTAATCGTGACAATGTAATATCCACTATTGAGTTGAATGAAGCTTTTAAAATATATGAGAATGCTATTATTGCAATTGCCAAGTTAAAACCAGAACAGCAAAAATTTTCTAAGAGTATCTTTTTTTATATGGTAATTAATATGCAAGTTCCAAAAACTGGAACATGGATTAATGACGCTGCTTTTTTTCTATTTCATCAGTGTATGGAAATTGATGTATGCAGAAGAACTAAATATGAACCGATTGAGGCAAAAAGACTTAATATTGGAATGCTACTTTACTATTTAGTAAACTTGCCTCAATAATTAAAACTCAATTAACAATGGCCTTTGCCCTTTGGTTTCGCGCATAATATCTTCATTAAATTGGTCGCGAATTTTTAAATACTCGATGAAAGACTTTTCTCCCATCATCTCTTTAAGCTTTTTTAAATATTTATCGTTAATTTTTTGTTCCATCTTAGTTTGGTCTTCTGATAATGAATAAGTGTAATTGGCCCCAAATTTTTTCTCCATTAGGCGATGAAACTCTTCATAGGCTTCCATCTTTTCTTTTTCATTGTCTTCACGAAACACTAAATAGACATCGAACATTTTTGGCTTAGGAAACACTACTTTTACTTTTTCTATCCACCGACTTTCAAATTGATCGAATGCTTCAAAGTCTTTTTTATTATCTTGGCCATCTACTGCTTCTAAATTTTGCTCTTGATAACTTTCACGTTTAATTTCTTTAATTTTTTCTTGGTCAACTGTTAAGGACTTCGAAACTCTTGGCAAATCTCCTTCCTTGTTAACCGTAGTTGAAGATAAACCTGTTTCATATTCTGACAAATTTAGAACTTGTCCTTTATCTTTATAATAAAGAAGAATTCCTAAAATTAAGGTAAACAGTAAAGTCAAAAATAATATTTTTTTCTTAGTCACGTTTCATGTTCTCCATTTGCAAATCCACAGTGACATCTTTATGAGTTCTTAACATCTGAAATACTTCTTGCAGATCATCTATTTTTTTTCCAGTGATTCGAATTTTTTCGTCCATTATCGCCGCCTGAACTTTTAAATTTGAATCTTTGATGATTTTTACAATGGCTTTAGCCGTGTCTTTTTCAAGCCCATTTTTTAATAGGATTAATTGCTTAAGCATCCTATTACCTGACGGCTCAATTTTTTGGGGATCAATACAACGTTGGCCAATTTTCCTTTTAACCATCTGATTTCTTAATATCTCCAACGCAGCTTTCATTTTATAGTCATCTTCAGCTCTGAGCTCAAGTGCCTTATCATCTTTTAATTCCAACTCTACATTGCTACCTTTAAAATCATAACGACTACCAATTTCTTTTTGTGCCATACCCAGGGCATTTTTCATTTCCATCATGTCGGTCTTGGAAACTAAGTCAAAAGAAGGCATAAAATTCACTCCAGTTTTTTATATTCTCGAATCTATTTTAATAAAGTACAATAAATTGGCTAACGTCTAAGCCATTAATCTGTATAGACTTCTAGCCTACACAAATTACCTTAATGTTAAAAGGATCAACATGCATACTCCCGTAGATTC
This sequence comes from uncultured Bacteriovorax sp., assembly GCA_964456675.1. Classification (GTDB taxonomy): domain Bacteria; phylum Bdellovibrionota; class Bacteriovoracia; order Bacteriovoracales; family Bacteriovoracaceae; genus Bacteriovorax. Next base: position 1,084 of record CAYWBR010000113.1, on the reverse strand, counting down.
CAATGGAAGCGGTGGTTCACAAAACTTAGAAATTATCGTCTTTGAAGGTGAGATTACCGTTATTGATATGCCTAAGGCCATCGATTTGGCAGTACAGGAGCTTTTAAATGCTCCAGTGCTAGGATTTGACACCGAAACAAAGCCAAGCTTTAAAAAAGGCGAAAAATACTCCATTGCTCTTTTACAACTTTCAACTGATAAAAAAGCATATCTTTTCCGTTTAAATAAAATTGGTCTCCCTGCACCTATTGTCGAAATTCTAGCAAGCCCTGATATTAAAAAAGTTGGTCTTGCAATTCGAGATGACCTTCGTGGCCTAAAAGAGCTTGCTCAATTTGAACCAAAGAATTTCATAGAAATCCAAGATATTGCAAAAAATAAGGGCCTAAAGTCTCAAGGACTTCAAACTATTACAGAAGAAATTTTCCAAAAAAGACTCTCTAAAAAAGCAAAACTTACCAATTGGGAAGCGATGAAATTAACTGATGTCCAGATCCTTTATGCCGCAACAGACGCTTGGATTGGTCTTCAGATCTACAATCACTTAGAAACTATTTGAATAATATCTTTAATTAATTACTTATTTTTACTGCCATCATCTAAAATTTGATCTCTTGTAACAGTAAGTCGTTTTATGTTTTCCTCAATGGCATCAGCATGGGGAGAATTTTGAATATTATATTCTTTCTTAAGTGCTCTAAAAGCCAGAGCAATACACGCTAGTGGATTATTAACATGATGTAAAAAATCAGCCGCTAAAAGTTCTTTTTCTTTCTCAAACTTTATTTTTCTTCTTTGATGCAATGATATTTGTGTATCAATTTTTGCTCTCAATTCTTCATTTGCAAAAGGTTTAAAAATATAGTCACATTGACCCAACTCCATTCCTTTTAATATTTTTTCTTTGTCGCGACTATTACTGAAAAAAATTATTGGACATTGACCATGTCCGCGCTCTACTAGCTCTGAGTAAAAATCAAATCCATTACCATCGGGAAGATTGACATCAAGCAAAAACAAATCAAATGAATTATTCCCGATCTTACTTCTTGCTTCTTTTAAACTTTTTGCTTCTTTTAATTCA
>CAYWBR010000112.1:0-7438 GCA_964456675.1 uncultured Bacteriovorax sp. | reverse complement strand
ACAGATTGGCGACGACTATCGGCATCATCAACCCAACACCAATCACCATCAATCCGTATAGACCAAACTGGATCGCCGAGATACTGAATGAAATCATGAGCATTCCATATAATATCGTTGGCAGCACGATGATAGAAGGGTGTGTACCGCTTGATTTCATCGGTAGGAAGTATTCAATCACACGGAAGATCCCCAGCACGATAGCCGTAGTCATAAACCATCCAATGAAATTTCCGATAGGAATACCAAAATATGGCCCACCATCGAGCCACCGCCAACCGCCGTCATGTACCATGATAGGATCCATAAACAAGTCTATGATAGTCACCAGTGTGGCATCAAACAGGACCAGTGGGATGACCTGATAGATCATATTCTTGGACACAGTCGGTCGCCTTCTATGTAACCAATATAAAAATGAATTGACGAGACTATATCCCGTATATATAAACACTGACCAATACAAACATACGGATAAGGGGACTGTGCCAATGGTCATACCACGACCCGCATACACGTATCGACCGCCAAATATCACTCCGTCTCTCAGGCCTATAGTTTCCATCGTCCATCCGATGCCCGATGCCAATGAGATGAATAAAATGCCCCGCCAGATTCCTAATGAATATATAACATGTAAAAGGAAGAGACTCACCGGAAGTATCAGTAGCACCCAATAGAAAATCTGATTTTTTGATAGGTTGATTCCGATTATGAGTGCTCCGCTGTGGACGAGGAAAACTACCAGGAGTAGATAAAATAATCTCCAAATCCATTTTGGGCAATTTACCATGTGTTGATTTTAACAGGTTATTATTGCTCGACTTCAGTAGAATAGACTAGATTAGAGTTTCTCATAAAATAGAGGAGACTGACTGCTAATACATTCGAAAGGCGACATGAAAATCTAGCTGAGATCATTAAGTAAATTGAGGACAAAGAAGACAAACCCAAACCCACAAAAAGTCTCGATGCATTCGTGGTATGATTGAAGAAGTTATTCATCGCCAATATACATGAGTGAGCGACTAGGATTGTTTAAAGGGCCCGAACATAAGTACACCAAATTTAATCTCGAAGAGTGGAAACGCCAAATAGAAGAGCAAACTTTGACTCATCCACAGCCACCACTACCTGCAGCTGAGCCGCCGCCGATACCAGCTCCACGGAAGGCACATGAGGCCCAACCGAGCGCAGCCGCTCATTTTTTGGCTCCACTCAAAGCGGCAAGACAAAAAGAAAAGGCTCGTTGAAGTAGCAGAGATTCTCGCTTCAGACCCCCCTGGTTTACATATTTAGAAACAAAAGTTGAGCTAGAAGCAAGTATATCTCGAATACTGAAACCGATTTATGATAACTGATTCAAACACGATTAGAAAATGAGAGTATACTTTCTATATGTCAGCAAAAAGACACATTTCCTTTGAAGAAGCCAAGCGGATAGGGGATCGATTGGGTGTCACCTGGGACAAGTTTGACGTAGACCAGTACAAAATAGGTATGGAGGTAGAACTGGAACATGGGACCGCAAATCCACAAACAAATGTTACGGATGACGATTTGGTGAAAACGGGTAAGATCGCACTCGCACATCTTGATGAAATCCCTGATTATTACACTCGTTTATTGAAGATGGAAAAAGAAGCGAAAGCTCATCCTAAAAGCAAATCAGAATAATCTCCACAAATCCTGCTGATGCTCCATCACCGTGATTATTTTCGAACCTACCTTCATCAAAAGTTCTTACTTTTTTACTGTTCCATCAATTACATCTGGTCCAAAAGCTTTTACCAATAATGCGTACACTTTATCATCTTCTTTACGATCAGCCTCTGTCTTCCCTCCATATAATGGAGTAAAATTTTCAGTACCCTTCATTACCTGATCCACAACCCAGGCATCAAGAGAGTCAAGAGAAATCATATCAGGACGTCTCGCAGTCCCTGCACGGTAGGCAGCCTGAATAATTGCTTCAAGAAAGTGTTGTAACCGCTCAGGAGTGCTTGAAACCTTAGCAACTATTTCCCTCCCTTTTTGAGTAAGAATCCCGGGAGTAGTACGATGGGGATCAACCGGGACTCTTTCATAACCATCACAAAAAAATAAAATATTATTTAGTTGTTCCAACAGTACTGGACCAATAGCCCCATCTCTTCCAGTTTCATTTATGTAAGCTTCCAACGCCCGTCGCCCAGTTGGGATCTCCTTTCCGAGTACATCAACAGGTGGGTGTTGTTCAGTCATGTTGCATTTATTGTAATTCAACCTCTGAACCAACGCAAGCATTGTCCGGCCTCATCCTACCCCATCAGGACAATTTTTTGAAGAACATTCACATTCAAAGAAATATTCTACAAATCTGTACCTTTACCTTGCTTAACTACATCAATCCCTTTCTGTGCGAAAAATTGAACTTGTTGTTCAACTAAAGGCTTCCATGCAACTGCATCACTATCCAAGATATCGAAATCCTGGCCATAGATTGCCTTATATCTCCCAGGTTTCTATAGATTGGACTTCAATATCGCCGGGTGAATTACTGGTGATCGGAAGTTGAATAAAGAAGGTAGCTAGTCAAGTTCGTACTATCGAACCTCGAACCTTGGTATTGACAGCATTCTAATCACAGCTAAATTGTTTCGCCTCTATGCAAGCAGATGAACACAAAGGATCTTTGCGAGACCATGGAGGCAAAGGCATTCCACCGCACCCGCCCACTCTTTTTCCTTGATTATCATATATAAATGTCGGCTCATCCATCAAAGGTTTATCAGATGAAAGTTGGTAGTGTGATCCACATCGACTGATTGTCCCTCCGTGTTGATCGATGGATTTATCTGAATGACACCAGGAACCTATGATATTCATTTCCTCTAGATTAAATTGTGAAAGGACCACCGTGGGAGATATTTCTGGACTATATGTCTTGTCGCTTGGTACGAAGCTCACCATCGGTGAGTTCGATCTTCCGTATTTGACACCAAGGAAAAATCCAATAAAAGGCAGTAAAACAATGAGGACAAGGGCAAATGTTTTTGATAAAGATGTCACCGTTGTCCAGGACTCGGGCAGTTTCATACCAACAGTATTTCACAACCTAGAAAAAAAACAACTTTTCCCCTCAAAAAATTATTTAATTCATGAACTCATAGAAAGATCATACATCTATAACTTGTTTAAAGACTATAGCCTGTCTTCAGTATCTTGAAGGATTTACACTGAGCATGCCGAAGTGCTCCCCGGCGAGGATTCGAACCTCGAACCTTGATGTTACACATAGTCTTTCTGTTACCAGGAGGGTGGACTATCTCTTCACCCGCCGTTTTGGGCGGGTGTGGGGCGCTTGTGAAGCGTATTGGAACGATTTTCCAACTGAGCACCTACTACTTTTTTGTAAAACCTACTCTTTACCTTTACTTCCGGATGTTTGAGGTGCCGTAAAAGTAAAATGTGAGACAATATAATCTACAGCTTTTATATCTTCGTCTTCATATGTCCCATTACCCGTAAACCTCAGTTGTACATTGATGTTATCTTTCCTGGTCCAGGCCATAGCCAGCCATTTATTTGCTTCACTTGTTGTATCAACAATCATTACACCGGGAGACCCATCCATAACGATATTTTTAGTTTTTTGGATATCTCCCTGCACTTGTCCGCTTACTGCAGACCACTCATCTAGCTCCTTTTGTGTAGTAAATTGCTGTCCTTGCGCTTTTTTATCTGAAAGAATTGTGACTGATATTTCGTCAAGACTACCAACTATTTCTCCTGGTTCAAGCACCGCTACTCCACCAAGATCTGATGTATTTTTCCATTTCGGTGGCACTGGCAAAGCATACCCGTTTCTAAACAATGTCCAATTTGAATAGTCAGCCTTTGTTGCATCAGGTGTTACCTTTGGAATTGCAGCGGGGCTTGCACGCTTGCCCATTTGACCCGTAAGTCTTGGCCAATCTCTCATGATGGTTACGCCAAACATACCAACGAGAAAAACTATTACTCCAAACAAAACAAATTTTCGATAATAATTGAAATATTTCATAGATGCGATTATACATGAAATACATATTTTAAAGACAAAAGCGATGCTCCCGGGCGAAGATGTCATTCGGCTTCGCTCAGGGTCAACTTCTCATCCTCGCGGCAGGTCCTCGATAAGCTCAGTACAAGTATTGACACACTGTGCGCCATTGACTAGTTGATGCTTCTTTGCTCGAGACCATAGTCCTGACCTTTATTTATTCATAATGCACCTGTTCTCGTGACTACAAATAGTTGCGACACAAGGTTGACCAGTACAGTGACACTCAGTCTTTACTACCTCCAGATTTCCACCAATGACACGGCAAAGTAAAAAATTTCTTTTCGCAAAATATGATACAGATAAAACAACAGCCACGAATACAAGTATTATGAAGAAGATAACTTTATATTTCATCTTGTTTTTTACCCAAAAAAGCATATTAAGTGCCAACTGGCTCAAGCTGATTGACGACGTTAGGGCCTCTTATGCATGCTCTTTACGATTTAATATAGTTTCAAGTTACTATCCTTCTACTTCAACTCGAAAACCACCGTAAGCCATCCGCTTCATGTCAAAAGGCATAGACATATCCTTGTTTCCTTCCATCTGTTTACCCATCTGGTCCATTACCTTAGCATTGACCTCGTCTCGATGTTCTTTGGACTTAAAGACTATAAAAGAAAACCAAACTGTCTCATCATTTTTTGCTCCAGCCATTTCAGTGAACGCACGTGCTTTTTCTCCACCCAATTCTTGTGGAACAAGGTCATCCCCACGAGATTCATAGTATTCAAGTGCGCCACACTTCATCCACATATCGCGCCCACTTTCCGCCATTTTTTTATATTCCTCAGTTTTATCTTTTGGAACTACAAGTACAAACCCATCTACATATTTTGACATATTTATCTCTTAATTAAATTAAAATAACTGTTCGTTAATTATAAATGTAAAAAGTAATATGGAAGGACATAGTAGCAAAACATTGCTCCCTAGACCAATGCTTAATATGGGGAAGCTTATGGACGTGCTTAGCCTCATTACGAGGCAGGTGGGTTTTGAGGATTGTCCCACCCGCTCTGAGAGCTTAGTCTATTGGCTGTATATAAAAATACCCACCAGATTCGGTGGGTATTCATTCCAAATAAAAGAATTTAGTTCATCTCATAAATCATTATCGTCAGACTGCCGACGTTGTCGGTATACCAACCTGGAATTGGGTCCACATCCCCATCGAATACACGAAAGTTGACTGAGGCATTATTACCCACATAACTTTGTGTGTACTCGTGTGATGTCGTGTACGCGCCCCAGTCGACGAAGTTGTTATCTACTTGAACGTCGAGTAACCCCCCTGGGAATCCACCATATGGTGCATCTGTGTACGTGGTCCAGTTATCTGGCGTTGAGTATTCAGCGTCTACATCCTCACCAGGACGATTTTTCCATGTCCCAGAGACATCAAATCTATAATTTACATTCTCCTTGAGAATATCTGAATTCACACCCGCCATAATAGAAGGGTCCAAGGTAATAGTTTGAACCAATCTCCATTTATCCACCATATTACAGTCGTTATCGAACTTTTTGTCATCTTCCCCTGGAACAGATGCTCCTGGAACCGAATCGCCATGGGCCATATGGGCAGGCTTAGCATTTTCACTTATATTGATTAGATGATATGAACTCTTGCCATCTTCAGCATGACAAACACCTACTTTGGGTGCTGGTCCTTTTGCTGCCAATGCATGTTTTCCAACGAATGCTAGCACTCCTACTGTCATAAGCAAGAAAAGTACTTTTCTCATATTTATATATAAACTAATAATTAAGTCACGTTCATTCGCATTATGCGCTAATTATTTCCATACTTCAAGCGTATGTGGGGGTTGTTTGACAGACTAAGAAAATAGCACTATTATGTGGCGCAGGAGTCCCTTCATTATTATGAAATTACAGTTGCGATGCTAATTAATAATTTTGAATAAATTCTTATGAAAGTCATAAATCATTTTTTCCTTTTCTCATTATTTTTCCTTGTCTCAACTATATTATCGAGGAATGTAAATGCGACAAAACCACCCACTTCATACAAATCTATCCAGATAACCTCAGAGGGAACACAGCAAAATGGCCCATTGATTTGGGGAGATACTGTTGTGTGGACTGACTGGCGTGGGGTAAATGGACTAGATATTTGGACGTATAACATAAAAACAAAGAAGGAAACGCTCCTCATTTCCAACCCCAATAATCAAAGAGTGTATGGGATATGGAAAGATAAGATGATTTACCGTGACGATAATACTACTCCAGCAAGTATGAAGGTATTCAACATGAAAACAAGACACGAAACGCTTGTAGCTGCAGGAGAGAGCGTTGTGGGGGGAGCCGTTTTCGGAGACAATGCATTCTACGTAGATGGTACAGCAGGAGGAGATCTGTATACCTATAACCTTGTCACAGGATTATCCCGTTTGCTTACTAGCAACGTATATGTTCCAAAAGTTTGGGATGATAAAATTGTATGGACTGTCCATCTTGGGGGTGGTAATTACGGGATCAGGGGGTATGACTTAGTCAACAACACTACGTTTGACATATCTTCAAAAAATGATGGCTACCAAAGTGTTCCAGATATCTTTGAAGATATGGTTGTGTGGCTAGATAGCAGTGATGGAAAAAGTAGAATAATGGAAAAAAACCTCATATCTGGTAGTGAAAGAATTGTTGTTCAAGTCGAAGGTACAAGATTGAGTTATCCCATGGTTTCAAACCAATACATTACATGGGTGGACAATATGGGCTCCGGTTCCCATGACATCTATGCCTACAGCATTATTGGTAAAGAAATTGTTCGACTAAGTGATTTTGGTCCACAACAATCATCACCAACAATTCCAGACATACACAACAATACGATTGTTTGGATGAGCTGGCACACGGGAAATGGAGATATATATGGAGCTACCCTAACACATTAACTAAGACACAAAATACTTAGGTTATATTAAAGGAAAATTTGCTCCCCGGCGAGGATTCGAACCTCGAACCTTGATGTTAACAGCATCCTGCTCTACCGTTGAGCTACCAGGGAAATTTGTTTGCGTATGAACTCTCTACCGCGATAAGACTTAAGTTGCTTTTCACGAGCCAATGCACCATTTCGATTAGCGACCGTCTCAGTGTAAACTACGACCCAGACTCCATCGAAACGAGAGGTGTATGTATGGCGAAAATCATGGTCATTGTGTTGCCTAAGTCTTTCATCTAAGTCAACAGTTTGACCGATATATATCTTGTCATGTTTCAGATTGTAAAGTGCGTATACAGTCACCATCTTTCAATGGTACTGCATCCTGCCTACCTCCGCCAGCTGGCGGAGAGCTACCAGGGATATCGATATTTTGA
>CAYWBR010000111.1:632-7504 GCA_964456675.1 uncultured Bacteriovorax sp. | reverse complement strand
CGAAGATATTCAAGCAATCACGACAGCAATCAATACATTAAAAACAACATTGCAAACAAATGTTCCAGGAATTGGAAATGTTTTAACCGTGCAGAGTCAAAGTAATTGCGAGAGTGATGCTACTATTACAGCTGCAACGCTAGAAGATTTTTACGCAGTATTTTTTGAGACAACGTTTAAATGAATATTAGATTAATAATTTTGACATTTTTATTAATTTTCTCAAATTCCATTTGTGCCGAAGAGTTTAATTATTTGGCCAGAAGCCCACGGGCCTTATTACTAGGTGATGCTTTTACTTCTATTGCAGACGATGAGTACACTCTTTTTTATAATCCTGCGGCCCTAGGCCGTCACACTGGTGTTAGTTTAAATCCCATAAATGCTACTATTGGATTAACAAATGCTTTAGAGGAGCAGGATCGGTTTAAAGATTTTCCTAAAAAAGATGAGGCTGCAATCGCTGATAGGATTTTAGGTTTACCGGTATATGCTAGAGCAGGGACTTATCCTGGGTTAAAGATGCAACATTTTGGGTTGTCGCTTTTTGCAGATAATAAGACATCGTTGATTTTAAGAAATGCTATTCATCCTCAACTTGATGTGAATTATAAATACGACCGTGGCTTTGCTGCAGCTGCGGCTTTTAATTTGGGAAGTGGGGCGAGTTTTAAAAAAGGTAAAAAAAATGATCGAGGCGCTATACAAGCTGGGAAGCGATTATCTTTTGGCCTCGGTGTGAAGCATGTTCGTCGTGAGGCAATTGATGGAACGTTTAGTTTAATGGGAACCACTTTGCTAAGAAGAATTTCTTCAGGTGTAAGTGATGCAAATGATTTAAAATCTGCTTTTGGCGCCGTGGAAGGGAAGGGGTGGGGAATTGATCTTGGAGTGGAGTACTCACAGGCATCTGGAAGTTCTCTTTTTACAGCAGGCCTAGTCGCTACAGATATTGGAGATATTCATTTTAAAAAAATTGAGGGAACAGGCAAGGTTCCAAAGCAGTACATGAACGTATCTTCTGGTGTTTCTTTTAAGCAAGATTTTAAAATTATCGACTATACCCTTAGTGCAGACATTCACCCAATAAACTATGAAATGGATTTATTACAGCGCATACATCTTGGAGCAGAGCTTGGTATTCCTTTTGTGACTCTACATTCGGGGTGGAATGGTGGATATTTATCTTATGGAGCGACTGTTAAGTTTTGGCCTCTAAAATTAACAGCAGGATTTTATGGTATCGAAGTAGGGACCAAGTATAAACAGGAAGAGGCAAAAAGAATTATCATTTATTTATCCCTTTTCGACTTTTCAATCAATCTTTGATTCCTCTACACTTTAACTAAGTATTAATTCGATCTTTTATTTTGACGAAAAAGGTCGGCTATTTGGGAGGTCGTATTGAAAAAGAAGACTTTTGTTCTAGACACTAACGTATTACTTTTTGATCCAATGGCGATTAGAAAGTTTGGTAAAAATACAGTCTTCATTCCTCTGATTGTTATCGAAGAAATTGACCGTTTCAAAAAAGATCAAAATGAAAATGGAAGGAATGCTCGTAATTTTTCTCGGATAGTCGACGATTTAAGAAGCCAGGGTTCACTGGCAGAGGGAATTACACTTGATCATGGTGGCGAAATTATCATATCAGTCGATAGGATTGTAGCCGATAAAAAACTACCTATAGATCTTTCTCGAAACGATAATTTAATTTTATCTTCCGCTTTAAGTCTTAAGGGTGAAGGTCATGATGTAACACTGATTACAAAAGATATAAATCTAAGAGTTAAAGCCGATATCTTGGGCATACCAGCTGAAGACTACGGCCAAGTTGATGTAACTTTAGATGAATTATATTCTGGTCAAAGGATATGTGATTTTAGTTCGGAAAGATTAAAAGAATATGAGGCGAATAGGTTTTTAAAATTGGAAGAAGGGGAAAAACAAGGTCTTTTTGCAAATGAATACTTTATTTTGCAAGAAGAACATAATCCAAGAAAAAGACTACTGGGCAGATATCACGCAGGTAAAGGTGGCATTGTCCCTCTTATTTCAATCAGAGAGGGGATTTGGGGAATTCACCCAAAAAACATGGAACAACAGTTTGCGCTAGATGCTTTATTAAATGATGAAATAAAATTGGTTACGTTGGTAGGAAAAGCAGGAACTGGTAAAACGCTTCTTGCAATTGCTGCTGGTTTAGAAAAAACAATTGGCCAGGGAAAATTTTCAAGACTCCTTGTATCTCGTCCAATCCAACCAATGGGAAGAGATTTGGGTTTTCTTCCTGGTGACGTGAATGAAAAATTGGCGCCATGGATGCAACCAATTTTTGACAATATGGATTTTTTATTTGGACAAAATCGAGCACACTCTTCGACTTCCTATGACGAACTCATTAATGAAGGACTGTTACATATTGAACCTCTAACTTATATCCGTGGTCGATCAATACCTGGGCAATATTTGATTGTGGATGAAGCACAGAACCTTTCTCCTCATGAAGTTAAAACGATCATAACAAGAGCTGGCGAAGGGACAAAAATCGTTTTGACTGGTGATTGTCAACAAATAGATAGTCCCTATTTAGATGAAACAAATAATGGATTAGCTTATTGTGTAGATAGATTAAAAACGGAAGATATTATTGGGCATACAACACTTAAAATTGGTGAGCGTTCACAATTATCCGAAGTGGCATCTAAATTACTGTAGACTATGAAGAAAAATACTAAATTCCAGCGCAAGCACATCAGAGCGCCTCTAAAGTCAGAGGCGCTTTATATCGATGAAAATAGCGTATTTAAGGCACGTACACTCAATATATCAGAAGGAGGAATCCTTTTAAGTGAACTTCCGCATGTTCCAGAAATAAATGCTATTCCCATGATGGTGGCGTTGATTCATTATCCAAAACTTGGGACACTTTCCCCTGAGAAAATTAAAAGCTTAAATACCGACAGCTTTTCAAGATCAATAATTAAATTAAAAGCGCGAATGGTGCGAACGTTTGAGGGGAAATCAACTGTAGAAAAGTTATTTTTAACTCATATTGGATGTGAACTTTATCCTCTATCCGAAGATACCCAGAAGGAAATAGTTGATTATGTGAATACTTTTGCAAAAAATACTGTTTATCTTTTAAGTTTATTTGAAAGTAATCATCATAAAAAAGAACAAGTAGAATTAGTGCGAAAAGTAGCAGAGATTTTAGGCTATGATTCTACAATGGCCATGCCGCTATTGAGGTTAAAGGTTTTGCATGATTATCAAAGTCTTGAGAGTTTATGAAATCCTCGCATCCCACTTATAGAGAGTGCGAGGATTCTTAATGCTATTTAAAAAAACATTTTTTTGCTTTAAGTGCTTTTAGTTGTTCGTTTAATACTGGATCATCGCCAGCTTTTTTCTGTAGATAAGAATAAAATGCATCTTTTTTAGATGAAGAAGATTTTCCATCTTTTGCAACTTGTTTAAGCATTTCAATCCAACTATCCATAACTTCAGGTGACATATCATCGGCTAAAAGTTTCCAAAGTTTATGTGGATTTTTTGGATCTAATAATTCAACTTTTCCATTTGGTGTCTTAGAAATTTCAAGGACTGCTTTTACTAGTTCTTTTTGTTTAGCATTTCCACCATCGGCCAATCCTAAGAATAATCCAAGAGATCTCTCTTCATCAGGAGAAACTAGATCAGGAGTTACTTTTGAATAATCTCCAGCCCCTAATCGTTTCATTCTTGCAGAGATAAAAGTATTCAATCCCTTTGGGTCTTTAGGAAGAATTTCAGTTAATACTTTTTTGGAAGATGAGTCTTTTAAAACTTCAACTGTAAATTTAAATCCATTTTTTGCCAGATTTTCATTCACACACTCTGAGCAAGTGATAATTACAGAGCCAGCTTTTCCGTGTCTGTTGGCAAGATAAATTAAATTGTTAATGGCCTTAACAACATCATCTTTTGAAAATTGTGCTTCTGGTTTGTCTAAAAGGATTTGCAATTCTTTTCTTATGTTAGCATCATTTCCTGTCATAGGTATTTTAGCAAGCGATTCTAATAAATCTTGTTTTGTCGGAGTTGAGCTTTTTAAGTTCAGTGCAGCTACAGAGGCATGGATATAGCTTTTTACTTGGCTTGCATCCTGTCCTTTTATTCCATATTTTCCTAAAACTTCAACAACGCCTGAGCCGTTAATTAAAAAATCTACTAATTTAACAGACGATGCGAATGATAAATTTGTAGTTAGCAATAAAATAATTAAGAACTTACCCATATAAATAACCTCTCCAGTGAATTATATTTTAACACAAGGCATATCTTTTTCGGTAAAATTGTAAATTAACTTAATTATTTTGGACTGTTTTTATCTAACATTGTCCTTCTTCTTATCATGATTGTGTTAGAATTTTGTAATTTCAAGGCGTTGGATATATCTTCGCAGGGTCTCTTGGTTGGCAAATGGGATTTACAAACATATTCTTAGTACAACTTTAGATAACGGTTAAAACTAAGAGTTGGCAGCAGGTATAATGAAAAATACTGTTACTTTTTTTATATTGCTAGTTTTATGCTTCTTTCGATCAGTGAATGCAGAATTGCCTCTGGCCGAGATGAGTTTAAAAACAGCACAAGAAGACAGCTCAAAAATTGCTGAATCTATTATTGAGTGTGAAAGTATCAAATCTAAAAAAATTCTACCCAATGTAACAATTCACTGCCTATCGAATGCATTTTATTTTGAATCAAACTCTGTTTCTAAATCTGATTCTGCGAGCGGAACTGTCAGAATATCAAATTACAATTTTCTTCACCCAGGCACATCAAAAACGATGTTTAAAGATTATGCAATTGTTTCAAAAATGCTCAATCATTTTGACTTAGTTTCTGCCAACGAACTTTTAGGATTAGTTGGAAGTGATGTATCGTTTAATAGAAATTTAATGAAATTCATCGATGAGGGGCCAAGTCTACTTGTTAAGTACCAAGAAGAATTAAAAAAAGCCTCATCATCTCGTGCCCAAGAGATTAATCAAAAAATAAAAAAATTAAAAAGTGATATTGCTCTTGCCCCAAAACTTTATAGAATTCCAGGATACATAAAAATACTTAAAGAATTAAGATCTCTTGATGCTTCTTGGTCGCTTGTGATTTCCCCAAGAGGGGATTCAACCTTGCTTGGCAGCGTAGAAGAGTATTCGGGATTTTTTTATAGAAAAAGTAGAATAAATTTATCTTCTAACAATTATTGCGTCTCTAGCAATAAATCGACTCGAAATGAAGCATGTCTAATTACCATGCGCGATGAGTTTTCTTTAAAAAATTCAGCTACTTTTTTTTCAAGACGACCAATGATTGCGAAGTTCGTTGTTGGTAATTTAAAATTTAGTTATTTAACTTCACATGTTGTCTTCAATTCATTTGAGGATGAAGAGAGAATGGATCAGATGCTACTGGCCGCATTTGAAACTAAAAATTTAAAAAATATAGGCAATGGCATAAACGAAATAAATTATGCACGATGGGTCGAGGTGAGCTTAATCGCTAAGTGGATGGCAAATTTTAAAAGAAAATATCCACAAGAAAAATTAATTTACGGAGGAGATACAAATCTTATTTCTTCTCTTGATGTTTGGGGGCAGGTTTTAAGAAAATATTCGGCAGATGCAGCTCTTGGTAATTCAGATAAAACCACATTAACAACACGACGATATAATAATAAAAATGAAGAAACACATGGGCTGGCAAATGATTACGATCATTTCATATTTAAGCCAAGTGAATTTTCTCAATGCAAGGTTGCACCGGCTTACAATTTTATGAAAAACTCAGTAGGTACTGCTTTAAAAAATAGATACATGATTAGGGATGAAGCAAATTTATTAGTAGAGAAATCTCTGTACACGCCCAAAATTCAAAAAGGATCAAAAGAAGATTCTAGTGTTGATGGCGATATTGATCAGGAGCCTGATGATTCTGATATAGAGTTGGATTATCGCTTGAGCGCACAAAATGAAAAAAAAATGAAAGCACTTCTTGAAGAATATCAAGAGGTGCTTAAAACAGAATATCAAATTAAAAATAATGAATTAATTATCGATGATCAAAAGCTACAAGAAAAACTAGAAGCTTATAAAATAAGAGTTTTTATAAAACAGCTAACAAATCTTAATTTCTATAAAGTTTATCAAGAAATAATTAGTGACCACCTTCCAATTTCAATGGAATGCTCAATATAATTTTAACTTAGTTTACTTTTTACTAACTCACTGGCACGTTTACCATCAAATTGTCCTTTAATTTTTGGTGTAAGCTCCTTCATCACTATACCTTGATTTGCCGCGGGGTTATTCTTTAAAATTTCTTCAATTATCTTAAGAACTTCCATTTCTGTTAACTCTACTGGCATATAGACATTTAAAAATAGAATTTCTCTTTCGGTTTTTAGTTTTATTTCGTTACCTTCTGGAAAATTTTGAAGTGAGTCTTTCAATTTCTTAACATGCTTAATTAGCACGTCCATTTCTTCAATTGGAGCTTTTGATGTCTTATTTTCGATGAGCATTGCCTTCAAGTAACGAAGAGCTTCTAGGCGTTCTTTTTCCTTTTTAATCATGGCATCTTTGATGTCGTTATTTATTGTATCTGAAAGCATGGTAACTCCTTGTGAAGATTTAGAATCAATTATTAATCAAGCAATTTTAGTCTAAAAAATTTAGCTCGCAAACTAATAAGTTTAAACTAATGAGTGCTAATGGTTCATAAAAGTTCTTTGTCATCGAAGGCGAAAACTTTATATTCAGGAGGCGCCTCAAAACCATTAAGCTTCAGAAGGGTTCCTTGTTTTTATTGATAGTGGGCACTGCCAT
>CAYWBR010000111.1:0-622 GCA_964456675.1 uncultured Bacteriovorax sp. | reverse complement strand
AAAAGCCGCATAAGGGAGTGCTCCATGAAGTTGTCTATATTATTTTTAATACTAGTACTTGCTTTAATAATAAAAGGATATGCTATGGAAAATCTTGGTGTCTTAGAAGAAGTTCAATTTCCGTCTGACGATCTTAATGCCTCAACAACGTTTTATGAAAAACTTGGCTTTACAGTTGTTGCAAAAGAAGATTGAGGTTTTGTTCAACTGATGCACGGCCAAAATAAAACTCTTGCATTGATGTCGAGAAAATATCAAAAGGAAATATCGCTTTCTTATAAATCACCCAACGTACTTGCACTGAAAAATGAATTACAGGAAAAAAACTAAAAATTGAAGAAGACGGAAGTGGCTCTTCTCGGGTAAAAACTTTTTCATTTAGAGATCCTGCTGGTAATTTGATTTTTGTTTTCGAAGGTCAATAGCCACTGAGATCAAGTAACCATAGTCTAATTTCACTTCAATTGAAGAATAATTATGTAGTTTAATTTAAAGTGGCTTTACTAAAGTAGCACCAAATGCAGATGAAGGTAGTAACAAGCTAAATATGGCTAAAGTTGAGGGCTTCTTTCATTATAATAATGATAAAAACTTGATTTTTATGCAGTGTAATTTACAACAC
>CAYWBR010000110.1:0-7555 GCA_964456675.1 uncultured Bacteriovorax sp. | reverse complement strand
AGGTCTTAGATATAATTGAAATAAATGAAAACGAAATAACTCCAGTTCCCGACTCTGACCTGAGCCCCGAAATCTAGTCCACAAGATATGCTACAATTCCTCTATAAAATGGAGGAACTATGCCTAGAATCAAGCACTCGATGGAGCAGATCATCGCTAAACTTCGCAAAGCTGAAATTCTTTTTGCAGAAGGAAAGTCAATCGATGAAGTCGCAAAAACTATTCAAGTGACAAAACATACTTATTATCGCTGGAAAAAAGAATACGGTGGATTGCAATCTGAGCAAGCTCGTCGGTTAAAAGATCTTGAAAAAGAAAATGCGAGACTTAAAAAGATTGTCGCTGATTTATCGCTTGATAATGATGTTCTAAAGGAAATCAACAAGGGAAACTTTTAAGCGCTGAGAGGAAACGCAAGGCAGTTGATCTAGCTTTGAGTAAGTTTAATATCTCAGAAAGAAAGGCTTGCTTGCTCATTGGAATTAACAGGGCCACTCAGCGCTACGAGAAGATAAGAAAAGATGACGAAGAAATTATTCGCGAGAGAATTGTAACTCTTGCAAGTAAGTTTGGACGTTATGGTTATCGTCGGATAACTGCTCTTCTTAGAAGCGAAGGTTGGTCTGTGAATCATAAGCGAGTGCAAAGAATTTGGAAGCAAGAAGGACTAAAAGTTCCAACGAAGCAGCCCAAGAGAGGAAGATTATTTTTGAATGACGGATCCACAATAAGACATAGGCCACTTTATAAAAATCACGTTTGGTCTTACGACTTCGTGATGGATCGAACGCATGATGGAAGGTCATTTAAAACGTTGAACATAATAGATGAATACAGTCGAGAATGTATGGCGATAAGGGTGAAAAGAAAAATTAATTCATTCGATGTTTTAGAAACTCTCGCTGACTTATTTTTAGCGCATGGACATCCAGCTTTTATACGTTCAGATAATGGCCCTGAATTTATCGCGAAACAATTGCGAGCATGGCTTTATAAATTAAATGTTAAGACGCTTTATATAGAACCTGGAAGTCCATGGGAGAACGGTTACTGTGAATCTTTTAATGGAAAACTTCGAGATGAGCTTTTAAACGGAGAGATTTTTTATACATTGAATGAAGCTAAAGTCGTCATTGAAAACTGGCGAAGAGAATATAACCAATACCGACCTCATAGCTCGTTAGGATACAGACCGCCAACTCCGGTATCAGTCCTGCCGAGATATGAATTAGGAGAGAAAATGGAATTGTTGCATGGATGATGGACTAAACGATGGGGTCAGGTCAATACATCTGCAAACTTTTCTCCTCGTTTAAAATAGAATGTAGCAGTTTTTTAAGACGAACACTATGTTCGCAAAGTGCATAAAAATGGCGATGTTCACTTAAAAGTGAATCATTAAAATCTTTGGCGATATACAAAAAAGGATTTTTTTCTTTTTTCGCAGGTATATTTTTAGCAAAAAGACTGATGGGAAGATCACTTATAATCGCAATATAGTCGGTTTTCTGTAAAAATTCAGTTGAAATATCACTCAACGACATATTTTTAACATCTGCCCCAAATTCCATGGCAATCTCTGATATTGCAGCAACGACCTCATCTGAAGGATTATTTAAAACATTGATAACTAACCTTAGATTTTTTTTAAGTGCTACTTGAACATCTGACTTATTAGCATAAACTTCATATTTAAAACTAACTTGTTCTCCATGCAGGATTTTCCTAGAAGCATCTATACCAGATAAATAATAGTCCACGTTAGATCTAAAATGTTCTATATTGCCTTTAGACTTTTGTAAAAAATCTTCTAAAAGATGCAAATGGGATTGAAGAGCGGCAAACCCCATCATTCCCGATGAGCCTTTCAATGAATGAAATGCACGAAAAACTGAATTATATATTTCTTGATACGTATCTTCACCTTTTAATTTTAAAAGTGCATCTTCTGCATCATTCAATAGCTCCTCTGCTTCAAGTGAAAATTCTTCTAATATTCCTGCATCAAACGACATTAAAACCAAACCCTGTAACTTTAAACATTAGTATTATATTTTTCATCAAGTTTATGTAAATCGTCTCGCATTACACCAATGGACTCTTTTATGGAAATTACCGCCTGATCCATATGGTTTTTTAACTCATCATTAAATTCTGCGCCTTTTTTAATTTTTCTATTAACTGAATCAATTCTTGCGATAATATTTATTAAATCATGCATTTCCGATCTTAATTTTAAGATCAATTCTTTACACTCACCATTTTTTATATTCTCATTCATTTGTTCTCAGTCCTTTACTGCTTGGCATTCTCTAAAGTATGTATTTTTTTTAACGTCAAATATACTTTTAATATTAGGTCATTATCATTAAAGGGCTTATTTAAAATATCGGAAAAACCAAGCTCTAACTTTAAATTATCTAAGGCCAAATTCACTCCACCCGACATGATAACAAAGCGTTTAAGTTCAATATTTTCAAATTCTTTAACTTTTTCTAATAACTCAATACCAGACATAACAGGCATTTTCATATCAGTTAATACTAAATCAAAATTGGTTTTAGCTATTTCTTCTAAGGCCAAAAGTCCATTTTCTACTTCAACAATTTTTACCTTATATTCTTCTAAGATATCCTTGATAATATCTCTAATGGCATCTTCATCTTCCACAACCAAAATGGATTTTCCGCTAAGGGTTTCCGCTAAATCTGAAATTTGCTCAATTTTTGTAATATTAACCATATCTATCGAACTTGTACCGTCTGCTGAATCTTTTGAATCCATTACAAATTGATCAAAAGTAATAATAAATTTTGTATACTCATTTAATACAGAATCAATTTCAATTTTTGCATTATGCTCTTTAATAATATTGTGAACTATTGATAACCCAAGCCCTGTTCCTTCACCAACATCTTTAGTGGTATAAAAAGCATTAAATATTTTGCCTTTTGCAGCTTCAGGAATTCCAGTTCCATTATCCAAAACTTCTAGCACTACTTTTGATCCGACATTTTTCAAAATTACTTCGATACTTTTATTTTTTTTATTAGTCTCTTTTAATGCATCCCTAGCATTATTCATAAGATTGATAACAACCTGTTGAATTTTACCAAAATTACCTAAAACATAAAATGTATCTGCTTTCGAATCAAATTTTAAATTTACACCATCTGCAAGATAAATATCTTTGACCATATCAACGACATCGGTTAAGCACAAATAAAGATCTACAACTTCTGCTTCAATTGCATTTGCATGACTAAACTTTCTTAACCCAGATACAATATTTTTAATTCGTAGAATTGATTTTTCCATACCTTGTAAAACATCTTCTGCAAAATCTTTTTTATTCTCTGGTACAATTTGTTTTCTGATTTTTTGAATATGCCCAGAGATAATAGTCAGAGGGTTATTAATCTCGTGCCCTACTCCCGCTGCTAACTCGCCGATTGCTGCCAATTTTTGATTTTGATAAACTATATCTTTTTGTTTTTGAATTTCGTCTTCTAAATTTGCTTTTTTAGTGTCATCAATTAGAGTACAAAGATAGCGAACATCCCCAGCATCAAGGCTTCTTTTACCTTTCAACACATAGATCTCTTCTAATTTTGTTATTGTTGTCAAATATAAACGCCGTTCAAAAAAATCACGATGATTGAATAAATCATCAATCATATTTTCTAACTCCAGAGTATTTCTTCTGTCTTTTGAGAAAATATTTAAAAAATCTTCAACACTTAAATCAATATCTTCAGTCGAAAAATAAAGCTTTTCTAAAAATTTGCTATCTGCAATTATTTTTCTTTGAGTTAAATTAATTTCAAAAAAATACACCCCAGAAGACGTCAGAGTAAACTGCAGCTTGGCCTTTTCATTTCTTAGGGCATCCTCATCAATGGCACTTGAAATCATTTGATCAAGTGTTTGGAAATAACTTTGCCGATTCATTCCATAATTAAAATAACTATTATCTTTTTTGAATCCGATAAATATTAAAGTATGAGGGAAATTATTCTTTTTAAAAGTTAAAAGTGAATAGCGCTCTATTTCATTATCAATAGAATGAAATATTGAAAAATTAATTCTGTCTGTTATATAATCATGAATTTTTATATCTTTGTCGCTCGCAAGTGTTTCTACTCTTGATATAAATTCAGGCAATATTTTAAAACTATCTGGTATAATCACATCAAAGTTGACAATATCATCATCGCCATAAACCTCATAAAAACTATTACCATATGTCAGCTTTACGACTGAAGAATTTTTATGCGTATGCGCTAAATAAACATAATCGGCCTTAAATACATTATGCAGCGAAAATACTAAAAAATTAAAAAAATCTTTAGTCGAATGTTGATGTCTTAAATAAGCTTCTTTAAGTTGAATAATTGCTAAATTTAAATTCATCTGATTTGTTTTTAGAGTCACATCAAAAAAAGTAGTCAAACTATACTTAACTAGCTTGTCTTCTGAATAAATTGGCGTGGAATTAATTTCAATCCACTTTATGCGATCTTTAAATTTTAACCCCATAATTCCATGGGCATGATCTAACTTACCACTTAAGACCTGGATTGAAGGATGCTCACTGGCAGGATAATCTGATCCATCACTTTTAATTGCTTGCCAATCAACGTCAGCACTATTTTTACTTAAAAGCTCTTCTGGAGAGCGCTCCAGGATATATGCAGCGCTATTATTGCATAAAATTATATTTCCTTGAAAGTCTTGTGCCACTAAACCTTCAGTCATATTAGATAAGAGGGACTGATAAAAAATATTTTTATCAATAAGAGATGATTCTAACTCTTTTTGCTTAGTTATATCTGACCTGATTGAAATGAACTCTTCTATATTTCCTTCATTGTCTTTTATTGGCAAAATACAAGATTCTACCCAATAATAATTCCCATTTTTCGTTTTATTTTTTATTTGTCCCCGCCAGATTTTCCCGGCATTAATGGTTTCCCATAATACTTTAAAAAAAAGAGAATCATGATGATCTGACTTTATAAGTCTATGATTTTTACCTTTCAATTCACTAAAATTAAACCCAGAAATGTCTTCAAAAAGCTTATTAATATACGTTATGTCCCCATTGACGTCTGCTTTACTAATAAGAAGAAAATTATCTACGGCAAACTTCAATACCTCTAGTTCTTTCATCTGATTTTTCAATATATTAGTCTGATGCGAAAGTGTTTTTAGAATTTTGTCGAATAAATAATAAATTAGTATCGTTGACAAAAATAAAAGAAATGAAAAAGCTGAAAACCATTTTAACAAATCTTTTTTATCTTTGGCAATTTTACCAATTATGTTTTCGTGGAATGCAATTGAATGCGATCTTATTTCAAGAATATTGTCTTGAATTGATCTGTGCATTGAAAAAGCTTTCATATACTCTTCAAAGGCATATTCTTTTTTATTTTTATTTAGAAAATAAAATAAATTATTCCCAAAAATGAAATAATCTGCTTCAAAATCACCTATACTCTCAATTGTTAACGGTAATTGACCATCAGCTTTCAGATGAATTTTAATTTCTTTTAAGAAAAGATTTGATTGCTCTAGATACTCAATCTTATAACGCTCAAATCGATTTTTTTCAAATTCTAAATCTTTGGAGTTAAATGAATCATTAAGTGGAATGTGTACTGCATCTAATAGCGCCAATACTTGTTCGTATTTTTGAAATTCATGGCCCCAGCGATACTCTTCATTTTTTTCTTTTTCAATAAGAGCTGAAAAAACAATCCATAGATAAATAAAAAAAACAATAAAAACCAACCCAACTCCCGCAAGAATTAGTTTTATTAAATTTTCTCGACTTTGAGTTTGTACACTCATTTTTATCTCTATTTGGTTTTTCGATATTTATAGTTTCGTCTAAATAGAGATTATTAATAAGAAAAATTATTGATTTAAACTAAAATTAATTTTGACCGTGAATAACGAGTTTAGAATAGTCAGCTTTTAAAAATTTGCGAACCGATTCGAACAAAATCAGTTTGGTACTCTTTTGCTATCTCATAATCTTGACTCATTCCCATCGAAAGACGAATTGCTCTTGAATATTTTTTTTCTAACTGTATTTTTAAATCTTTTAATTCCCCAAAACAACGATGAGCTTCTGAAATTATATTGTCGGTTCTGATTGTGGCCATGGTCATTAAACCACAGACCTTAAATGGACCTAAATTTTCATTTTCTAGAATCAACTCAATTGATTGATAAAGCTCTTCTAAAGACGAAAAGCCGGCTTTCTCGTCTTCTTTTGAAGTGTTTACTTGAAAAAATAGATCCACTTTTTTTGATTGACACTCTCCACGACGCTTTATTAATTCTTGAGTTAATCTATATGAATCAATTGAGTGAATGGCCGATAATTTATCTATCTTTAAAAGATCTCGAACTTTGTTAGATTGTAAATGACCTATAAAATGCCAAGCAACTTTATCATACCCAAAGTCTTCAAAATAGCGTGCTTTTTCCTGTAAGTCTAATACCCGATTCTCACCAAAATCAAATTGTCCGGCGTGGTAAGCGTAACTCACCTCTTCTGAAGTAGAGTACTTAGTTACTGCGATTAACTTTGCAGGCAATACAGCTCTAGTACATTTTTCAATATTTAAGGCAATTTGATTTGCTCGATTCATAAATTAAAGATCTTTTTTTAAAGAATTTTTCTTTTTAAATTTGAACTCTGCTTTAACTTCCACGTCGTACTTATCAAGTATGTCCTCGACTAATTTACTAGCATCTACTTTGGACAGATAGAGGCGAATTTCTTCGCGAATTGATTGTGTAAATTCTTCTTTAGCACCTTTGGCATTTTGTACGAGACCAGTTAAAATATCTTTTGGCAGTGGCAAATCGGCCAAAATATTTTTAATTGCTTCTTCACTCATAAAGCCTGCGCCCACACCTACGGACACTACTTTTTTAATAATGTCTGAAAAACCAATTTTATCTTTTTCTTCTGGCTTACTCATACGAAAAACTCCTAGCGAGATCTAGCACGCTTAAAAAAAGATTCCATCATTATTGGTAGATTTTTAGTAGTCAGAGCATTAATAACAGCACTTGGGGCAAACATTTTTACGTCAACTTCTAAACTATAAGTTACTTCTGTTTTACCATTTCCTAAATCTTTAAGCGTCCACGAGCCATTATTTTTTTTAAAAATATCACCAGAATCAAGCACCCAAGAAACCTTTGAGGGGCGCTCCATTTTAGTATTGATAATATATTTAAAAGTTTTAATTACATTTAGAGAATACTCTACTTTTGCCTCTTTTTCGTTTTGAGCAATCACCTTTATGGCCGATACGCCGTCAACAAACTCTGGATATTTGGCAAAATCGACGATGACGTCGTAGAGCTTATTAATTTCGACGTCAACAATTTCTGTTCGTGAAGTTTCTGCCATGATTCCATCTCCTATTACGAATAATATTAAAACAAAAAATAAATTTCTAAACTTAATAACGTGGTTTGGTATCAAAATGGTGTTCCGCCTCGATATGACGAACTGTCCCCGATGCAC
>CAYWBR010000109.1:0-7633 GCA_964456675.1 uncultured Bacteriovorax sp. | reverse complement strand
AAAATATCCAATCTTCGATGATTTTTTAACTGCCGCCCTAATGATCATTCAAGACAAAGATATTCAAAATAAGCATGATAAAAAAATTTTTTTAATTCTAATGAAACTTATTTGGACAGGGGAAGTAATCCTAGATAGCTAATGTGACTTAATACAAGAGCAATACTCTATAGAAACGATTTAGTATAGTTTTCGTTTTTTCAACTTAATCTCAATTTAAACTAAAACACTAAAATTCAATTGAAAAATTATGTTTAACTTTAGAATTATATTTAAATTATTTTAATTTTATATTTTTGCCAAAATTAAGGGGGGCAAATGGTTTTTGATGAAAATCGTATAAAAAAATTGCAGAACTCGCAAATGCTTCCAAGCAAGAAAGTCAAAAACCTTGGACTGCAACTTCAATATTTGAAAGGCTTGACCAAGCAATCATAGGTAATGAACGCTATAAAAAAGTGTTAGCCAGTTGTTTAGCAAGTTATATTGGAGAAGCGAAACAAAGAAATCATTTATTAGTTTTTGGACCTTCAGGAACTGGGAAAACTTACCTATTGGAACAGACACTTCCTGATTTTGGTTTGCCTTATGTTGTTATTGATTCAAGCTCCTTGGTTCCTTCAGGATACGAAGGAAATACATTAACAAAATCACTTACTGAGTTTTATGGTTCAAATATGCGTGCATCAGAGCGAGCGATTATTGTTATGGATGAGTTTGACAAAATTTCTGAAAAAGCAAACGGAGGAGATACACATAAGAGTCATTCAATTCAAGGAGAATTACTAACAAATGTTCAAGGAAAAAAAGAAGGTGCAATTGATACTAGAAATTCATTGTGGGTGTTCTTGGGAGCTTTTGCTTATTCAGATGAAATGAAACAAAATCCGCCTAAAATGGTTAAAAATGATCTCCTAAAATATGGTTTTAAAAATGAATTACTAGGTAGAATTACTCGAGATACTATAACAGACATTCCTACAATCGAAGATGTTGTAAAAAGGGTTGTAAAACATCCATCTTTAATAAGCTTTATGAATGAAATGAAAAATGAAGGATTTGATCCAATTGACTTTGAAGATGAAGCTGTTTTGTATTTAGCAGAAGCCGCACAGGATCCGAGATATGGAATGCGTATCATTCCTAGTATTCTTGGAATGATTAAAGATGAAGTTGTTTTTGATAAATCAATACAAAAAGGTTCATTTATTGTAACAGCGAATTTGGTAAAGAAAATAAAAGAAGACAACATGTAGGTGAAATTATGCTCAATGTATTTTGGTTCGATGCAAATTGGAAAAAGTTTTTATTGTTAATGAATGTATTGATAGCCTTGATAGTTTTATCGATAACATATGTTGATATCTATAGAACCGAAGTTAGCGCGATTGTAGAGTTATTTCGTTTTTTTCAAATTATTATTATAGGATTTTCAATCTATGGAGTATTGAAAGAGAAAAATGTACAAGAAAAATTATTCTTAAAAGTAGGGCAAATAATACTTAAGAATTATAGATTAGCATTATAAGCAGTTTGTATGTTTTTGGGGGGGGGCTTTTTTAACAAATTATTTAAAGAATATTTTGTTTATGTCGATATTAAAACAAATGTTTAGAAGATGGAGATTTTATGATTAAAATCATTTTACTATTAACGTTTTTATTATCTTCAAGTTATGTTTACTCTGAAGAGAATTCTACCTCTACAGACACTTCAAATTCAGAGGAATTGACAACTAATACTGAAGCTGCTCCGAAAGAGCCAATTCATGATTTAGAATATAATGACCTAGTTAAAATATATTTTAAAATGAATAAGCATAAAGATGCCGAAGAGATTCTTTGGTTTTTAACTGATTCTGATTTTTCAGCTATCAAAAACAATGAATTTGAATTCCAGAAAGTTAAAGAAGCAAAATATAATGATATGAAAAAATTAATTTTATCATCTCAAGAGAAAAATCTTCCATTGAATCTAGAAATCGAAGTTGGTTCATATGATTTTAAAAAGGAAGAATTTCCAGTCAAAAATATCTTTAGTCCGGGAAGAATGGGATTAGATTTAAATCTTTCAAAAAGTGAATTGTCATTCAATTCTGGGCAAATGGGGCTTGATAAATATGAAATAGGATCTTCAGCTTTTGTTAAATTTGGTAATTTTGATAAAATTAAATCTATTAAAGTAAAAAAAGAAATTGCTGAAAAGATTGTAGCTAATATGACATCTAAAAGAAGAATTTCTTGTTTACTAAATTTTAATAATTTTAAATTAAAAAATGTGTCTACTAATATTGGTAAGATTACTTCATATGCAATAAGAGGTACAGCTGAACTTAGTGATGGAAAATGTTTTATGGATGAATTAAGAACTCTAGAAGCATTTTCTTTGTAGGTTTAAATATAAATTGTTCACCATGAACAATCACATCGTTTGGCAATTAAAAATTCAAGAATTTAAGAGAAAAACGATAAAAGAATTCATTTTAAAGACTCTTGAAACTTATATTGCAAAAAAAGTGGGCAAAAAAATCATAACTGGTGTCTTTGAAAAGCTTGCTAAAAAGCTCCCTCAATATTTCTTTAAAGGTCTTGGAAATGTTATAGGTGGAGTATTTATAGCTTATGATATATATCAAATAGGTGGCGAGGCAACAAGGGTAACAACTCCTTTAGTTTTAGAAATTGCCATATATAAAAGCCTAAGTCGGATAAATTCAGAGAATTTAAAAGAGTCGGCTTAAGTTTGAACTGAATCCTCTTTTTTCAAGAAGAGAAATGGCATTCAAACTTTTTGCATCGAGATTTTTTGTATCCACATGGCGCAAGCCACAGGCTTCGAAGGTTGCTAAAGTTGGATCGGTATATATTGGAGTTGATTGAAGATTAAAATCTTGTTTGAAGGTTGAAATTAAATAGGGAGCACCGCTACCGATGAATGCTAGTTCAACACCTTTTTTTCGAAAATCTTCACGGCGATTCCACACTTGGTCGACATGTGAGCGGCAGCTAATACAGCCGAAGTGGCGAATGAAAATAAGAACAACTGGGCGATCTTTCCAAAGAGATAGATTAAAACAGATTCATTCTTTTCATTAAGAACTTTGAGTCTGTTAAGGGTTAAAATATTAATCTTTTGTTGATTGCTCATAAATTATTCCAATTTTAAGTCTGAGTATAATTTTAGCGTGAAAACAAAATTTGTGTAAGGATTTATTAATAAAGCTGGACAGTCGGGCTTTGCTGTTTAAAATCTTAATATTCTATCGACTACTGTTATCTACTGGATTTAATGACCAGGGATAGTCGATGAATATTGTGCTTTTAGTTTCGCGATTACTTCCATTGGCCAAATCAAATCGAAAAACAGTTCCACCTTTAAAAATAATTCGTCCCCCGATACCAAAAGAGTTTTTATTAAAGTTTATTTCTTCCTTTTTATCTGCAACAGTTCCAGTTTCAGCAAAAAAGGCCAGTTGGAAACCTGTACGAATTCCTTTCATGATTAAGTAATTAAAGGTTTCATTTTTCTTATAAAAATTTAAACGCAATTCAGTACCAAAAAATCTGGATTTACCGGCAAAGAAGCGTCCATTATCAAAACTTCTTAATCGCTGAGAGCCTCCAAGAGGAGTAGCTCGGGCATATTGGTTAAAAAGAATCCGCTCGTTGATTCTTTTGTTCTCAATTAACTGACATTTTTCTTTTTCTGAGACTAAATCAATTGGAATCTGATCACAGTTTAGACCTATTTTTTCTTTTAGCGTTTGATAATCAGTACTTTCTTTTTTGGTTATGATGGCATCTGATTGAAAATAATTAAAGGCCCATGTAGTATTAGGGCTTAACGGTATGTAGAGTGAACTATTAATATCAATGACAACATATTTACTGCTAGCAATTTCCTTACTTAGTGGGGCTTTTAGAAGGGCCTCAAGTTTTAAACCTTGATAGGGATCATAGCGATGGTCAGTTAAATCAAAGACAAGGCCAAAGTCTAAACTTCCACCCACGAATTCTTCATTGTCTTTGGTTTCAAAATAAGTACCTTGTTGGTTGGTCAGAGATAGAAGATGAGTTTTATCAAAAGTTTTTCTTAATAAAATTTCAAACATGCGATCATAATATGAATTGGTTAATTGAAAAAAGTATCCCTTACCTTTTACTTTTGGAACTAAATAAGTTGAAGCGGAGGAGTTTGGTCCTCGATCATAAACGATTGTTGCCACGTTATAATTAAATAGACCGGTATCAAGAATGAATCGTTCTTTTAAGAGATGGGTGTTTAATAAAGTTATGAGAGAAACATTAAAATCACCTGATAATTTAATTGCGGTTAGATCCATGTCGGTTGATGCCATATTATTTACGGTTAAACCTCCTCCCCATGCTCTACCAAGACCAGGAATTTCACTAGCGATAGGATAAAGAAAATAGCTAGGTGTGTAGTCGAAGCTTTTTTCTCGCCGAGCTGCATAGGTGCTAGAAATGATTAAAATAAGTAGTATAAGGCATTTCATCGTATTCCTTTTTTTCATCATGATTAGTGATGATTTTTAAAATATAGATGAACTTTAAAACTAGAAAAGTTGCTTTAAATTAAAATGCCGTTTTTTACTATTGAAATGCCATATTTAAATATTGCTTTTGTCCTAGAGCTTTGAAAAAATACAAGGGATTTATTGAGGTTAGAAAAGTGAATACATTCAAAAAAGCATGGAAGATTTTTTTTATTTACAATCCTTTTGTTTGTTTTTTAATAGCCTTACTTCAGTTGAATAATGATAATTTTTTAATCTCATTAATCTACTCAAATCTCATGGCTTTTTTTACGTCCGTTCCAACAGTTTATTTTAGTCAGCTGCTTAATCCGAAAATTAAAAATACTTTCCTGACAAAGAACTTTTACATTGTAGATTTTTTGTTGGCCCTACCATTCTTGTACTTATCTTTTCTTCTGACAAATTTTTTGTTTTCGTTATTTAATATCGCACAATTAACTTTAGATGTTTCTCTTTATTTCAACGGAGCAATTATTCTTCTATTGGCCCTTCTTTTTTCCACTTTTATACAAGGGTATATTGCTATTAAAAACCAGGCACTTTATAAAGATTTAGAAAATGTTAAGTTGAAAAACGAAAACTTAAAGAAAGATTTGAAAATGATGACAAATTATATCAATCCTCATTTTCTATTTAATGCATTAAACTCGCTCGCGGGTCTGATTAATGAAAATCCAAAAAAAGCAGAAAATGTTGTGATGATTTTGTCCCATCTATATAGAGGGATACTTTTTGCTTTAAAAAAAGAATTTCATAGTTTAGAAGATGAGTTAAAAATTTGTGATGATTATTTAGAAATTGAAAAATATCGTTTTGAAGATCGCTTGGTAATTAAAAAAACATTTGAAATCTCAAAAGTTGAATTTGCCAAAATTCAAGTACCAACGCTAATGCTGCAACCTCTATTTGAAAATGTTATAAAGCACGGAGTGATGAATAATGCCAATGTGACAACTTGTCATTGTCATTTTGTACAAGAGAATGAGATGCTAAAAATTAGTATTAGTAATAATGTTTGTTCTCAAGCAAGAAGCACTGGTACCGAGAGCTCATTAGTTATTCTGCGTGATCGTCTTAAGTTAATTTATCAAGATTTTGCCGAATTTGTTGCCGACGATAAACAAGACAGTTTTACAGTTTCTATAAAGTTGCCCATTAATGCATTTAAAAACACGGGTGACCTATATGTATAAAGCAATTATTGTCGATGATGAATCACTTGCTAGAAGTAGGCTAAAAAGCTTATTAAATGATTTTCAGGATAAGGTTCAAGTTATAAATGAATTTCAAAACGCAAATGATGCGTATAGTTTTCTTAAAGAAAACCATGTGGACATTGTTTTTCTTGATATTAGCATGCCAGGGTTATCGGGAATAGAGTTAGGTGAATATTTACTAGAACATCAGTGCTTTATTGTCTATATTACCGCCCATCAAGAATACTCTCTTAAAAGTTTTGAACATAAGACTTTAGACTATCTTTTAAAGCCTATTTCAAAAGAAAGACTTTCTTTAACTATTGAAAAGCTAAGTTTATTAAAGCCAGCAAATATTAAGGTGCAGTTCAAAGTTGGAAATACGGTAAATGAGGTATCTATTGATGATATTTCATGTATTATTTATGAAGGACAATATTGTAAATATATAGTTGGCCCAAAGGAGTATTTGATTCAAGAATCACTTGAACAAACTTTGGCCAAATATAAGAAATTTGGATTTAAACAATCTCATCGTGCTATAATTGTAAATTGCAAATATATCTCTAAAATTGAAAAAATAGCGGATCGAAAATTTGAGATAGAACTAAATGATAGTAAGAAATCAAAACTAGTTTTAAGTAGAGGTTTTTATAAAGATTTTTTTATAACAGATCAAGAAAGTTAAAACTAAAATAGGTATAAGAATGAAGAAGAAAATTCCAAATAAAAATAAAATAAAAAAACAAGACAAAAAGCAAATTCCTAAGACTGATAAAATAAAATTGACACCTGATGCTCCTGTTCGCGAAGGATTTAATTGGTTTCCAGGCCACATGGCCCGTGCCATCCGTGAGATAAAAGAGAAACTTAAAATGGCAGATATTGTTTTAGAAGTAAGAGATGCGAGAGCGCCCTTAGCATCAGGGAATAGAACACTTGATGAAACTCTTCGCCAAAAAAGTCGCTTGATTATTTTAAATAAAGTAAATCTTGCTGATCCAAGAATGATTGAGAAATGGGAAATATGGTTTAGAAAAGAGGGAATACCTTTTATTTTTATCGACTGTTTTGATCGTGCGCAAATGAAAAAAGTTTTATCCATGGCAAAGAATATTGTCATGGATAAGCGTAAAATGAATAATCCTGATAAAGAAGTTCTTAAACAAAAGATTCGTCTAATGGTGATTGGTCTTCCAAATACAGGCAAGTCAACGATTATTAATCAACTGGCAGGAAGAGCGGCCGTAAAGGTTGCGGATAAGCCAGGACAAACTCAAGTTCAACAATTAATAATCATCGATAAGGATCTTGAGTTACTAGACACTCCAGGAGTGATGCCACCGTCTTTTGCAAGAGAAGAGCACGGACTTTGGTTGTGTGCACTTAATGCGATACCAGAAGATGTGGTGGGGGATTTGATTCCGGCCAGATTTATTATTAATTATTATAAAAATTTAGCGCCAGCAGATTCAAATATTTTTAAAGAGCGCTACAAGCTTCACGATGTAGATTTACTAAGTATATCTGCAGAAGAAATTATGGAAAAAATCGCAGTACTTCGAGGGTGTTTAAAACAAAAAGGTGAACTTGATTTAGAGCGAGTTTATAAGTTAATTTTAAATGATTTTAGAAAAGGGGAGCTTGGTAAATGCTGTTTTGGAGTGCCCCCGGCCAATTAGGTAAAAATTTATTACATAAAGATTAAAAGTAGATCGGTTAAGTAGCTTCATTTCCATAATCGCTTTAAAGTGTCGATCTTGATTAAAAGCATAGAGATTTAAAAACATGATCAGAAAGAATCGCACCATTGATTTTGTAGATTGGCGCATTCTTAAATAAATGAACCATATTGATAGGTTATTATACCTAAAAGCCA